>NZ_LR734844.1 GCF_900010725.2 Planktothrix serta PCC 8927 | reverse complement strand
CCCTTTTTAAGGGGGATTTAGGGGGATCTGATCTCGGCTGTAATCACGGGTTTTCGGCTTAAGTTGACACCGATATAAGGGAAGTCCCCGCAACCAATCTGGGTTAAAAATTATTAATAACAGGGCTTAGTTTTGAGCGGGAGGAATCTGTTTAATTTCTTCAAAATTAGCGGGTTTAATACTTGATTTTGCTTCTAAATTTTTAACTTGGTTGGATTTTAGTCCTTCTAGCCAATTGACTAAAATCGATTCTACATCATCAATAACTTGTTCTTTCCTTAATTCAATGCGTAATTGATCTACAAACTTCTGAGTTAATTGTTTTTGTAATTGCATCGCTATAAAGTCTGGCGGTTTATTTTTACCTGCTTCTAGGGATTTTTTGGGGTTTTCTGAAATTGCGATCGCAATTTTTTTAGCCACACTATTAGCAACTTGTTGGGGAAGATGACGAACACCAGGAATTTTACTTAATCCTTTATAAATAGGAGATTGATAAATTGATTGAGTAACTTGATAATGTAAATAAGCTTCTAATTCAGCATGAATTGTGGGTAAAACCTGAGTAATTGTCAGTTCAATAATGCGATTAGGAATTCCTGGCGGTGCTTGCGATTCCTGAATCAGGTCTACAAGATCGAGGGATTGATAGGAGGAGGAAGGATTGACAATTAGCTTTTTAATCGTTCCTTTTTTAACAAAAGATTGAACTTGATTAAGCCCTTGATTCACCAAAACTTGAATTAATTCTTGAGCAAAGCTATAAATAAATTTTAATTTTAAATAATCAATTGTTGGTTGCAAACTAGGGAAATTAGCTCGATTCAAATGATAAATTGCTGAAATAAATCTTAAAAACAATAATTTAGGAATTAACAAAAAGAAATAATACCATAATTTTAAAATAGCTTCCTTTAGGGTTAACCCAGGTTGACGACGGCGAAGGGCGTATATTTCCATTAAAAATATCAAGAAAAATAAGGTAATCCAAGGTAAATCAATTAACCAAAATCGATTAACAAATCGGCCATCTATACCTAACTGTCGAAAATAAAATGATTCCATTAAATCTTGAATTTGATCTTCAAAAAATTGAAATTCTGCTTCCCATCCATATTGTTTTAAATTTTCAGAACTCCAAAAAGTATAGAAAGCTTGTTTAGAGGATCGATCCGACCAAATTAACTCCGGGGCTAAAAAATTTAAGAGTCTAATTTTATATAAAAATTTGAGGGTCGGTGTGAGTCGAGTTGTGAATTTTGGATCTCGACTATAAATATGATCAATAACTCGATATTTAATTTCTGTTAAGCTTCCTAGATTATGTTGTAATTGTAAGAAATAATTTCGATCAATCATATTAGCACTTAATTGTCGAAGTTCTTTCAATAAAGCCTGGGCTTTGGGTGTATCTAAATCGTTCTCTTTTAAATAAAGTTTTAATTCTATAACTTTGATTAAATAATTTTGAGTCAGTCTATCCGGTTCAATTCCTTTAATAATATCGTAGGTTAAACTCGGTTCATGAAATAAAATTAAAAACCGAATATCTTGATTAAAAAAATCTAACTCTTGTTTCCAATTTTTGGGATTAAAAGAATCAGGACTCCAAAAGGTTTCTAAAGCTTGCTGAAAATTATTGGTTTTGAGATGACCTTGAAACCGCTTTTGAATTTCTGCTAAAGTTCCATAGGGATTGAGAACGCGAAACGGAGGATTTTCAATCAAGAGATCTAAACTAGATTTCTGAATATTATCTAATGCTATTTTAACTTGCTGAGACTCAATTCCAAATTGATTAATAGTTTGTTCAAGTTGATCAACTTGCTGGATATATTGATTTTTAGGTGTATTTGGAGATTGCTTTTGATGTTGGCTGAATTCTAAATAATATGGACGATTTCTTATATAAGTTAAATCAAAGATCACCAAACAAAAATTAGCAGTAACCACGAGAGCTAAAATTCGAGCGGTGAGCAGAGATAAGCCAGAGTTTTGAGCAGATAATGAACTTTTGTATTTTACCATTATAATCACCTAAAATCAATGATATTATCGCTGTTTTTTAAGTTCATGAATTCCCAGTAATAAGGTTGCAATAATCAGGGGAAGCAGGTAGTAAACGGCGCGATAGGCTAATAAAGCGGCTAAAACCTCTGCCGGATTTGCTTCTGGGGAAACTAAGGTTAAAACAACGGTTTCAAAAACCCCTAAACCTCCGGGAATATTACTAATCATACTGGCTGTCATTGCCAATAAATAAATACTAAAACAACTTAAATAAGAGGAGGTGCTCCCTGCGGGTAACAACAAATATAAAACGCCTCCAGCCGCCCCCCAATCTACGGAAGCAAAAGCAATTAAAGCCAGGGAAAGACCAACAGTAGGAAAATTTAATTCCCATTCTCCAACTTTCAACGGTTGATGATTGAAACTACTCCAGAATAGATAAGCAGCAATCGCCAGGAGAAAGATAATTCCTACTGGACGCACAGACACAAAGGGTAAATCTAAAATACTCGGAATTTGTAACGGTGTTAAGATAAAAACTAACCCACAGACTCCAAATAATCCTAACCAAAAGGTTAAGTTAGCAAAGGCAATCACTTGAGCAATTACACCCGGAGGAACCCGCCATCCTGAATATAACCGATAGCGAACTGCACTCCCGGTTAATAGCGACAAACCGACATTATTACTAATGGCATAACTAATAAAAGCACCCAAGGCTACTTTGCCATAATGAAGTGGAAAACCAATATAACTAAATGCTAGAATGTCATAACCTGTTGTCATTAAATAACTCATCAACATCAGGAAAATTGCCCCGGATTGATGACTTTTAGGAATATTAGATAAACTGATTAAAACATCATCAATAGAATAGCGTTCTAGTTTTTGGCTAATTGCCCAAATCGAGATAGCAAACAGCAGAAAACCCAGAACAGAAGGCCCTATCTTACGCATTCGATTCATCTGGAAATTTAACCCTGAACTGGTGGACATCAATTGTTAACCTCGTGGAAAGCTGTTGACTGGTACGGGCGAGGTGACCTCGCCCCTACGACTGTTAATGTTAAAATCAAATTGGGTGTAAGTTGTGTCTATTTTGGGAAAAAGATATAGCAATCCGTGTAGGATTTATGAAAAAGTTTTGTAGGGGTGGCGTCCCTCCAAACCCAGGTACAAAGAGGGTTTGGAGACCAAACCCCTACGATAAAATATTACAACCTATTTAGGAATGCTATATATAACCCTAGAACCAAAAATACTGTTTAGCTCTAGGGATGGAATTGAAACTCAAACCTTACTTAATTTCAGCCAAATAGTTTTGAAAGTCTTGAACTCTTTGTTGAGTTACTTTCGTTAAACACTGGGTTAAAAATAAAGGTTCTGCTGACCCTCCTAAAACTTCACTGGCTTCAAAACGACAGGTTTTGTCTCGAAAGGAAATCCAAGCTCGTTGAGCTTCAATTAATCGTTGTTTGCGTTCTGGGGATAATTGACCAATGAGTTTTTGATAAGTCTGATTGAGTTTTTTATCCGCGATCGCATACTCATCGGCGGCACATTTTCTCATTTCTAAAGTTGTGCCATCAGGCTTACATTGAATATTTTGAGTAATGACAGTTTGGGCGACCGCATGACTGGGAGATCCAAAAACTGTAAAATTAGCTAGTACAAAACCCAGGAAAAAGACTTGTAATAATCGCTGCATATATTTTAAAAAAACTCTAACTTAAGAACAAAAAACATCAAATCTATTCAATACACCCTACAATGATCAACGGTTAAATTTTTTAAAATTTAATCCTCTGTCGGTGGTTCGCTACCGATTGTACAATGCCAATGGCAATCCAATTACTCAGTAATGCAGAGCGACCATAACTCAAGAAAGGTAAAGGAATTCCGGTGACGGGTGCTAAACCAATATTCATGCCAATATTAACAAACACCTGAAATAACAGCATACACAATACCCCAATGACAATTAAAGACCCAAAAGAATCTTTAGCAGTTTGGGCAATGATCACTAAGCGTAAACAGATAAACCAAAACAGGGCTAATACTGCAATACAACCGATAAAACCCAATTCTTCCCCAACGGCTGAAAAAATAAAGTCTGTATGTTGTTCAGGAATAAAATTCAATTGAGTTTGAGTTCCTTGATAGAGTCCCCGACCATATAATTGTCCCGAACCAATTGCAATTCGAGACTGAATTAAATGATAACCACTACCTAAAGGATCTTGTTCAGGATTCAAAAATCCAATTAACCGTTGCTTTTGATAATCTTGCAATACATTCCATAAAATATGGCTTAATTGTCCGGCTCCTAAATTTGCTAATAGAGCTAGAGGGCCAGTTAACCATCGTAAGGGAAGACTCCACCACCCGACAAAACCCATCAAGATCGCCCAGACAATTCCCGCCGGGAGAGACACATTAAAAACAATCGCCGTGATTACCGGAGAAACCAACAAAATTAACCATCCCGGATGAATATTACCCCAATACATCATGCCAACGGTAATCGCACCAAACACTAAGGAAGTTCCTAAATTTGGCTCAATAAACACTAATCCCCAAGGAACCGCAGCGATCGCTAAAATCCGAATCATATCCCCCAAATTTGGGGATCTTAACTCTTGAAGTAACGCCGCCAGGGTAATAATAATTCCGACTTTGGCAAATTCCGAGGGTTGAACATGAAACCCGGCAATATTAATCCAGCGTTGTGCTCCTAATGCGGTTGTTCCAATAATTTGTACTGCAATCAAAGATAGATTGGTAACGCCATAAATTACCCATTTCCACTTGACCAGACGTTCATAACGACAACGGGAAAAAATCAGGGCTAAGATTAAACCCACGGCTCCTGTAACCCAATGTTGCCACCAATCCGTTAATCCTTGATTTAATTCCACACTGCGGATCATAATTCCCGCAAATAAGGTTAGGCTAATACAGCTAACCATTAACCACCAATCCACCTCAGCCCAAGCATAAAATAGCGAACTCCGGCGATTTACCAGTCGGATTTTTTGAAACATAGTTTTTCAGAATTGATCAGAGCCAAAAGTTATTTCTGTTAAAACTTTCTGCACTCAGGTACTGGGTTCATACAGATATTCAAAGCCATTTCCGTCAGGATCACGACCATAAAAAGAAGCCGTACCATCCCGATGTTCATGAAGGTCACTCACGGGAACACCTTGAGCTTTTAAGGCTTGATAGGCGCTTTCCATCTCGCTGCGATCGCTAAAAACAAAACCAAAATGGGGGCCAGCTTGATCGTAACCCGGACTCAGTAAAGCCAATCCATCCTCACCCGCTTTTAAATACGCCCAGTCCGCATCCTTCCAGACCAAGTTCATGCCTAAGTTTTGATAAAACACTGCTGATGAGTCAATATCATTCACACAAATGGCAACATGGCCTAAACGCTTCAGGTTCATCATTACAAAAATTAAGGTTTTTACTCCTTTCTATTGTAGGAAATTAGTTACTCGATTCTGGAGTAGATGGCTGAGGTTTAGGAAGCTCTGTCGCGGGTGCGGATTCTGTTTGGGTATTATTCGGAGAAACAGGTTCACCCGACTTAGCCGGAGCAATACTACCACCTGCTTGTTTTTGAATTTGATCTTTATAAACCGCCGGAGCTAAATCAACAGCTTGAGCAAATAAAGCTTCAGCTTCTTCTGAATTCCCTTGTTGTTTGAGAATCAAAGCTTTTGCATAAACAGGGCGAAAATCTTGGTCGTTATTTTTAATGGCTTCATCGTAAATCGCCATCGCTTCCTCATAACGTTTGTCTTCGGCGTAAACTTGACCTAAAATCAACTGCACTGACATTTCATCAATCGTACCCGGTACGGTTTGATTGGCATTCGCAGCCGATTTGAGCGTATCCTGTAATAATCCAATTGCTGCTTCAGGACGTTTTTGTTCTAAAAAGAGATTCACTAAACCTTGTAACGCTTGAATATCTCCCGGTTTACTCGCTAAAACCGTGCGATAGGTTTGGGCTGCTCCCTCTTGATCTCCGGTATACGCTTTCGCTTGTGCCAACAGCACACTGTAGCGCGTATCTTCAGGATGTTTTTTCGCCAGTTTCTCTAAGGGTTCGATCACATCCTTAATCTCGGCTTGTTTAAACCGAATCAGTTCTAACTTAGCTTGCAATAAACCCTTCAAGGCGGTTTCATTATCGGGTTCTCGCTGCAACACCAACTCATAACCGCGAGCTTGAGCTTGTAAATCCGATTGCTGACTTGTTTGAGCCGATTGCGTCGGTGTTGGAGCGGGTTGTCGTTTCGACTGATTGTTTTCCACAATCCCACTAATCAGTGGCCCCATAGAAAATCCCACAAAGGCGATTACAGCTAACACCAACACCACACCAATAAATCCACGACGTTTATCTACCATGAAACCCAATCCTGCCCTAATGAGGCCAATTTCCTTGCAGCTTATATGTTAACAGAACCCGTACAGACTCAGTATGTTTAGTTCTGTCCAGGTTAATTACCCGAACAATAACAGTTGATGTAGAAAGCCTACGGATTTGCCTGTTCTGCATTGGGATTCAGTAGAATAGGCTGTGATGGCAGCTTAAGCACTCAAATCTGGATCACAACATTTTCTGACATCATTGAACAATAAGCTACGGTTTCTAAGTAGGGGCAAATTTATCCAGGTTGTTTGTAAGAACACTCTCGGTAAATGCGCCCGTACAGCTTCCTCTTCCTTAAGAAGGGGTGCAAATCTTGAAATGTCCTGATAGTGTTGATCCGTGACTTAAGTTTAGTGTTAAGCCTTCACCTTTCCTAAATTTTAGGAAAAAAGGGTTTTTACTAGCCATGTCCTCGCTCCCTATAGGGATGTGTCTCCGCTAAGAGGTGTTATGAGTCCTTCTCCCAATCGATCCAAAGCATCAAAACGTTCTTCCCGCTCAACTCCAGCCAACTCGCTGGCCGTGAATATGTCTAAAGATGTCCCCCTAGATTCACCGAACGAAAGTGAAAGTGTAATCTTAGAAACGCCAGAAACGCCAAAAACACCAGAAACGCTAGAAACACCAGAAACGCCAGAAGCACCACCAGAACCAGAGAGTGCTTCAGAAACGCCTCCTGTTCCCCCTAGTGACGATCAGACATCTCCTGATGTCTCTGGTCAGACTGAGATGGCTGAAACCGTAGAATTAGAGGCGGAATCCTCTGAATCTGTAGAGCGGCTTTGGCAACATCCGATTCCGCCCCCCAGTGAAGCCCGTCAGTATCGAGCAATTGGATTAGTTCATGGCCGATACATCGCCTCTGCGGATCAATTTACCCAAGGAACATTAGTCACCAGTGAAGGAAAACTTCTGGATGCGGTGTTATTAGGTCGAGTCATGAGTTTAGTGAAAAAACATATTGACTTAGATCAAGATCATCTTTGGGTGGTTTATCCGCGTACACGTCAAGAAGAGGGTAATTTACACGTTCAAATTATGGGGGTTTGGGAACCCGAAACCCTCAGATCTGATGAATCCGAAACCGATAGTGAATCCTCACCCGATACTGAAGATTCTACTCCCGTTGCTTCCGAACCTAAATTAGCAGAATCATGGGATAAAACTGAAGCGTTACCGAAAGTTCAGCAGGGCTATTTTTCGATTCGGGGTGAGGTTGTTTATCAATCTCAAGAGGCTGAGAAATATGTCATTGTTAAAATTCGCCAAGCTCCGCGTAAAGATAATGACAAACCCAAGTTTTTTAAACTGAAACTGATAGGAATTGCTGGGATGAGATCCGTCGGTCATTTCTGGGATTTACACGTTCAGTTGCAAGAAGATTATTTGGTAATTCAGGAAAGTCATGATATTGGCATGATCCCCAATAAAAGACGGAAACCCCCGTTCCAAAAAGGTGGCCCCAGAAGACAACCGGGTCAGGGTTACTCTAACACGGGATCTCGTCCTCCCTATAAACCCAAATTCCAATCGGATCAGGCTCCGCCCCCTCCCCGTCGAGAACCCATTGCTAAACCGTTAAAACGGAAATCTTCAACAGAAGAAAGCTAATTAATTACGAATTACGAATTACGAATTACGAATTACAAGGGAATATTCGTAATTTTTAATTCGTAATTCAAAGACAGTTTCAATCTAAACTTATTTGAGAACCCCAAACATTTTGGGGAAGAAAAGATCGATCTTGGGGAAGGCTGGCAACGGGTTCTGTCAGGGTAAAAGTACCCGATTCAATCCATTTTTTTAACTCTTGGGCAATTTCACGGGAACGAGAAATACTGACTAAAGGTGCAGTTCTCACCATTTTTCCTTCGATGGAAATTTTGCCTTTTTTCAGTTGACTGTAGGTCACTAAACCAAAGGTAGGGCGAACCCGTCGAGGAATGGAAAAATCAATCACAGGAGCGACAATATCTTGATCGGAAACTGCACAATGAGTAATGACATCTTCATTTAAAACAGGTAAAGGAATTCCCACCCCTAACATTAATGAAGGGCCATAATTTTTAAAATAACAACCCCGTACCCAATAGGAATTCATTTGTTTCGCATCTCCAATTAAGGCTAAAGTCGCCGCAGGGCCGATAGGAGTGCGATTTTCTAACCGTTTTTGCAGGGGAAAATGTTGGGTTCCTTCCCAAGTAATATAGCCAATTCCTCCCCCCATAAAAATTTTAGTACCAATTCCAATCAGTTGTAAATCAGGATCATTAAATAACGGGCCGATAGCACCGGGATTAGAATAAACGGCATTTCCTAAATAGGGTTGTAGAGGGCCCAGATAAGTATAAAGCGGGTGATCGCCTCCATTGACTCCAACAATAAAATTTTGATAGAGATTTCGAGGATTAAATAAGTAAAATTGGTTAATCGTATCACGGGTAATTGTGGTTTCAAAGGAACTCCGAGGATAGCAGTCAGAAACAACTCCTGATGCTTTGAGATTAATCGATTTTCCGGCGATTAAATCTTCAATGACATGACCTCCACCGCGTTCACAGGGCTCTTCCGAGTCTTCAATCATTTGAGTCGCACCCAGATAAAGATCAACAGCCCCAAATCCACTATAGGCGGGAACCCCATCTAACCAACAGGTTTTAATATTAATTGGGGGATCGGTATGACCTAAGTTAATCACAGCGCCGGAGGCTTCCATCGGTTCAAAGGTTCCGGTGGTAATTACATCGATCTCTTGAGCCAGTTGGGGGATATTGTCGGGGGTGACTTTGGATTTTAATTCTTCTACCGTCCAAACAACTGCACGATTTTGAAGAATTTTATCGTTAATTTCAGCAATGGTTTTCATCAGTTTTTAACAAGCGGTTTTAGAATATTTTCTGTATTTTTTACCCTTTCTAAATTGTAGAGACTTATTGTTCCCAACGATCAAGAATATCTCGAATTAATATTTCTTGGACTAGGACTTGTCCCACAACGGTTAAAGGTAAAGCTAAAAGTAAACCTAAAAACCCGAAAAAGGTGAGGAAAAATCCTTGAGACAGTAATGTAATTGCGGGTAACAGGGAAACCTGTTGCGCCATTAAATAAGGCATTAAAAAATTGCTCTCGGCTTGTTGAATTAGAAAATATAAGATAAAAACAAACCCCGCTTTCCAAGGATCTTCTAATAAAGCAATTGCCATCGGCGGAATCACACTTAAGGTGGGGCCAATATTGGGAATAAGGTTGAGAAATCCGGCTAATATGGCATTCGCAAAGGCTAAAGGAACTTGTAAGACTAAAAGCCCCGTTAAACTACAAACTGCCACAACACTCATATCAATTAATGCCCCAACAACCCATAGGCCTAACGCCACTTCACATTGATCTAAAATCCCCGTCATTCGTTGACGGTAAAATGAAGGAATAAGTTGAATAAAGGCTCTGCGGTAAGCCGGAGGATCAGCTAATAACATGATCGTTAAAACTAGAACTAATAAAAAGCTGAGAAGTCCGCCTAATGTATTTCCTACAAAAGCCCCAACGCCTCCAATTAAAGGATTTCCTATGCGTTGTAATTGTTGAATTAGGGAGTTAATTTGTAAATCAACTTGAAATAAATCTTGCCAAAACTCACCTGGAAGATTAGTTTTTAAGTAATTAATCCAGAGATTTAGCCGTTGTAATCCTCGTTCTAACCCTCTAGGAACTCGTGTAGCAAGTTCTTGTAATTGGTCAAATAAAGGAGGAACAACTAAGAAGAACACTGTTACAAATACTAGAATCAGTAAACTAAAAGAAAACAATACAGCCCAAGAGCGTTTAATTCCAAAACGTTGTATCCATCGAGCTAATTTATTCAGGGCAGTTGCTAAAACAATTGCAGCAAAGACAAGTAACAAGGCTTGTCGAACTTGCCAGAGAATATAGATGGCACAGAGAATTGTGCTAAAGCCGAACCATTGACCTAGTGTCACAGGATAAGTACCGATGAGATTGAGCTCTGATCAATTATGATCGATTTAAGTCAAATTGAAGTCTCAGGAATATTAATAACCTGTTGAAGTTGAGCGATCGCATCCTTTAAAATTTAAGATGCGATCGCTTTAAATTTTAGGTTTAGATGGGGGTGTAATCTTGAATTTATTTAAAATATCATCAATTTCTAATAATAACTCAAAGTCTTCTTGAGGCAATAAATTATTATTACTATTTTTTTCTAAAAAATTAAACGCCTGCCGAAATTGGTTCGGTGTTGCCCTAATTGGGGAATCAAAATGACAAGGAATAATCCGGTTAAAATCCCATTCAGATACTTGATTTGCCCAAATTAATGTTTCTTCGGGAGCGCGATTTAAAATTAAAGTTTGTAAAATGGGGGCGACAAATAACCGTCCATTTCCCCTTAACGCCTCAAAAGATTGTTGCCAATTCGGTTTCCATTTAAACGGATAAATCCCAAAATAAGCTTTTTTAGAACGGTCGGGTGCTTGCCAAGATTCTCGAAACGCATCACGCAATTCTACGGTATCTAATACACTGGGACGAAAATAAAAGGAAAATAACGAGATTCTGTGCCATCCTCGGCGACGGGTGGTTTCATTATTTTCTACTTTATGAAAAGTATCATCTTTCGCATGAAATAGTAACGGATAGGGATCGAGTTGTACAATAGTTGGAGGAGTGTCAGGAATAGAAACAATAGTATCGGTTACTAATAGCGTTTGCGATCGCCGATGGAAAAAAGCCACTTCTGCAAACCGTCCAACTCCTAACGCTAACGGCCCTAAAATTCGATAGTCAAATTCATCAGCAAAGGGCGTTTTTTGACTATTCTGGGGCAGAATATAAGTCCGTTTTAACGGTAAACCTAACCAACTTAGAGGTAAATTAATCGGAAAACTCCACTGTCCGGGGGCTACAAAAACTTGAGCTTGGGGAAATTTTCGAGCAAAGGGGCCAACAAAAACCTTATGTTCAATTCCTGAAATAGTTGGCAGAATAATATATTTTATATCCCCATATTCAGCAATTAATTCTCTCATTAAACGAAGGCATTCTGCGGTAGGAGCAACGGGAGCATAAACCAACAAACCCCCCTGGTCAAGTTTCACCACCGTCATCCGAATGGGAACCACAACATACAGAATTCCCTGTACTTGCTCAAATGTCCAAATAGTATTGGGAACAACTTCTGTGCGGAGGGTTCGCCGTTGACCGTAGGGATAAATGGGGACAACGGGCCAAAAGGGCCATGAACACTCCCGAAACGAAAGATTTTGAACAGGTTCTTCTTGGGTTTTCCGATGATATTCCACTGTTTCCTAACTCCTGTTTTTTGTAGCAATCCTAAATCAATTGTATAATTTTTAGTCCTCTTGACCCCACCCTAGCCCTCCCCTTACTAAGGGGAGGGTTGGGAGGGGTTCTATATTTTGAACAAATCATTTATTTAGGATATCTGAATTTGTTCTAAACTTTCATATTCATCTAAAATCCCTTTGGGGGCTTGCTCTCGATGCACTAAAATTCCGCGTATTCCTAGAGCTTTTGACCCTTGATAATCGGCTTTTAAACTATCACCAATATGCCAAGCTTCTTCCGGTGAACATTGATGTTTATTTAAAGCAATTTTAAAGATTTCAGAACTGGGTTTTGCGGCTCCTACTTCTGTGGAAATTGTCACAGTTTGGAAAAAATCAGCTAAATTTAAGGCTTCTAAAACCGGATATAATCGAGAATCAAAGTTGGATAATACCCCTAATTCTATTCCTTGTTCTTGCCAATATTTTAATTGCGGTGGAACATCAGGATAAACAAACCAAGGTTTTTCGGTTTCAAAATAACTGTATAAGGCTTGAAAAAAAGCGGAAAAGTCTGTAAAATTATCATAGAGTCCAACAATTTTAAAGGTTTGTTCAGCGATCGCTTTCCACCACTCAAATTCTAATTGTGGAATTTCACCCGGATCGGCTCCTGGAAATGCCATACTCGGAGAAGCTAAAAAACATTGAAAAAAGACTTGATCTAAAATTTTGGCTTCGGCTTTTACCCCAAATTGATCAGCAATAATTCGGTAAGCTTCCCCTACACTATGGCGGACTCCAAATAACGTACCAACAGCATCTAAAAAAATAACACGGGGTTTTTCCATTGTAGAATTCTGCGAATTAGTCATATTTAGGATTGCTATAAGCTCTACTGCTAGGATTGCTATATTTATTATTTAATCATGGAATAGCGATCGCGTATTATCAAAAATTCTGATGGAAAACATTCAACGATTTGAAATTTCACCCTTGGAAGCTCCCGAAACTATTTAGATTGAGTTATAATGGAATTCGGTTTGGTGGTATTTTAATTATGATTGTTAATCCTTCTGATTATAAAATTTCCCATGAAGATTATCTCGAAGGCGAAAAAATTAGCCCGATTCGCCATGAATATATTCGGGGAGAAGTCTATGCAATGGTGGGGGGAAGTGATGCTCATGATACGATTTCTGGGAATTTGATTGCTTTATTTAAAAATCACTTACGCGGTCAAGGATGTCGTGTTTATACGGGAAATATGAAAGTTCATATTAAAACTGCCGATAGTTATTATTATCCTGATGTTATGGTAACTTGCGACTCCCGCGATCGAAATAATGGTTATTTTAAACAATATCCCAGTTTAATTATTGAGGTATTATCTCCGTCAACGGAAGCATTTAATCGGGGGGATAAATTTGCCGACTATCGACAGATTGAAACCTTACAAGAATATGTATTAATTAGTCAAAATAAAATTAATATAGAATGTTTTAGACAAAATCAAGAGGGGCGTTGGGTATTGTTTACCTATCAACAAAATGAGCAAATACAATTAGAAAGTATTAATTTCACTTGTCAGGTATCAGAAATTTATGAAGATGTTTTAGATTTCAATCACCCGTAGGGTTAGGCGAAATATTAATAACACTCATATTCAGTGAAAATACTGATGCAATTCTGGAACGGTTGAGTTAGAATAATCCTTAATAAAGGATTCGACCATCACGGATTAATAATTATGGCACTGACCAGGGGTTTTGATTCACTCGCCCATCTATTAACCGGAAGCGCTACCGTTGCGGCTATTGTTATTAGTCAAAGCGTGGCGGTTCATGCTAAAACGGGTGAGGAAGTTTACCAAATTGCTGTTCCCGTTACCGTCCAAATTAATAGTGATAGCGGTGGCGGAACTGGGGTAATTATTGCGAAAGATGGCAATACCTACACGGTTTTAACCAATCATCATGTCGTTTGTGGGCGCGAAACTTTTGTTAACAATTGCAATACTAACCGATCTTATAATATTACCACCTCTCAACGCAAAACCTATACCGCTAACTTTGTCCAACCCTTCCAAACTAACGAGAGTAGCCCGGATTTAGCAATTCTAACCTTTACCACTTCTGATAACTATTCCGCCGCTATTTTAGGCGACTCTAATCAACTTATCGAGGGAACATTTATCTGGGTTTATGGATTTCCGGGGTTAGGTGGACGTTCAGGAGTCGAACGAGAACCCCAATTTACCCAAGGGGCAATTACCAGTATACCCCAACGCAAACCCGGCGGCTACACCATCAATTATAGCGCCTTAACATGGTCTGGGATGAGTGGTGGCCCTGTATTTGATAGTGAAGGGCGAGTGATTGGAATTCATGGACGGGGGAATCCAGAACCGAGTCCGGTTTATGATAGTAATGGTCAACCTACGGGACAATTTATTTACGTCAAAACGGGGATTAATTCTGCAATTCCGATTAATACTTTTATCGCCCTCAAACCCCAAATCCGTCAAGGAAATACAACGGTTACGGTTAATAATACGGCTAAGAGCCGAGTTGCTAACCTGAATAATCCTAGCACGGCTGATGATTACTATGCTAGAGGTGCTGCTAATTTTAGTCAAGGCAATTATCGCGCTGCTCTTGATGATTTTACTAAGGTTATCAACGTTAATTCTGATAACGCAAATGCTTATGTTTATCGGGGTCTTGTTCGCGATAATTTAAAAGACTATCAAGGGGCGATATCTGATTACGATAAAGCTCTTAAAATTGCTCCTAATTATGCTATTGCTTACGTCAATCGGGCTGCTGTTCGGTATGATTTAAAAGACTATCAAGGGGCGATATCCGATTACGATAAAGCTCTTAAAATTGATCCTAATTATGCTAATGCTTACTACGGTCGGGGTCTTGTTCGCAGTAATTTAAAAGACTATCAAGGGGCGATATCTGATTACAATAAGGCTCTTAAAATTGATCCTAATAATGCTTATGCTTACGTCAGTCGGGGTCTTATTCGCTATAATTTAAAAGATTATCAAGGGGCGATATCTGATTACGATAAAGCTCTTAAAATTGATCCTAATAATGCTCTTGCTTACGTCAGTCGGGGTGTTGTTCGGTATGATTTAAAAGACTATCAAGGTGCGATATCTGATCACGATAAAGCTCTTAAAATTGATCCTAATAATGCTCATTATTACATCAATCGGGCTCGTATTCGCAATTATTTAAAAGACTATCAAGGGGCGATATCTGATTACGATAAGGCTCTTAAAATTGATCCTAATAATGCTTATGCTTACACAGGTCGGGCTGGTATTCGCTCTGATTTAAAAGACTATCAAGGGGCGATATCTGATTACGATAAGGCTCTTAAACTTGATCCTACTAATGCCAATTATTACGTCAATCGGGGTATTGTTCGCGTTCATTTAAAAGACTATCAAGGGGCGATATCTGATTACAATAAGGCTCTTAAAATTGATCCTAATAATGCTCTTGCTTATATTCATCGGGGTAGTGCTCGCTATAATTTAAAAGACTATCAAGGGGCGATATCTGATTACGATAAGGCTGTTAAAATTGATCCTAATAATGCTTATGCTTACACAGGTCGGGGTAATGCTTTCTATATGGTTGGAGATAAACGAAAAGCGAGGGGAGACTGGGAAAAATCGGCGCAACTGTTTCGACAACAAGGTAATGAGGATGGGTATAAAAGCGCAATGGATAATATTAGAAACTATAAGTAGGATAAGTAAGCAACGCGCACGCACCAAACCCATTTTTAAAAGGGTAAATACTCAACCGTATTTATCCAAGCTTCAGATTCACCAAACAAGGGCAATTAATTCTAATGCGTTAACAGAATTAGAGAAGTTTTTAGCTCAGGAAAAAGAAGTTGTCACTCAAAGTTAATTAGGGGTAAGCCGGGTTTATTATTGACGCAGCCGAAAACCATGCAGCTTTAGCTCATGGATGAAGGCAAGCAGCGCTTTTAAGCGCCTGTGTGTTAATGCGTATTGTGATGAGGATCGTTAATATATTCCATAATAACTTTAGAGCTAACACTACCAGCAGTAGTATGAAAATATGAGCGAGTCCATAGACTAGGAAGTTTTAACAAATGAGGAAATTCTCTTCTTAAATAACGTGATGATCTCCCTTTAAAAGCTTGCACAATCTGACTAATGGCGTAATCAGGTTGATGGCAGATAAACAAGTGAATATGATCAGGAGCTATTTCTAATGCTTTAATTTCCCATTCTTTCTCAATTGCCAATTCATAAAATATCTCCCGACAGCGTGTTGCTACATCTCCAATTAGCACACGCTTTCTTCTTTTTGGAATCCAGACGATATGAACACAAGCCAATCCGACTGAATGGTTGTAATGCTTGTAATCTATAGCCTTTAGCTTCATTTTTGGTTGTTTCCTTGTTTTAATCGACAAAATCAGTTTACTGTGTTAAGGTTGATAGTAGCAAGCAAACAACCCATTGAGAGGTCGAATCAATGATAGTTCTCGAATACAAAGTTAAAGCAAAGCCCCATCAGTGCAGAGCGATTGATGAAGCGATTAAAACGGTACAGTTCATCAGAAACAAGTCAATTCGTTACTGGATGGACGCACCTAAAGATACCAAAATTGATCGATTTGCTTTAAATAAGTATTCTACAGAACTTCGTTCGGAGTTCACTTTTGTCAAAGACCTAAACTCAATGGCAGTACAAGCTGCTGCGGAACGAGCATGGTTGGCAATTTCTCGTTTTTACGAAAATTGTAAATCCAAAAAAACTGGAAAGAAAGGATATCCTCGTTTCCAGAAAGATTGCCGTTCTGTTGAATATAAAACGTCGGGTTGGGTGCTTAATCCAACTAAAAGACGAATCACGATAACTGACAAAAAAGGGATTAGTGAGCTTAAACTTCTGGGAAAATGGGATATCCATCAATACCCAGTTAAGTCTATTAAACGAGTTAGACTTCTCCGTCGTGCTGATGGATATTACTGCCAGTTCTGTCTTAATATTGCCGTCACCGATGTTCAACCGAAAACTGGAAAGGAAATTGGACTTGATGTTGGCATAGAATCTTTCTATACAGATTCTAACGGGTATCAAGAACCCAATCCTAAGTTTCACCAGAAAGCAGAAAACTCTATTAAAAAATCTCAGAGAGAAATTTACAAAAAGGTTAAAGGTTCATCGGGAAGACGGAAAGCCAGAAAAATTTACGCCAAAAAACACTTAAAAGTAAGTAGACAACGGAATGAACACGCCAAGAGAATTGCGCGTAACGTATGCACATCAAACGATGTAGTCGTCTACGAAGATTTAAGTGTTAGAAATCTGGTTAAAAACCACTGTTTAGCTAAGTCAATTAGTGATGCAGGATGGTATTTGTTTCGACAATGGATAGAATATTTTGCGGCTAAATTTGATAAATTAGCGATTGCTGTTCCACCCCATTACACTTCGCAAAAATGCAGTAATTGTGGGGTAATCGTTAAAAAATCTCTATCAACTCGCACCCATATTTGTCGTTGCGGGTGCGAACTTCATAGAGATATAAACGCTGCTAAAAATATTTTGAATTCAGCTAAAAATAGGGAAGGGCATTCCCGAATTAACGCTACAGGAGTTGGAGTCTCTACTCTAATTGGTGAAAACCTGTTAGAGCAAATTCTGACGTAGAATGTAGAATCCCTGCCGCTTCAGCGCAGGGAGTGTCAAATAAACCCGGTTTGTTGGTGTAGAATATTAAATTTAAGATGCGCTCAAGCGCAACAACGGAATATGAGTTATTCTCTATCTCCCATTTTTTGATCCATTGAAATTAATAAATCCTGTAACGGTCGCGTGATCCAATTAACCGCAACTCGAATTTGATGATCTAAGGTTGGGAAACGATATAAATACATTAACCGTCGGGCTAAATGGGCAAATTGACCGTCTAATTTAATCCCTAAACCTGTTAAGGTGGCGTTATCAATTCCTAATGTCATCATTTCCCCTAAATTAATATATCGGAAGGGTAATAACGGTCTTTTTGTTAATAATGCCCACAGATTCCACCCGGTATAATCTGCTTGTTGAAAAGCGGCTTGGGCTGTTGTTGGAATGGTTTGACCTTCTGCATCTTTACAATCTGCTAAATCACCTAATGCAAAAATTTCAGGATGATCAATCACTTGTAAGGTTGATGTGGTGACAATTTGACCCCGTTGATTTTGTTTGAGAGGAAGCGATCGCACCACAGGAGAAACTTTTGTTCCTACCGTCCACAATACAATATCAACCGGAATCTGATCAATTTGACCTCGATATTCCAGAGAAATATTATTCTCTTCAATTGCTGCTACAGTGGTTTCTAAATCAATCCAAACTTGGTGATCAGACAAGGCATTTTGAGCCGCTTCTCGATTAAATTCGGGAGAGGTTTTTAAGATTTCCTCCGCTTGTTCAATAATTCTAATCCGGGCTTTTGTTCCTAAGCGATCAGCTAATTTACAAGCTAATTCTACGCCACTATAACCCCCTCCAACAATTGCTACCCGAATTTTATCTTGATCCGAGGTTTCTAACCGTCGCAACTGTTCTTCTAAACGATAAGCATCCGCAATAGTTCGGAAGGGAATTGCATAGTCTTTGGCTCCAGAAACTTGATCTAAAGGCGTTTCTCCCCCCATAGCCAAAACTAAATAATCATAAGAGATGGGCGGATTATTTTGCAGTTTAACCTGTCTAGTTTCAATATCAATTTCACTGACAACACCTTGACAAAACCGCACATTTGTATCTTTTAACAGATCTTCAAAAGCTGGAGAAATTTCCCAAGCTTGCAATTCATCCGTTAGCAGTTCATACAACAGAGGTAAAAATAAAAAATGGTCATTCTGATCCACCAGAACAATTTCCGGTTGTTGCGATTTTTCCCAAGGAAGTTGACTCAAACGTAAGGCGGTGTAGAGTCCACCAAAGCCTCCACCAAGGATACAGATGCGGGTTTGCTGTTCAGTCATATTAAAATCTATGGTTTCTCGGAGTCGGGCCGTTTCTTTAAACTAGGATAGCAATTTTAATCAGAAAATGTTAAGTATTGCTACAAGGATGAAAATGAATTCCCGTTGTTTGGTACAACATCTTAGCTATAACGATTAATTTCCATTGGCTACAGTTTAAAAAACTTTAGGAGATATTTCCATGATGCTTTTAGCCGCCGCTACTAACACTCCCGTTACTCACGCCTGGAGTCCCACTATCGCCATTGTAATGATTTTGTGCAATATTGTAGCGATCGCCATTGGTAAATTCTCCATCCAACAGCCTAATGCTGGCCCTCAATTACCCTCATCGAATATGTTCGGTGGGTTTGGCTTACCTGCGGTTTTAGCAACCACAAGTTTTGGTCATATTTTAGGGGCGGGTGTGATTTTAGGATTATCCAGTTTGGGAGTCATTTAACCCCTTTTAAATGTAGGGTGCGTAAGCAAAGCGCACGCACCTTAAACTTGATTAAATAACTGTTCCCTGTTCCCTGTTCCCTGTTCCCTTGCGCGTAGCACTATAACAATGTTGGTTTGATTAAATAACAATATTGATGGTGCGTGCGCTGATCGCTTACGCACCCTACAATAATTGGTTTGGTGTGTTTAATCATAATCCTGTCCTGACCCATATTGCCAAGCTTCTAACCAACGATCATAATAGTATTGAGAAGAAGGTGGTAATTTTTGGAACGCAGGTTTTAGGGTTTTTGCAAACGGATATAAACCTGTATAAATCCCTAAATTCCAGTAGTGAATTGTCCAATCAATTAAACTAATTAATCCCACTTGGGGAATAATTTTAAAAATTAAACCGGGATGATTAATCGCCGTTTTGGATAAGGTTTGAGTTAAGGCGGAAAACCTCACCACATCTTGCAAGAAAGGCTTTAAAATCGGTTCTCCCAATTGTTCCATTTCTTGGAATACCGTTGCTAATAACTGATTAATTTGTTCCGGGTTAATGGTTTGTTCAACCCCCACACTCATCGACCGTTGAAATAACCAAGTTACCGATAAACTCGGTTGATAGGGTTGTAATAAAGATAAAGCATTTTGACTTAATTGATCCGTTGTTAACGCTTGATCAATACCATTCGTTAACCGTTGTAAATGACGCACCATCGCCCCAAATCCGCCAAAACTTAACGGAGATTGATTTCCGCTACTATCTCCAATGGCAAAAACACGATTCCAAGGCATTTTTAACGGGCTATTTTTATAACAAGGAAAAAACCCAAATAACGCCCGTTTAAAGGTTAATTGATTCAGTTGAATCTGTTGATATTGGGGTAACAGTTTAAAATAATCTTCAAACAAACATTCTAAACTAAATCGTTGCGGGTCAGCATCTAAATAGGTAAATAAATAAGTTGTTCTCCCGTCTCTGGCGGGAAAGGCTTCCCAGAAATATTGACATTGATTTTCTAAAGGAGTGAAGGAGGCAAAAATATCGCCAGTTTTATTATTAGGATAACCCGTTGCACAGGTTCCCACTACTAAACACACTGCATCGGGTTTTTGTCCTTGTCTGGCTTGTCGAACTATGGGAGAAAAATGACCCATTGCATCCATTAATAAACGGGTTCTTAAGATGTTTGACCTCTCCCCTAACCCCTCTCCTGTAAGGCGAGGGGAATGAATTTCGGTTACATTTACCGCCACGCCATCAGGATGAATAATAGCCGATTTATAAGCGGTATTTTCTAATAAAATTCCTCCAGCTTCTAAAAACCGATTTTTGAGGGTTTCTAATAAATAAACGGGATCAACCCCAATATTAAGAACATCTTTAACCCAAATATCATCAGCATTCTGAATGCTCAAACGGGCGGGGTTATATTCCGTTGCGATCGCTGTTTTTAATTCTACTTCAGAGAGTAAATTTAAGTCAATAAAAATCTCTAATTCCTTCCGAGAAATATTCCATTCTTGTTCCCGTCCTCGCAGTTTACCGCGTTCTAATACTGCTACTCGCCACCCTTTCATCGCTAAGGTTGTACCGATTAAAATGCCTAGAGTTCCCCCACAAATAAGAACATCATAATCCACCGTTTCCAACTGTTGAAAGTCTTGTTTAACGGTATTGGGAAGGGGAAGACTATTATTTTTTAACCCCGTCCACAGTTCATCCGCTTTTCGCAGACTGTTGAAAGGGTTTCCAGGGATTTGAGATAAATTTTTTTCAGTTATAGACATAACAGTAAAAACTGGAATAGGGAACAATACTATCTCAAACATAGCTGAATTTGGAAAGAGAAAAAGTGATTTTAGAATTTATCCCCAAAATCAGCATGAAATGATTAATTTAATCAGGGCTGTTGAAATCTGAATTTAATCATTGTGGAATCAGAATTCTTCCGTCCTCTGCTTCTCGTGCCACATATATTAGCTTATGTTATTTATTTATACAAATAATAAACAATATATTATCTAAAACCCCTAGACAAACTCTAAAGAGCAAAGTAATATAACTATATGGTTGTAAAACCAAGCAACCATATATCGAACCTCGACAAATACATACGCAATACATAACTCCGATGACAACTACGATTCAACGTCAGTCACAAGGAAACTTCTGGGAACGGTTGTGTAACTGGATCACCAGTACCGAAAACCGCTTATATGTAGGCTGGTTTGGCGTTCTGATGATTCCAACCCTACTAACTGCCACCATCTGTTTCATTCTCGCGATCATTGCCGCACCTCCGGTTGATATCGACGGTATCCGCGAACCTGTTTCCGGTTCACTGCTATACGGGAATAACATCATCACGGCGGCGGTTGTGCCTAGTTCCAATGCGATTGGTCTGCACTTCTATCCTATTTGGGAAGCCGCTAACTTGAATGAATGGCTTTATAACGGTGGCCCTTACCAACTGATCGTCTTCCATTTCCTGATCGGTATCTTCTGCTACATGGGTCGGGAATGGGAACTCTCCTACCGTTTAGGGATGAGACCTTGGATTGCTGTTGCCTACAGTGCTCCTGTGGCGGCTGCTACTGCGGTGTTGCTGGTTTATTCCATCGGTCAAGGTTCTTTCTCGGACGGTTTACCCCTGGGAATTTCCGGCACTTTCAACTTTATGATCGTCCTGCAAGCCGAACATAACGTTTTAATGCACCCCCTACATATGTTGGGTGTGGTCGGTATTTTTGGTGGCGCTTTGTTCTCTGCGATGCACGGCTCGTTAGTGACTTCTTCTTTAGTTCGTGAAACGACCGAAAACGAATCTTTAAACTGCGGTTACAAATTCGGTCAAGAAGGAGAAACCTACAATATCGTTGCGGCTCATGGTTACTTTGGACGTTTAATCTTCCAATACGCCAGCTTCAACAATAGCCGTAGCTTGCACTTCCTCTTAGGTGCTTGGCCCGTGGTCGGCATCTGGTGTGCATCCCTAGCGGTGGCTTGCTTCGCTTTCAACCTGAACGGTTTTAACTTCAACCAATCCTTACTGGATGCAGAGGGTCGAGTGATTAATACCTGGGCTGATATGATCAATCGCGCCAACTTAGGGATTGAGGCAATGCACGAACGCAACGTCCACAACTTCCCGTTAGATTTAGCTTCGGGTGAATCTATTCCTGTAGCTTTAGTTGCTCCTAAAGTTAACGCTTAGTTCTTGACTTAAATGATTAAAACGCTCTCCAAAAGGAGGGCGTTTTTTTGTGTTTTCATTATTGCCTATTGCCTATTGCCTATTGCCTATTGCCTATTGCCTATTGCCTATTGCCTATTACCTGTTCCCTGCTATAAATACTTAAATAGAAAAATAGTAAAGCCCTTAATTATCAAGGGAAAAATCCACATATTTAAACTTGGGTTATAATAAATTAGATAGTTAGGCTAAGTTCTATTCATAAGTATTCTAATTTATATTATGACTCAAACAATCACTCAAGCAGAAGCCATTATCGAGATGATTAAAACCTTATCACTTCAACAACAGGAGGAAGTGATTAGTTTTATTGAATTTTTGCATTTTAAAGCCCAAAAACAAGAAATTCAACATCCAGAAGAAGAACAACAACCGATTTCAGCCTATGAAGCTGCTCAAGAGTTTGCAGGTTGTTTAGAAGGTGGCCATTCTGACCTTTCTACCAATAAAAAGTATTTACAGGGGAATTGGTAAAAAATGAGAAATAAGATCTTATTGGATACAGGGCCATTAGTATCTTATCTAAAACGCCAAGATCAATATCATAGTTGGGCAGTGGCTGAAATCTAAATTTAATCATTTTGTTGAGTTTCGTTTTTTAACACAACTAATAGCGATCGCATTTTCACCAAAAAGACTATAAATACTTAAATTGATGATTAAGAATTAACTGTCTAATTCCCTCAGTATCTAAAGGACGAGAAAAGAAATATCCCTGTCCATAATGACAGCCTAATTGCTTTAATTCTAAGATTTGTTCCAAGGTTTCCACCCCTTCAGCAACCACACTCATTTTCAAATTCACCGCTAAATTAATAATTGTTTCTACAATTTCTCGATTTTCAACTTTACTTCCTAATGGACTAACAAAAGAGCGATCAATTTTTAAAATATCAATGGGAAATTGTTGTAACCGACTTAAGGAAGAATATCCTGTACCAAAATCATCAATCGATAATTGAATCCCTAAATCTCGCAATTCTTGTAACTGAGTAGTTGCTGATTCAAAATGCTCCATAATCACCCCTTCAGTAATTTCTAATCGCAAATTTTTAGCCTCTAAACCTGTTTCCTCTAAAACTTCTTGAATCATATTAACGAGTTTGAGTTGAGAAAATTGTCGGCCAGCGACATTCACACTCATGGTTACAGTATTATTAATTAAATGCTCAAGTTGCCACTGACGCATTTGTTCACAGGCAGTTTTTAAAACCCATTCTCCAATAGGAACAATTAACCCCGTTTCTTCAGCTAAAGGAATAAATTGTACGGGAGAAACTAAACCCCGTTGCGGATGATTCCAACGGGCTAATGCTTCAAATCCGGCAATTTCTCCCGTTACTAATGAAACAATTAATTGATAATTTAATAATAATTCTTTCCGTTCAATTGCCCGTCTTAAATCCGTTTCTAATTGCAATCGACTGCGGAAATTTTTCTGCATTCGTTGATCAAAAAGTTGAGGAGATCCCTGTCCTAAATATTTGGCATGACGCATCGCTGTATCGGCATCTCGCAGTAATTCTTCAGCAGATTCATAGAGGCGTCCGGTACTTTGAAAATTAAACGTAATCCCAATACTAGCACTGGTAAAAACTTCCTGTTGTTCCAGTTGAAAGGGTTGGGCTAATATCATTGAAATGCGTTCAGCAATTTGAGTAGCGTCTTGAACATCTTGAATATCTTCAACTAAAACCGCAAATTCATCTCCATTTAAACGGGCGACCGTATCCCCGTCTCGGACTGTATTCATCAGTCGTTGACCTAACTCGACTAAGAGTTGATTACCAACGGCGTGCCCTAAACTATCATTGATCACTTTAAACCGATCTAAATCAATATATAAAACAGCAAATAAAGCATCAGAACGGCGTTGAGCATGGGCTAAAGATTGTTGTAACCGATCAATAAATAAAGATCGATTAGGTAAGGTCGTGAGTTCATCATAAAAGGCATTATAAAGTAACTTTTCTTCGGCTTGTTTCCGTTGGGTAATATCTTCTATCGTTCCTTCATAATATAAAATATTGCCGTGATTATCATAGACAGAATGACTATTTTCAGAAATCCAAATTACCTCCCCATCTTTGTGATAAACTTGATATTGAAATCCCGAAATTTGACCTTGTTCTGTCATGATTTTGCAAAATTCTTCCCGTTGTTTCGGATCAACATATAATTGTTCTGAGATGTTCGTAAGCTGTTGGATTAATTCTTCGGGAGAATCATAACCATAGATTCTTGCTAAGGCTGGATTAGCACTGAGATAATAACCATCGGGTGTAGTTTGAAAAATACCTTCAATTGCATTTTCAAAAATACTTCTATATTTAGCTTCTGCTTGTTTTTGAGCTTCTTCTGCTTGTTTTCGTTCTAATTCTGCCGCCACCCGTCCGGCAAAAATATGAATCATAGATTGAGTTCGGGCTTCATTTTTGATCGGTTGATCATGGAGTAAACATAAATGACCGATAATTTTGTCAGAACGTCCAAACAGAGGTAATCCGATATAGGCAACAACATTCAATTCTGCTAAAGATAAAATATGGGGAAATATTTCTTGAACTCGGTCAGGATAAAACGTCAAGGATCGAGTTTGATAAACCTGTGTACACAGGGTTTGATCAAGATCATATTCGGCATTTTCTAAAAAGCGATCGCCTCCCCAAAAAGCTAAAGTTCGGACTCGTCCCGGTAATTCTGGAATAACTTCTGTGACAATCACATAGCGAACTCCTAAAGCCAGAGATAACTGTCGAGCTAAGGCGGGAAAAAATTCGACTCCGGTTACGGATGCAGTCTCTAAGATTAAACTTTGTAAAGCAGTCTCCGCTTGTTGACGTTCTTGATTTTCTTGATCTAATAAAGCGTTGATTTCTGCTAGTTCTAATAATCGTTGTCTTAACTCACTTTGAGTTGTTTTTAAAGTCAAAATTAAGCGATTATTTTTATCTGTTGTCCTTCCCAATAAAATAGCCGTGATAAAAATCAATAAAATCACGAAACTAAGCTGAATGGGTTCCAGAATTAAAATAGTAGGAAACTGTTGCGCCCAAGCTGCATAAATAATATAAATAGAAATAACACCAGCACAGGTTAATCCGTTGTTTAATCCCCCTAAATTAGCACATAACATCACCGTTAAACCCAAGAATAAAAAGGGAACAGGAACCCGGAAACCCCAATGTTTTAAAACTTCGATTGTACCCACAATCAACAGTCCCATTAATCCACCCGTCCAGAACGGAGCTTGATATAAAATTTTACGGATACGATATCGCATAAACCTCAATTCCACTTTAATCTCCCGGTTAGACTACCCATTTTATCTGTAAACAACTCCTGTTTTCCTAACTAGATTTTTAAGAGGATAAAACATCGTTGCATAGTGTTTAATAATAATAGCGTGTTAAACAGTATCCTTCGACAAAAGTAAAAGTTGTGATTCAATAGGGTGAATATGGATAAATTTTTACAACGATATCAACAGTTTGGCATTCATTTAGGTTTACAACGCATCCAACAACTCCTCGAACGCTTAGGAAATCCTCACCTGGATGTTCCTATCATCCATATTGCAGGCACAAATGGCAAGGGCTCAGTCTGTGCTTACTTGTCTTCTATTTTGACACAGGCGGGTTATCGTGTTGGACGCTACATTTCTCCTCACTTAATAGATTGGACGGAACGCTTATGTATTAATGAACACCCGATTTCAAAAATCGATTTTTTACAAGTTTTACAACAAGTCGAAAACGCAATTTCACCCGATGAACTTCCCCCAACTCTGTTTGAAGTGGTAACGATTGCAGCTTGGTTATATTTTGCCCAAAAAAAAGTAGATATTGCTGTGATTGAAGTGGGATTAGGAGGACGTTTAGATGCCACAAATGTTTGTGATTATCCTTTAGTGAGTGTGATCACTTCCATTAGTTTAGATCATCAAGAATATTTGGGTTCAACCCTTGCAGAAATCGCCTTTGAAAAAGCCGGAATTCTTAAACCTAGATGTCCGGTTGTGGTGGGTATTTTACCACCTGATGCAGAAAAAATTGTTCAACAACAGGCGACGGAATTTAACTGTCCGGTGACTTGGGTTAAACCTGCGATTTGGACAAAAAATCAAAACAGTCTCCAACAAGTGGCTAAGTATCAAGGTTTAGAATATCCTTTACCGCTATTGGGCGAAATACAATTAATCAATTCTGCGATCGCGATCGCAACATTACAAATTCTCCGTCAACAGGATTGGAAAATTTCACAGGAGGCGATCGCTAGAGGGATGGAAAAGGCTCAATGGCCCGGACGATTACAATGGATAACCTGGCAAAATCAGCGCTTATTAATTGATGGCGCCCATAATCCAGCAGCCGCCGTTGCCTTACGTCAATATGTCGATAGTTTATCGGAAAATAGGGTAAGTTGGGTGATGGGAATGTTATCAACTAAAGATCATACTAATATTTTAAAAGCTGTATTAAGACCCGGTGATCGATTATATTTAGTCCCCATTCCCGATCATCCTTATGCCGATCCAGAACAGTTAGCTACCCTGGCAAAAACGTTGTGTCCTAATTTAAACCATTGTCAAGTTTATCTATCATTAATCCCCGCCTTAGAAGCTGTTACAGGAGAGAAAAATACCTTACCTGTTCTCTGTGGGTCATTATATTTATTAGGTTATTTTTTTCAACTTCTTGAGAACAATTGAATTTTTTCTAACTTCTTTGTGTCTTTGTGCCTTTGTGGTTAAATAATATAAAGAGACGCGCCCTAGCACGTCTCTACTAACTATTTGCGGCACATAATTAACGTATTAGCCGAGATAAATCCTTCCAGAGGTTCACTAATTTCTACCCAATCTCGTTTTTCGCCATTAGTATCAGGAATTAGCTTATAATTCTCCACCAATCTTACTCGCCCTCCTGAGACAACACCCCCAACCCGTTCAGAGAATCGAGAGGGTTTTTCTCGCACCACAACCCCTCTGGGTGCAGCATATAAATCAACTTGACGACAAAGACTCGCGGGTGTTGGTTTAGGATTTTCAGCTTGATCACCACAGTCTAATAAATTTCCCGTTGCATCAGGAAAACCATTAGAAATATAACCCTTTACAGGGGCAGTAATTTCAATCCAATTTCGACCATCGGGGCCGCGAGTGCCTGTAGAATTATTGGCTAAGGTGACTTCCGTTTTAAAACCCACTCCACCGATAACCGGAGAAGTCGGAGTTGGTCGAGCATGAACGGCTAACCCCTGGGGTTCACCAATTCGACGGCACAAACTGGAACGACTTTGAGCCATTTGTGCTTCCGAATTCGAGGTCTGAGGTTTCGTTTGAATATTAGCTAAAGTGGGTAATTGACTTCCCATTACCGCTAATACAACTAACGTCAAAACCCGAAAAGATTGACTCCTTAATCCCAAATTATTCATGAATTTCACTCCTCATTAAATCCCACACAATTTTAACCATTAGAACTGACGTAAAAAGCGTAAATCGCTGGCATAAACTCGCCGAATATCATCAATTTGATGCAGAACCATCGCAAACCGTTCTACTCCAAAACCCGCCGCAAATCCCGTATATTTTTCGGGGTCATATCCCGCCGCTTTTAAAACATTAGGATCAACCATGCCACATCCTAACACTTCTAGCCATTTTCCTTGCCATTGTAAATCTACTTCCGCCGAGGGTTCGGTAAAGGGGAAATAACTTGCTCGGAAGCGCACAGGTAAATCCCCAAACATTTGTCGCAAAAATTCTTTAATAGTTCCTTTTAAATCCGTAAACCGTAAGCCTTCTTCAATGGCTAATAGTTCAATTTGATGGAACACCGCCGCATGGGTCGCATCAACAGTATCCCGACGATAAACCCGACCGGGCGCCACAATACGGATAGGGGGTTGATGTTGTTCCATGTAGCGAATTTGTACCGATGAGGTATGGGTTCTTAATAAATTACCATCGGGTAAATAAAACGTATCCTGCATATCCCGTGCGGGATGGTCAGGAGGGGTATTTAACGCTTCAAAATTATAATAGTCCGTTTCCATTTCTGGGCCAGAAGCAACGGTATAGCCCAACCCCACAAAAATATCTAAAGCCCGATCAATAATGCCATTCAGGGGATGAATTCGACCTTGGGAATGATAAACTCCTGGCATGGTCACATCCAGGGTTTCAGACTGAAGTTGAGCTTCAAGTTGAGCCAGTTGCAGGGCGGTGCGTTTTTCCTCTAAACCTGTTTCTAAGGCTTTTTTGACGTCGTTGGCTAACGCTCCAATAGCGGGCCGTTCACTGGGGTCAAGTTTTCCCATTCCCCCTAGAACAACTGAAACTTTGCCTTTTTTGCCTAAATAGTTAATTCGCAACTGTTCTAATTCATCTAAGGTTTGACAAGTTGCGATCGCCGTTGTTCCTGCGGCGCGTAAGTCTTCCAGTTGAGTTTCTAATTCACTAAGTTGAGTTGCCATATTAGGATTGAGAATAGACCGCTTAAGTCGGGTAGGGGGATGAAATTTGTCCTGCCTTTGCTGAGTTTAGCGTAATTTGCTCCCCTTCTGAGATCAGGCTTTTGTTAAAAAAGCGGTTCAAAAAATAGAAAATTATCTTCAACTTTTATTTTTTGCCTAATGATACTGACAATAATTTTGAAAAAATCCCTTAAACAAAGGGGATTAAAACTACGGCTTTAGGTCGGATTTTAGCTTGATATTTCTCTAATTCCTACAATTGCTAGAAGCAGAATTTTGAGAAGGAGATAGAGTTACTTCCCATCCCGATTGATTCCACCAATTTATTCGTTTATTCGGCTCTATCCAAAAATCCAGTTGTTTGATTAAACCATTTTCAAATACAAGTTTTGGCAACATTGGATAACTACTATCTTCAGTTTCGTTATAGTTTCGTCCTAAAAAATTCATGCAAACTGTTAATCCTTGATTTACCCCCAATTCTTCGACCCCACTCCCTGTTAATGAGGAATCATCATAACTAAAAGTACCATTAAATGATTTACCCGTCAACGATCCAGCCCTTACATTTACAGTAAAATCATAGGTCATGGTAGAAGCTTTGGCTTCACCACTAAAAATGGTACTCCCAATCAAAACTGAGCCGATTAAAAATTGCTTAAGCATGGCAAGATTTACATTGAATAATAAATATCGAAAATTAATTCATTGCTTCTATAGTAAGTCTAAATGGATTGTAACTCCAAATAATTCTGATATTAATTCTAACCACAAGGCGAGATTCCCCGGTCAGGGCGAGGAGACCTTGTTCCTACATTCAAAGGATTTATACCCATGATTTAGACTGGCTATATTTAACCCATTTTTAGGAGAAACTGCTATAATACTCAAAATTGTCAATCATAAATCCCATGAGTCAGGAACAAAACTTATTAGAAAAATAGCGTTCTTTACCTCTATATAAACAACAAGAGGTGATTAATTTTGTAGATTTTTTGACAACCAAAACTCATCCTATCAAAGCCTATTAAATTCTGGAATTATGGAACAAGTAGAAACGCCAAAAACCTTATCAGATTTAGGCATAAAATTACAAAAAATCCGAGAAAAAATTGTTGCTTCTGGTGTTATTTTGTTGAGTGCAGAAGACATTGAACTAGAAAAAGCCAAGCGACGAGGGGGATATCAAGAAGCCGAATGACTAAACTAACTTTTATTGATAAAATCTTAGAAACAGGTGATCAAATTGTCCCGAAAGTTCTTCTACCTTCTCTTAATTAATTTAACTCAATGAAACTGTTAATTAGCAATGATGATGGGGTTTTTGCCCAAGGAATTCGCAGTTTAGCCAACGGTTTAGCCCAAGTCGGTCATCAAGTGACAGTGGTTTGTCCCGATCAAGAACGCTCGGCAACGGGTCATGGTTTAACCTTACATCATCCGATTCGGGCTGAACAAGTAGAGGATATTTTTGCACCGTCGGTAACTGCTTGGGCCTGTTCGGGAACTCCGGCGGACTCTGTAAAAGTGGGACTGTTTGGGGTGATGGACAGTCCTCCCGATCTCGTGTTAGCTGGAATTAATCATGGGCCGAATGTGGCAACGGATATTCTTTACTCCGGGACAGTCTCGGCAGCTATGGAAGGGTTGATCCAGGGAATTCCCAGTATTGCTTTTAGTTTAGGCAGTTATGCGTCTCGTGAGTTTCAAGGGACGGTTGAATTTGCTCAACAGTTAATTCACACCCTAGAAAAAAATCCCTTACCCGAAGCTATGTTACTTAATGTTAATGTTCCCGCCCTTCCCCCCGAAGAAATTCAAGGGGTAATGATCACTCGTCAAGGTATTCGTCGTTATCTGGATATTTTGGAAAAACGCCTTGATCCGAGAGGAAAAACCTATTATTGGCTTGCCGGAGAATTAATGGAGGATGTAGAACTTTTAAATGCACCCTCAGAATTAGATGAGTTTATGACTGATGTTCATGCGTTACGTCAAGATTTCATCACGATTACCCCCCTCCAATATAATCTCACCCAGGTTACGGAATTACAAAAGTTACAAACCTGGTCACAGACGTTAAAAATTAAAATCTAAGCATGGGAAGTTAAGACAGTTGTTGATGGGTGCGAACTTCATGCCTAAGAGGTTCTGCTCTACAAATGTTAACGTTTCTCAACGATAAACTCTCTCTCCTTAGAGGTAGACTAGAAGTAATAGAAAGCAGAAACACGTCCCCCTGCCCAAGCTCTTGCAATCTTCCTCAATTTCGATGAACCCTTAGTTTTCTACGTTTGAGTCCAGCCGTTATGAACGCAGATACCTTTAATACTCATTCTGTTACTTGCCCAATTTGCCATCATACTAGCATTTTGCCCGCCGTCGGAATGTTAGGTGGACTCTTTACCTGTCCTCACTGTCATACCCATTTTGTCATGAGTCGAAGTGGTCATTATGTGCGAGATCCCTTTTGTCTTCAGCAGTGTGCCGTTGCCCAAATGCTTCGACGCCAAAGCCATCCTTTTGCCCGAATTCGACGAGATTTAAGCTTAACTAAAGGATTACCGCTTTTAGCTGTTATTAGTAGTCTTTTATTTCTAGGAATCGCCGTTACAATTAATGATAAATTAAACTTAAATAATCAAACTTTTGAGCATCAAGTCGAATCTTTGCCCAAGCCTTCTTTATCTTCTCCTGATCAATAATTACTCTAACAACTATTTTTAAGATCGGTTGACTGTCAACTGTTAACAGTTGACAGTCAACAGCTAACCGTTAACAGTTATAGCAGTCGCGCCTGGGGTGTTAGGACATAGACTGATGCTAAAACCGTGCGCTGTACACCCCTCTTTTCCTGCCTGTTCCCTGTTCCCTGTTCCCTGTTCCCTCCCATAACATTAAAAACTAATCGTTAAATAACCGTTTTGGAATTTAGCCCCAGTAACAGGTTTTCCAGTTAAGGCAGGGGGGAGGAAGATATTTCGCCGTTGATCTCCGGCTTCTATTGTGACTTCTGGGCCGTATTGCGTGAGCTTGACTTGTGTTTTATCAAAACTGGGCAGAAACAGGCTAACCTTTCGTTGTTCCACATTAATATTAATCGGTTTGGGAGCTAATTGAGCCTGGGTAAAATCAGGTAAAGCTTCAATGACAGGTTGCCAGTTTTGACCTGAATATTGAGGAATAACACTGACCTCTAAAGGAACAAATGCTTCTGCGATCGCTTCTGTCAGTAAGCTTTGGTTTAGCAATACGCCGCCAACGGTTAACCCGACCTGTTGAGCGCTACCCCATAAATAGCGGGTGGTGGCGATCGCTAATTCATCCTGGGTTGTGACTAAATAAGCCGCGACTCGGTTAGGATCAGACACTGCGGCTTTCCCTTGATCCAAGATATTATTCATCTCTTGAGTCGGTTGAGCAAAGGTATCCCCAGAAATATCAATATTGAGAATACTACTGGCGATCGGTTGCACAAAGGGAGATAAAGTTTTCCCTAAGTCCGACTCCATAAACACATTACGAAAACGGCGAAGATACCAGCTTAAAATTTCTGGCATTCCCAACATTCTCAGGGTATCTTGACTGGCTAACCCGTCATAAATAATCACATCATAATCACCACTAGCATCATATTGACGAATGGCATTTAAAGCTAGAGCGCTGTCCATCCCCGGTAAAACCCCCAATTCCTGACCATAAACGTTCCTAAAAAAGGGGGTACGAACATATTGGTTTTCTAGCTTTTTCACCTCTTCCCAACTGCGTTCGAGTAAAACCGCACTTTTGAGTTGAACCGCTTTTAAATGGGGGGTGATAGTCGTAGGATCACAACCCACTTCCGTTTCTAGCAAAAGGTTACAGGCGGGACTACTATCTTGTCCCACTAACAACACCCGCTTACCACTGGCCGCCAATTGTTTAGCGGCTGCGATCGCCAGTGTTGTCCGACCTGTACCACCTTTACCTAAAAATGTTAATGTCAGAGCCATTTATTATAAGAAAAGTCTGGGAGATTGAAAACTCAGTGGCTTTAGCCCTGAGATGAAAAGCGACACTTCGGCAAGCTCAGTGACCGCTCAGGGGAATTTATTCCCCGTGAATATTCTCATGATTTATGTTAACACAGTATTAGGTCGAAAAAAGGAGATTTTTATGATAGTTCTGGAATACAAGTGTAAAGGCAAACCCAATCAATATAAAGCGATTGACGAAGCAATTCGCACCACCCAATTCATTCGCAATAAAGCGATTCGGTATTGGATGGATAATTCAAGAGAATCAAAAATTGATAAATTTGCATTAAATAAGTATTCTACAACTCTCAGAAATCAATTCCCCTTTGTTGCCGACTTAAATTCAATGGCAGTCCAATCCGCCGCCGAGCGAGGATGGACTGCCATCAGTCGTTTTTACGACAATTGTAAGAAAAAGATTTCTGGCAAAAAAGGATATCCCCGATTCCAAAAAGATTGTCGTTCCGTTGAATATAAAACATCGGGATGGAAACTACACCCCACTAAAAGACAAATTACCTTAACCGATAAAAACGGGATTGGTAAACTCAAATTATTGGGTAAATGGGATATCCAAACCTACCATGTTAAAGACATAAAACGGGTGCGTTTAATTCGTCGTGCCGATGGATATTATGTACAGTTTTGTCTGAATATTACCGTCACCGATATTCAACCCAAAACCGGAAAGGAAATAGGACTTGATGTTGGTATTGAGTCGTTTTACACAGACTCCAATGGATATCAAGAAGTTAATCCTAAGTTTTTCAGAAAAGCGGAGCAATCCATTAAAAAGTCTCAGAAACAAATCTATAAAAAAGTTAAGGGTTCATCGGGGAGACGGAAAGCCAGAAAAGTTTACGCTAAAAAACACTTAAAAGTAAGTAGACAACGGATTGAACACGCCAAGAGAATTGCGCGTAACGTATGCACATCAAACGATGTAGTCGTTTACGAAGATTTAAGTGTTAAAAATCTAGTTAAAAATCACTGTTTAGCTAAATCAATTAGTGATGTTAGCTGGTATTTGTTGAGAAAATGGATAGAATATTTTGCAGCTAAATTTGATAAATTAGCTATTCCGGTTGCACCCCATTACACTTCACAAAAATGTAGTAATTGTGGGGTAATAGTGAAAAAATCTCTATCAACCCGCACCCATATTTGTAATTGTGGATGTGAATTGCATAGAGATACAAATGCTGCAATTAATATTCTAAATTTTGGTAAACAAACTAGGGGAGGGCATCCCCAAAGTAACGCTAATGGACTGGAAACCTCTACTCTGCTTGGGGAAACCCTGGTTGAGCAAGTATCCAGGTTGAAGTTAGAATCTCAGTGTCTTCAGACCTGAGAGTGTCAATACTTCCTAATCTCGCTCAGGGAAACATAACTTTTTTGAAAATTGACACTGACCCCAGGAATGATCAGCAACAAAAGACTTAAGAGGGTGAGCCGCAACAGCTTTCAGTTACACTTGCGAATCATCCCCTTAGAATTGTCCCGCAATGCGGAAGAGTCTTAAAGAGAGGCTTCTAGTTCATCTTCAAAGAACCAGGTTGATGCTTTGTTATCGAGTTGGACAATAAAGCCAACTCCATTCCCATCAACCACTTTAAAGTCTTTGACAGTTCCATAAGGATTTTGCTTTAACTGATTGACGATATTGTCAGGTACCTGCTGTTTGATTCCGCGAATCTTGACTCGTTGACCAATTTCGATTTCCACGTCCGGTGTTCTCCTTGGGCTGATTAACCTATTTATTTAGTTTAATATGTTGTTGCTCCACATCAAACACCCCGATCTATTTGTTAGATCAGGGTGTTTACAGAATCTCAAATTTGAAAAACCGAATTAACCTTAAGGGGGAGATTCCGAGGAAGGATCAATCTCTTTGAGCCCAGACAAGTTAATATGAATCTCTGGCGCGGCTCTTTCCAAGTTGGAGTTGACTCTATTTTTTTTTGAGAGATCGGCTAATGACCACGTTAAACTTAAGATGGCCAGTTTAGCGATCGCATCTAATTGTTTGTCTTGAGATTCTTTGATCGGTTGGGCTTTAGGATCTGAGTTATTGGTATTCATAAAATTGTATTGTTTAGAGAACCTATTACAAGTATTCCAGATCTAGCCCAAGCTTTCCGCAATGTTGATCAATTTTTTTTGTGATAATCCTTACTAATTTATGTGATTAATCTCACAATATTTTCTGAACAGTGCTAAATGCCGAAAATTAAATCCATGACGGAAACCACATCCGTATTTTCCATTGTAGAGGGGACAAAGGCAGACCCAAATATAGCGGCATCCAATACAAAAAACCGAATAAAACCAGGAAAATAATCGTACCTCCGAGCCACCGAAATCGAGTTTGCTGGCTATATAACCAGCGTTCTAACCACCAAGCTAAGGCCATACAGCTAAATACAAATCCCGTCATGTAGTGGTAAATAAATAAACAGCGAGTGACTTTAACCCAAGGTAATAAATTAGCCAACCAATTCAAGGTGAGAAATAGCGTTAACCACAGTTCTGGTGTCGGTGGAAATTGTAGGGATAATTGGGGTTTTAACTGGGGAAATCGCAGCGATAAATCCATCCAAACTCGTTGAATTAACATCCAACATAATAAGAGACTAGCTAAGGTTGATAACCACCATAAAAACGGATTTCCCATCGCATGAACAGCATAAATTATCGGGAGTTGATCAGGATGATGTAAAGGTAAAATCGGATTAGGTGGGGTTGTGCTATCTACTTTTGTGTAAAAATAAGCAATCGGTCTTAACATCAAAATCCAACTGTACCATTTTGAACAGTAGGGATGAACTTTCGCGCCATCTCCTAAGTCGTGATGATAAGCCCACATTTTGGCTTGAAGTCCCCAAAGTCCCGGAGTCGGATTTTGTTGTAAATGGGGAAGCCAAGCTATACAATAAACCAGAATCGGAATCAGAATTAAACTAACTAAAATTAAAATAGGGGTGAGTTGATTCAGGTTTTGTAGGGGAGATTTAAAGGATGTTTCTGGGGTTAATTGTTCAGAGTTAGAGGTAAAATATTGAATAATTCCATTAACAATTAATATTAAATAAATTCCTAATAAAAATCCTAGTCCATTCCATTTTGTAACAACGGCTCCCCCTAATCCTATCCCGGCTAAAATCAACCAAAACCAACGGTTAACGCCTTTTTTTTGTAACGCTGTTAAAAAGAAAAGTTGTCCTAATAATCCAAAAAATACAATATAAATATTACTCAGCGCATAGCGAGATTCAACGATAAATAATCCATCTATTGCTATTAAAAAGGTAGCAATTAAGGTATAGCTGCGGCGGTGAGTAAGTTGATAAGCGATCGCACCAATAATTAAAGGAATAAACGAACCGAATAAAGCATTAAACCATCGATAACTCCAGGTTGATAGGCTAGAACCTGTTAAATTATTAACGGTTTCTTGTCCGAAGGGGAGTTGAGATCCTAACCAAATTCCGAACGCAATTAAATATTGACTGAGGGGAGGATGGGAATTAAAAAAAGGAGTATGAGTTAAATAATTATTCCCAAATTTAGCATAATAAACTTCATCAAATACTAAAGTATTAAATCGGCTTAACCCCCAGAATCTTAAGATAACAGACCCTATAAATATTGCGATCATCCCCAAGGTAAAACCAGAGATTTTGAATAAAGATCGAGATTGTCTATGCTTCATAATTGTTAGCGAGAAGTCCTATAGCAATTCGTGTAGGATTTGTGATCACAACCTGTAGGGGTTGGGTCTTCCAACCCTCTTAACACCTGGGTTGGAAGGGACGCCACCCCTACTATAAAATAGTACAACCTATTTAGAATGGCTATATCAGTTTTAAAAACTTATTCTATAATATTTTTTATGATCTATAGCAAGATTGCTTATTTTATAATTAAATCCCTAACTCTTTACAAATAGGAATTTCTATAATAAACTCAGAGCCTTCTCCTAATATTGATTGACATAATAATCGCCCTTTATGGGTATCTTCTATAATCTTTCGACTAATAGATAATCCTAGTCCCGTTCCTTTTCCGACAGGCTTAGTTGTGAATAAATAATCAAAGGCAGATTTTTTAGTATCCTCCGACATTCCCGTCCCATTATCCTTAACAGAAATAGCAACAGCCCGACTATTAGAAACTAAATAAGTAGAAATTGTAATTTGATTAGGACGTTGAAGTAACTCCTGATAGGATTTAGTTTGGCTGGATTCATTTAAAGCATCAATAGCATTAGTAATTAAATTCATAAAAACTTGATTTAATTGCCCTGGATAACACTCCACTAAAGGCATTTGTCCATATTTTTTAATAATTTTAATTTCAGGACGATGATCCGTTGCTTGTAATAAATGTTTAAGAATTAACAGGGTACTTTCTAAACCTTCATGAATATTAAAAGCAACTTGAACTTTAGTATCACTTCGAGAAAAAGTTCGTAAACTGGTACTAATATTAGAAATTCGATCCGTTCCTAATTTCATAGAAGAAATCAGTTTAGGAAGATCTTCAATTAAATAATCTAAATCAATTGAATCTGCATGATCAATTAAAGAAGGATCGGGATGAGGATAATAGTTTTGGTACAGTTTTAAATGCTGAATTAAATCATTAATATAAATAGTGGCGTGATTCAAATTGCCAGCAATAAAGTTAATCGGATTATTAATTTCATGGGCAACTCCTGCAATTAAATGCCCTAAAGTTGACATTTTTTCGCTTTGTACCAGTTGCATCTGAGACTGTTTTAAATCTTCTAAAACTTGAGACAATTCAGCAGTTCGTTCCAAAACTCGTTGTTCTAATTCTTGATTTTTTTCTAATAATTGTTGAGTCAGAGAGTTAATTTTTAAATGAATTTTAATTCGAGCAACAACTTCTTCAGCTTGAAACGGTTTAGTAATATAATCAACGGCCCCAATAGATAAGCCCCGAACCTTTTCCAACTTATCCGTCACGGCGGTCATAAAAATGATCGGAATATCATGGGTTGGCGGGTAATTTTTCAGGTATTTACAAGTTTCAAAACCATCAATTCCCGGCATCATTACATCTAACAAAATTAAATCAGGTTGCTCAATTTCAGCTATTTCAATCGCTTGATAACTATGAGTTGCAATTAAAAATTTCCAGCCACAATGCTCAATGAAACCCGACAATAAATTAAGGTTTGTTGGGCTATCATCAACAATTAATATGGTCGTTTTTTTAAATGAGTTAGAGTTCATATCGAGTGGGATCTATGATTTATGGATCAATCAGGATTGTTCCAGCAGAAATAAAATTCCTATCTCAACTCAACCCTAGTATAAATGTTAACGACCATTGATAAACGGATTGATTTTGAAGGCTTCCAACAAAGGAAACAAAAACCACAAGACTTCAATAATAATTTTGTTCACGATTTTTATAGCCGCTATGGGACTTAACTCATTCTATGGGGCATCATCACAATTTGACAGTGATACCTATCACAAATAATAAGGAACGCGCAAAAAAAATACCCCATGATGGGGCAGGTATTCCCGGCATTTTTAAAATATTAACCCAGCTAAACCCGCCCGCATCAGCTATCAATGCACCGACAAAGAACTAGCGTAATTTCAGAATTTGAGCCGTCAGACTCAGACTTTCTTCATAAAGAACATCCCGTCCCCAACGTTGTAACTGTTGAGACATCAAAGACTCCGCTTTTTGATCTGTAGCCGCAATCACTTGTTCAGTCCGACAAGATTGGGCACTTCCTCCGGCTTCCATCCGCATACATCCGGTGGTTTCTGAACATAAAATTGTGCAGCAGTTGGCGTTAGGATTTCCCGAAGTTAATCGTAACCCGACTAAATCCCCTGGAATTTCACCATAATCTGCTGTTGGAATTGCTGCCAATTCCGCCAAAATTTCTTGATCATTCGGCCCGATAAACTTGATATGTTTGATATCATAATCCCCATCTTGATCAATAAAAGAAACGGGTTTCCATTCTAAACGACTTGCAAACCATCCCAAGAACATTAACGCTTGAGCGGCGTTGCCTTTTTCATAATCAAGGGTGATATTGTCAATTTCAATTAAGGAAGTTCGACGTTCAGGGGGATCAAAAGCCGAGGCGGTTAATTCTTGCCAAGGGGAAAGTCGATGCCAATTTAAGTCCGCAATATAGGTTTCCTGTTCAATTAAATTGTGCATTTTCAACAATTCCGATTCAGGATCGCTAAAATAAGAGGAATCCACAATCACACAATTAGAACAACAGGATAATTGTTTAAACAATTCTTGCTCAGGATTGGGCGTTGCTTTCCACCACACAAATTTAGGTAAATCGGGAATCATTAAGGAGGAAACCACATTTCCTGCCCGTTCTAAAGCGGCTTTTGTACCTCGCAGGGTAATATATTCACAACAGACTAACCCTTCTTCATGTTTTTTCTGAATCGGGCAATAGGCAGACACTTGAGCCGTTACTCCCGTATCCTCTCCCGTAATCGGACACAGGGTTATAATCCGACAGGGATTTTGAGCAGCAATAGTTTCACTAATACTAAATCCCCGTGCATCTAAATTAGGAATAGCTTGTTCTGATGGGGGAAGTTTAGCGAATTCTTGGCGTAATTTGACTAAGGTATCGGGGTCAACTCGTCCGGTAATTGGTAAGCCATAAATTCTTTGAGCTTCTTTAATCGCATCACGGGTTGTTGTACCATGAATGCCATCAATACTGCCCATATAGAACCCTAACGCTCCTAACAATTGTTGGAATTCTTCGGGTTCATAAACTACCATACTAAAGGTAGCCGCACGAGTAGCAATGGCGGTGGTTTTGCCATTTCCAATATTCTGACTTAGCCAAATACTCCCTAACTCAGCTTCAATTTGGCTGAGAGAAATATCTTTGGGTTTCTGTAAAGCAACAAGCGGTGTATTCATAACAGTTATAGCAGGGAACAGGGAACAGGGAACAGGGAACAGGCAGGAAAAGAGTTCTCTGTACTGATTAAAGTCGCCGCCAACGACGGCCATCTCGGTTGAGAAGCAGTTCAGATTCTACTGGCCCCCAAGTGCCCGCTTCATAGAAGGGGATAGACTCACCCGGAGCCGGAGTATCCCAAACTTCTAGGACGGGGGTTAAGACTTGCCAAGAAGCTTCGACTTCATCGCCCCGTGTAAATAGGGTTTGATCGGCTAACATACAGTCAATCAATAAACGAGCATAAGCATCTGTATTCGGTTTACCAAAAGCAGTATCGTAGCGAAAATCCATGTCAACGGAACGAGTCCGCAGAGAGTTTCCGGGGGTTTTGACTTCAAAGCGCATGGAAATCCCCTCATTGGGTTGAATTCTCAACACTAAAACGTTAGGGTTAGCCTGTTTTGCTGCGGACTGAAACATTAAAAACGGAACTTCTTTAAACTGAATGGCGATTTCCGTGACTTTTTTCGGCATTCGTTTTCCGGTTCGCAGATAGAACGGGACGCCTTTCCAGCGCCAGTTATCAATATAAAATTTTAACGCAGCATAAGTTGGAGTGGTGGTATCGGGGGCGGCTCCTTCTTCTGAGCGATACCCCGGAACCTGTTGACCGTTCATCCAACCGGGGGTATATTGTCCCCGTACCGCAGAATAGTTTAAATCACTAATATCGGCAAGGTGGGTGGCTTGAACCACCTTAACTTTCTCGTTGCGAACACTATCGGCATCGAGGGAGTTGGGGGGTTCCATTGCCGTTAGGGAAAATAACTGCATCAGGTGGTTTTGTACCATATCCCGCAGTGCCCCAGAGGTTTCATAGTAGCCCGCCCGTCCTTCTAAACCCACCGTTTCAGCAACAGTAATTTGGACGTGATCAACAAATTGACGGTTCCACAAAGGTTCAAAAATGGCATTAGCGAAGCGAAATACCATCAGATTTTGGACGGTTTCTTTACCCAAATAATGGTCAATGCGATAGACTTGTTCTTCAGAACAAACTTGACGAACCACGCGGTTTAAAACTTGGGCTGAACCTAAATCTCGACCAAAGGGTTTTTCAATTACTAAACGCTGCTTTTTCGGGTCGGTGAGCATGGATGCTCCACCCAATTGTTGAATAGCTTCAGCAAAGAAACGAGGTGCTACAGACAGATAAAAAACTCGGTTGCCTCTGGTTCGCCGCAGTTCATCAAGTTCCGCTAAAAAGGCTTTAAGTTTTTGATAACTTTCGGGTTCATCCATATTTCCCGAACAATAAAAAATTCCTTGGGCGAAGTCTTCCCACAAAGCTTGGGAGTATAAACCGCCCCCAAATTCTTCAATTCCTTCACGCAAATGTTCACGGAAAAAGTCATGGCTCCACTCCCGACGAGCTACCCCAACAATTGTTAATTCGGGGGGTAGTTTGCGCTCTAATTTCATTTGATAGAGGGCAGGAACTAATTTTCGTTGGGTTAAATCTCCCGATGCACCAAAAATAACTAAAATCTGAGGTTCGGGAATTCGATCTTGTTGCAGTCCTACCCGCAAGGGATTTTCAATAAGTGTAACCATTTAGATTCCTTTTGCGATCGATTAATAATCTTTTTCAGGACTAATCAGGATCAGCGAGCATAAAGTTGACTACAGAGAGCCTTTAACAGCAGTTTCCCTATTTATAGGGTTTGGCTTAGATTATCAATGATTTTTACAGATGATAGTCTTTCTCCCTTTAAAACTTTGGTTTAATTTAAGATTAGCTCCCTGAAAATAGCTGAGGACAACCCGCCAGGAACCTGGTTTCTGACCTGTTAAAAATAAGAGGTCTTTAAGCAATCTAAATCCTCGCTCCTGACTGACAAAAGAGCGATTGGGTGCAGAGGACGACCGTACCCGTGCCATCAACTGCACTCTGATTAAAACTGACTGTCAAGATTGAGTGGGGGGTGTGGGGAATCCCGCACGATTAAATTGTGATCAGGAGCAGCTTACAGAGATTATCTGTGCAGAGGGGACGTATTTCTGTGCGGTTCGCTTGCTCGTGAGATGACTGAATCACCTGAAAACAGCTTGTTTAGAGATTTGCAAGACCCCTTCACCCTAAAAAGTGGGTGATTGCAAAAGACCTCTTGCAATCCCTAAGCAAGCTTGCAATAATAAAAAACAGAAAGGCACATTACGAGGGTTTCAAGGAGCTGGAAGTGATGTGTTTATGGGAGCACAATACTTCCAGCGTTCTTGCTTTTTTTCACTGAAACCCGCCAAAGTTGACCTGCCATTAGCACATTTAGTAGATTAAAGTGTGCATTTATCAAGAACACACCCGATCAAAATTATACACAAAAATAGTCGAACAGGCTACATTGTTCTTCAAAAAACATTACAATCGCTACATTTATTACCCTGAATAGGGACTTGCTCTGCAAGTCCTGTAGCTTAGTTTTGAATTGCAGATTTTAGAGCTTGACAAAATTGACCAATATCTGCTAGGGATTGTTCCGGCGTTCCTTCCGCTAAGCGTTTTACGAAAGCACTCCCGACAATTACCGCATCAGCACCCCAATCTCGCATTTGGGTGGCGTGTTCGGGTTGAGAAATCCCAAACCCAACTCCAATGGGTTTATCCGTGAGGCTTCGCATTTCCTTGAGAATATCTTCAACCCGGGTTTGGACTTGGGTACGCATCCCCGTGACCCCGGTAACACTGACTAAATAAATAAACCCTTGAGATTGACGGGCGATTAATTCAATTCGTTCTTTAGGACTCGTCGGTGCGACCAGTAACGTGACTTCTATGCCAATTTCACGGGCGGGTTGTAGTAACGTTTCCGCTTCTTCTAAGGGTAAATCTGGGACAACTAAACCCCTAGCTCCGGCTTGATAAATCTGTTCTAAAAAGGGTTTAATCCCTCGATGTAAAATCGGATTATAGTAAGTAAATAAAATAATCGGAGCCTTCAAGGTGGGGCTAACATTTGCCACCATTTCCAATACTTGATCTAAACGAGTTCCCTTTTGCAGAGCGCGAGTGGCTGCGGCTTGAATTACAGGGCCATCTGCCAAGGGATCAGAATAAGGAACCCCCAATTCAATGATATCGGCTCCATTTTGATCCAGAACTTGTAAGGCTTTTGCTGTTGTTTCTAAGTTCGGATCACCTGCCGTAATAAACGGAATTAAAGCACAGTTTTTTTTGTCCGAAACTCGTAAAGATTCAAAGCATTGAGAAACAGAAATCATTAAAATTAAACTCAAATAGACTAATTGATTATCCAATCATTGCAGATCAAGAGCAGAAAAAAATAGTAAAATTTTTACTTATTTTTCTCGGCTTCGACTTCAGCTTGAAGTTGAGCCAGTTCTTCTGGAGTCATTTCTTCCAGTCGTTTTTGTAAAACCGCATCTTCATAGTTTTTCAGTTGTTGGTTATAGGTCATCTTTTGACTTCCTACTCGTAATAAATAGGTGAGTAACCAAATTACTAAACCCCCAACTAAAATAGCTTGACTCCAGATTCCGGCATCGACGCTATCAAAACCTACCCATTGGAAAATTAGGTAGATCAATCCACCTGTTAGAAAGACAAGAATTGTAATGACAATTACATCAATTCGTCGCATTAGCTGGCAATTTTTCGGGGTTGAGGACGTAAATTTATAAAAGGAGCCAGAAGAATTAATCCAGGGAAAAAGAAGAAGACTAAAAAGTACATAAAGGCTCGTTCAAAGGAACTGGCTACATACCAACGAGCATTCATATAGGCATATAAGGCAGCCGGAAGCACTAATAAATAAGCACCAGCTAGAGCAGCATAGAGTAATAGGGTAATCAGTAGCATAATTGCAGGTTTAAAAATAAACAGCAGCTAACGTTAGACAATTTTAAACTATAGCACCCACTGGAGGGAATAGGGACAGAGGTATTTGATTTTCTCCCAAAACGGGTGTAACCTCTCCCCCGACCCGTCTCCAATATGACTATATTTGAGTTCAGGGGGTAATCTATTTAATTATAGTAAATTTGATTATCCTCAATCTTCCGGTGTAGGGGCGAGGCGCGCCTCGCCCCTAAGGATGTGAATACTTTCAACTTCAACCTCGAATGTAGATTATCTATTTTTATCATCAAAAAAATATGCCCTATAATCCACAAATTCATCATCGGCGTTCTATTCGTTTAAAAGGATACGATTATACTCAACCTGGGGGATATTTTGTTACAATTTGCACGAAAGAAAAACAATGTTTATTTGGAGATATTGTTCAAAGGGAAATGCGATTTAATTCTTTAGGCGCGATCGCTTTTAATACCTGGCAACAAATTGCTGAAAAATTCTCTCATGTTGAATTAGACTATTTTATCATCATGCCGAATCATATTCATGGGATTTTAATCTTTAATGAAATCATTGCCGATCCTCAATCCCCCGTAGGGGCGAGGCGCGCCTCGCCCCTACACAAAACGTCATTATCAGAACAAGAAATATCTTCAAAATTAACACAAAAACCTCATGGTACTGCTCCAAAATCCTTGGGTGCTGTTGTTGGTTGGTATAAATCTTTCGTGTCTAAATCTATTAATAGAATTTGTAACAATTCCGGTCAAGGATTAATTTGGCAACGAGATTATTATGAAGAAATTATCAGAGATGAAACCGCTTTAAATGCAATTAGAAAATACATTATTGAAAATCCCTTACGTTGGGAAGATGATCCAGAACATCCGCCTTTAAATAAAATTAAAAGTGAATTACTGATTGATCTTCCCTTTTAAATTTTGATCATCCCGAATTATATTGATGGGGTTTTAATCTTTTATGAAACTATTGCTGATCCTCCATTCCCCGTAGGGGCGAGGCGCGCCTCGCCCCTACACCGGACATGATTATTACTCAACTTTCGATTAAGACTTTCATCTTTTTTATTATCACCCACCCTACTTTCTCTGAATTAGCGAGGTGAAACATTCACTCGAAGATCATAGTTAGTCGCTGCATCATTAGAAACTTGGATGTAATAAGTACCTGCTTCTAATGCTTTGGTAATTTCTCCATTAGAACTAGAGTATCCATAAGCAGCATCTAAAATATCTCCATCTCCACTATTAATCTGACCATTGTTGTTATAATCTTTAATAAGATCAAGCTTAGTCTGTTGATTTACAGCACCAACAATCATTTCAACATCACTATTGCGATTAAGAGTAAAGCGATAAATATCTACTGGATCACTTTTACCAACAAAGTCTGTAAAGTTTATATTTTGACTCAAGCTACCCAAGTCTAAAGCTGTATTTAATGTATTTCCTGGGTTGGATGGAGTTGTTGCTGGTTTTGAAGCGGCTTCAAACCTTAAATCATAGTTAGTTCCAGAATCATTAGAAACTTGAACATAATAAGTACCTGCTTCTAATGCTCGGTTAATTTCTGCATTAGAACTAGAGTAGGCATAAGCAGCATCTAAAATATCTCCATCTCCACTATTAACCTGATTATTGTTGTTAAAATCCTTAATCAGATTAACTTTAGTCTGATTACTCACGGCTCCTAAAACTAGACTAAAATCACTGTTATTTTGGACGGTAAAACGATAAAAGTCATTGGGATCATCTTTTCCGACAAACTGACTATAATTAAGTAGATCAGGAAGCACTCCTAAATCAAGGGCTGTAGCAATATTACTACCCGGTTCTCCTTGGGGTACTGGAGGTGACGAACCTCCAACAAAATCAGCAGCAGTAATAGCAGCAGGTTGAATAGTATCTAGTCGGGCTAATTCTTCACCTGTGGTTGTTAAAGCAATAACCGTTTGATTACCTGATGTTGTAACTCGAAGATTACTAAAGGTTAATCCTGCGGGTAATTGCATTAAATCAGCACTATCTTGAAAATCGGTAATTACATCTGCACCGCCTCCACCAATTCCTAATACAAAAATATCGCTTCCTCCACCTCCTGTTAAAGCATCAATTCCGAAATCTCCAGACAGGATATCGTTACCTAAATCACCTGACAAATTATCATTATCTTTGCCTCCAAATAGATTATCGTTCCCATCTCCACCAGTAATAATATCTGCCCCTAAATTACCAAACAGAATATCATCTCCTACACCACCATCAATGATATCACCATCTTGTCCTCCAAATAGGGTATCATTACCACCGCCCCCAGAAATTTGATCAATACCTTGATTGCCATTTATTACTTCACCATCAACTGAACCTTGTACGGTATCGTTACCGCCTAAAAATAATACTCCTTGAGGGAAACCTGCTAATTGTCCTGGTATTAACGAGATCAATTCTGAAGATTCATCACCGACAATAGCACCTAAAGCTGAATTTGGAATTAATACCATAATTTCACGTTCTCCTAATTTTACAATTAAATATTTCACTGCATTATTATTGAGTATTTTTATGATTTTAGAAAGGCGCAAAATGTAGTAATTTGTAGGATATGTGTTAAGGTTTATTCGGAGTAAAACTTAAAATGAGTACGATTTTGTAGGAAAGAGTTGCAAAAAATCGGAAAATGTGGGATAATAGTTAATCATTTGTAATATTTAAGTCAGATGGACTTTGATGAAATGCTGACATGGGCTGACCAAGTGGTATTTGAAAAAACTGGGAAACATCTAAGTAGTCTGCAAGAAGCAATATTAATGGGGGTTTGGGATAGTCAAAAATACGGAGATATTGCTAACCAATACAACTGTACTGAACCTCATGTGAGAAAAGCTGCATCGGAATTATGGCAAGTGATATCAGAGGAAGTTGGAGAAGTTGTTAATAAATCTAATCTACGCTCTACATTAGGAAGAATACAATTAAATAACAGTAATTATTCATTCTGGAAGGATGTGAAAATCGGAAAAATTAGTTTTTGTGGAGACTCAACAAAACCCCCAGAAGCTAAACAAAACGCCCCACCAACATCAACAGAAAATCAACAATATTCTATCATAAAACCGCAAATTGATTTAAGAGATGCACCTGAACTCACAACATTTTATAATCGCACGTCTGAACTCAATACTCTAAAACAATTAATCCTAGAAAAACAATGTCGCATGATTGCTATTTTAGGAATAAGCGGAATCGGAAAAAGTGCGATCGCCCGTCATCTAGTTGAACTGATCAAAACAGAATTTGATTGTATTATTTGGCGGAGTCTTCGTAGCTTTTCTTGTTTAGAAATAATGTTAAAAGAGTTGATTCAATTTTTATCAAACCAAACGGAGTTAAATTTTCCTGATGATCTGGATGGTCAATTAGCAATTTTATTAGAATGTTTACGCGATCGCCGTTGTTTAATTATATTAGATGATGTTCAGTATCTATTTAAAGACCGTCAACTGGTTGGTCATTATCAACCCGAATATCAAAACTATAGTAAATTCTTTAAACTCATTGGAGAATTAACCCATAATAGTTGTTTACTATTCAATAGTTGGGAACCTCCCTTAGAAGTTGTTACATTGAGTGGAGAGAGTGGTTTAACTCAAATTTTCTCCTTAACAGGTTTAGGAGAAAAAGCAACCGAACTATTAATAAATCAGGGATTACAGGATCAGGAAAATTATCCAGAATTAATTGATCTATTTCGAGGAAATCCGCTTTATTTAAAATTAGCCAATCAATTCATTCAGCAATTATTTGGAGGTAAAATTAATAAATATATCAGTTATAAACCCGTGTGTTTAGGAGATGAATTAAGCCAAATTTTACAACAACAGTATCAGCGATTATCGGAATTAGAAAAAGAGGCGATCGCTTTTCTGTCTTCCCACCCTCAACCTCTACCACTATCACAATTATTAGAACAATTTTCTGATCCTCCAAATCAACTGTTTAAAGTGCTGCTTTCTTTAGAAAGACGAGGATTAATTGAAAAACAAAATTTAGACAATGAGATGGTTTTTACAGTTTATCCTGTGATGCAAAATTATATTTTATCTGGCGGTGATTAAAATATTAAAATTATCCCCAAATGTAGGGGCGGGTTCGCGTCAATCTTTGACATCCCACCAATAACCTCTCTAAACCCGCCCATCTTTCCCCAAATCTGTTAATAGAAAGAGGGCGGGTTTATTCAGATTTAGGGTGGGGTTTGTTAGATTTATTAGAACCCGCCCCTACCGTCTAAAACCGGGCGGGTTTATTAAAATTTAGGGTGGGGTTTGTTAGATTTATTAGAACCCGCCCCTACGGTCTAAAAGAGGGCGGACTTATTAAAATTCAGGGTAAGATTTCTTAGAAATATTATAGCAATGAGTAGGTTAGTCTTTACAACTTCTTTGTGTCTTTGTGCCTTTGTGGTTAAATTAAAGCTTAACCCTTGTAAAAATATCCACAAGAACTGCTTACCCTCCTACGGTTGAAAAGAGGGCGGGTTTATTAAAATTTAGTGTGGGATTTTTTAGATTTATTAGAACCCGCCCCTACGGTCTAAAAGAGGGCGGGTTTATTAAAATTTAGGAGGATCAACCTAACAGATGTAATCACCTGTTTTCGACTGAAATTGACCAGTCAACAGTCAACACCCCTAAGTTAAGGCGAAAACAGAGACTTTTCCGGCGATGCGTTGGGCGATCGCAGTTAATTCTAAAGCCGCTGCGGAGTTAGGATCAGAGATGACAATAGGAACCCCTGCGTCTCCACCTTCTCGGACGGGCATTTCTAAAGGAATAGCACCTAGCAGAGGAACATCTAGCTCTTGGGCCGTTTTTGCGCCTCCCCCGGAACCAAAAATATCGTATTTTTTTTCAGGAGCATCGGGAGGGATAAAATAACTCATATTTTCCACAATTCCCAACACCGAAACCCCCAACTGTTGAAACATTTTTAACCCTTTGCGGGAGTCGAGGAGGGAGACTAATTGAGGCGTTGTCACAATAACGACCCCAGACATAGGAACAGCTTGGGCGAGGGTGAGTTGAGCATCTCCCGTGCCGGGGGGCATATCCACCAGTAGATAGTCTAATTCACCCCAATTGACTTGATAGAGAAATTGACGAATAATCCCATTTAACATCGGGCCACGCCAAATCACAGGCTGATCTTTATCGATCAGAAACGCCATCGAAACCAACTTCACCCCATAGTTAAACGCAGGTTCTAGGATTTCTCCTTGGGGACTTTGCTGCACCATAACTTGAACATCAGCTAACCCTAACATGGTGGGATCATTAGGGCCATAAATATCAGCATCAATTAACCCGACTTTCGCACCCATTTGAGCTAAAGCAACGGCCACATTCACCGCAACGGTACTTTTTCCGACGCCTCCTTTTCCGCTAGAAATTGCCAGAATATTTTTAACGCCTGCAATGCCTTGACGGTCAGGTAAGGCTTTTTGTTGAGGGGTTTCGGCGGTGACATCAACAACAACCGTTTCCACTCCGGGAAGTTGTTTAACGGCTTTCTGACAATCTTCGACGATAAATTCCCGCAAAGGACAAGCGGGCGTGGTCAGGACTAAGGTAAAGCTAACCTCACCCCCTTGAATTTTCAGGTTACGAATCATGTTTAATTCCACCAAACTTTTTTGGAGTTCAGGGTCTTGTACAGGTCGTAACACTTCTAATACTGTGTTGACATCAAGCATATTGAATATGGTGTTCCCAGATTAAGCGATGGACAAACGGCTATTGTCGGGAGTAGAAAGTCTATCCCTCCTCTATTATTCAAGAATTGGGGAATTCAAACTGTCGTAATATTTTGATCTTGACACTCTAGGAGTTTTCAGGTTCGAGGGTGCCGATTAAAAGCCGCTTCACAACCGCCCACCTTGGGGATTTCAACCCTCTCTATCTTAATCCCAAGCCAATGCTCAAAGCACGGGGTTTTAGACCCAAATTCTCGATAAGTCTTAAAAACCCTTAAGTTAACTTCAAGTTAAAGTAAAGAAGATTTACAGTCTCAGGGTTTCAGGGCAGAAGATCCCCTTAGCCACTTGACTCCAGGGACACAATACGGACATGATCATAACGCTTGGCGAGATTACAACAAATTGTTCGCCAAGTGATGATAGGTTAAAAAAAATTATGACAGCTTCTCAGGTATCGGAAATTACTACGCCCCAGTTGATCCCTCCGACTGACTCTCAAACCCGTGTCAGTCAGTTTATGAAACAAATCCAGGATGAAATTTGTCAAGGCCTGGAACAGCTTGATGGTATTGGCAAGTTTAAAGAAGACGCTTGGGAACGTCCAGAAGGGGGCGGGGGTCGAACTCGTGTAATCAGCGAAGGGGATGTGTTTGAACAAGGGGGAGTTAATTTCTCCGAAGTTTGGGGCGAAACACTGCCTCCTTCGATTTTAGCTCAACGTCCAGAGGCAGCCGGGTACGGGTTTTATGCCACAGGAACCTCAATGGTGTTACATCCTCGAAATCCCTATATTCCAACGGTACATCTTAATTATCGCTATTTTCAAGCTGGGCCAGTCTGGTGGTTTGGGGGCGGTATTGATTTAACCCCTTATTATCCTTTTGCTGAAGATGCTCACCATTTTCATCAAACCTTAAAACAAGCTTGCGATCGCCACCATCAAGAGTATTATCCTGTATTCAAACACTGGTGTGATGAATATTTTTATCTCAAACATCGACAAGAGATGCGGGGTGTAGGCGGGATCTTCTTTGACTATCAAGATCCACAAAGCCAACTCTATAAAGGCCCTGATCCGAAAGGAGCGGCAGCCTTGTATAGTGATAAAGTGGGAACCCCTGAGCCGAGAGATTGGGAATCTTTGTTCAGTTTTGTGCAAGACTGTGGACAGGCTTTTATTCCGGCTTACGGGCCAATTGTAGAGCGGAGACGTTCCCATGACTATGGAGATCGAGAACGGCAGTTCCAATTATATCGGCGGGGTCGATATGTGGAATTTAACTTGGTTTATGATCGAGGGACGATTTTTGGCTTACAAACCAATGGTCGCACCGAGTCCATTCTCATGTCTTTACCGCCTCTGGTACGATGGGAATATGGCTATCAGCCGGAACCTGGAACTCCAGAAGCAGAACTGTCTGAGACTTTCTTGAAGCCTCAAGATTGGGCAAACTGGACTGCTCCCAACTCACCAGTCTAAGTTAAACTACTGTCAGATAAGCAACCAACGCAATATCAAAAATTCCGAGGGGACGGTCAGTGATTCATATCGATCAAAAAGAACATACGACCCAGGATGGCACAAAGGTCATTGTCTTGGCACCAACAGGACGCCTAGACATCACAACAGCTTGGCAATTCCGCCTCAAGTTGCAGGAATGTATATCTAAATTGAGTCGCCATGTCGTGGTAAATCTAGGTCAAGTGAACTTTATTGATAGTTCGGGTCTGACTTCACTGGTTGCTGGAATGCGAGATGCTGACAAAGTGAAGGGTAGCTTCCGAATTTGTAATGTTCATCCAGAAGCCAAGCTGGTATTTGAAGTGACCATGATGGATTCTGTATTTGAAATTTTTGAGACGGAAGATGAAGCTCTTGAAGGCGGGGTAAGAGCCGGTTGAAGTCAATCTATGATTCCAAACCCTATTCGCTTTCTGTTGACAATAGAGACGTGCCTAGGTGCGTCTCTACACCGAAGGCTGATCTGAAAGTTTGTGCAGCTTGGGTTTAGGTTAAAGGCAGTTCAGAAGCGAAACAACAGCGTTTCTGAAATTGAAATTGCCCTAACAAAGCTCCCCATAATGCTTTTCCGGTCGTAGGGTCAATTCCTTTGTCATAGCTCAAAAATTCATCGGCTGTGGCTGCAAAGCCTAATTCGACTTGATAGGTTTTGTTTTGTTGACACTCCCCAGCCTAAAGGCGTGGGGATTCTTGGTTCAACGAAACCACTTAATCAAAGTGCCTTGCAGTGCTTCAACCAGAGGTGGGATTCTCCCCAAGCGTAAATTCGGGTATGCCCTACCCTATTCGCATTCCTGCGAGTTCTTTTTTGACTTGAAACAAATTTGTTTCAAAAACTGGTGGCCTAGCTCCCATGAATCTTTTACCCACTGCTGGGGGAAACTAGAACTGTGCAGCAGAACCGCATAGATTCAATTGTCAAGGTTCAGTGTTCTGCCGTTAAGCAACTAGGTTTTTAGACAGGTTGTTTACCTTTTCCTGTTACTGGAAATAGTACCAGGATCAGATGTCAATAGACAACCCACCAATATAAAGCCGTCCTCCGCTATCGCTAAAGAGCTTGCCCTGAGCCTGTCGAAGGGACGGGGTTTTAAACCCAATTTTTCGATAACTGAAACAACAAATCTGGTTTTCCTTTAGAGTGGCTTGGAAGCGATAATGATTGGGACTTAAGGATTGAGAGGTGATCTTTAAGGTACAACCGGGCAGAAGTTGTAAATCCTCTGGAGTCAGATGTCGCAACCGTTCGGGATCTTGGCCAGCCCCTTGCACCGCAGCAATATTTTGGGGCATATAATATTGGGCTTCTAAACTAGACTCAGAATTACAGGACTGGCGCAACTGAATAAACCGAGGACGATAGGGTTGATTCAGGTTAACAATATTGGCTTGTTCGGCAAATAGTACCAAACTGGGTTCGGGAAACAAGAATACGGGAACCGGACGTTGCCATAGGCGCAGATGGACGTACCACACGGGATCAGCTAAGGCTTGAGCTTGATTATCGAACTCTCCCGCCATATATTCGGCTAAAGCTCGCAGTTGAGGAGATAAGATCATTGGGATTCTGAGTCGTTTTGGAATTTGTAAACTTCAAAATCTGGGACACCCAAAAAATTAACGATTCGGAGCCAGAAGTTCAACACAATCTTCCCTATTTCTGTTGGGATCAATGGCGACTCCAACCCCCAATTCTATGATACAATCAAGCAATCTTGTATAATGTCACCCTAAGCGAAAACTAAGCTGAGTGGGCAGTGTAGCAGAAAAAAATGGGTCTTGGGAACCCGGACTCCTGCTGGTGGTGGGAATGTCAGACCAAAAGAACTACGGAGTTTTTGAGGCAATTCCCTGTGAAGTCACCAAGCCCACTCCATCAGCGTAGCGTTGGAGATTGGGTAGTTCACAATGATATTTAGTCCCTTTTAAGATTGGCTTGTGAATAACATCCGCACGGTTTCAGATACAAAGCGTACTTTTTACAGTCTACACACTCGCCCCATCAATTCGATCTATCGTCGTGTGATTGAGGAGTTGATGGTGGAAATGCACTTACTCTCGGTCAATGTTGATTTTAGCTATGACCCCATTTATGCCTTGGGTGTGGTCACAGCTTTTGATCGCTTTATGCAAGGGTATCTTCCCGAATCTGATCAAGAATCGATTTTTAATGCCCTGATCAAAGCTGAACAAGACGACCCCCAACGGTATCGGGGTGAGGCTCAACACTTACAAGAATTAGCCAAAAATCTATCGGTTAAAGATTTAATTGCTAGTTTAAAGTCTCCTGCTGAGGGGACGGCGACTGAGTGGTTAGGAGATTTGCAGGCGATCGCAATTAATCCTAAATTAAAATACAGTCGTTTGTTTGCCATTGGATTATTTACCCTCTTAGAACAAGCTGATCCAAGTGGGATTCAAGACAAAGCCACAAGAGAACAAATCTTATCTCAACTGGCTGAAGCTTTACACCTACCTCAAGACAAACTGCTCAAGGATTTAGATCTCTATCGCAGCAATCTTGAAAAAGTTGCACAAGCTCGGCTCATGATTGAAGAAATGACCCAAGCGGAACGGAAAAAACGGGAACAACGAGCGAATGAAGCCGTTGGAGCCTCCGCACCGGATACGTCTAATTAGATTCCGAGAACAGAAGCCCGGTTTCGGTGAACTCCCCACACTGACCTAGGGATCTAGGGGTACAGTGTGGGCTTCCGAATTCATAGAGAGATTAATTTTGAGCCATTCCCCTAACTGATGGTGCGTTCATAATTTTGGGCATAGGTTTGTAATAAAGCACTAACTTGGGACAATACGGTATCGCCACTGGCTTTACCCAGAACAGTTTGATTTTGGGCTGCGCGGTTGAGGTTGCGTTCAATCGCCGCTTTGATCTGATTAGAAATCAATATTTGTAGTTCTTCTTTCGCTCTTGATCGTTGAAATTGGGCTCCTTCCTCCGTTGTGGCATAAAGGGGAGGAAGACGATTTAACGCATAGGCGGCAATATCTCCCACATCTAGGCTTTGTTCGCTATTTTCTTCAATTTCTGCAACCCTAGCGATGGCTTCACTGAGGACTAACTCCTCCATGACATTAATAAATTGTTTCCGGGGTAAAACAACAACTTCACCCGTTAACAAAGCTCCCATCAACCGATCCAGAGCCATATATTCTTCAATAGACAGTTCTGATGCGGTGTTACAAATTCGTCCAACCTCTGCCTCCATCGAGGGGGTTAGATAACCATCTCCCAATGCTTGCTCAACAATCTTTTCAATACTCATAATGCTTTTACACTTGGCATCATTGTTATTTTTTTAACTGAATCTTGCCTAAATATTCCCTAAAAAAGGCTTTTTGATTTCTTCGCTGCTGCAATCGAGACAGAAAGAGGGGAAACGAGAGTTACCTGAATTGTCAAATAGGAATTAGGATACTCAGGGAATTAGGCTGAACTGAGCCATAATTAGCTTTCTGTTTTTTCAACATTGGCTAAGAATATCATCTTTCTTCCCCCTTGAAGACCCCCATTGAAGAATAACTCAGGTCAGTGGTGGGTTGTTGACATTCACCCTATGGCTACTTCTTCTAGGATACCATTGCCAAGTTGATGCCCATTTAACCTGAGTGATCCCAAAAAATCTGACTTCAATCCATCGCTGCATATCGCCAGGGAACCGGATCAACCGCTTGACCCTGCACATAAAGTCCCCAATGGAGATGGGGGCCTGTTGAAGCCCCAGATGATCCTACCGCACCAATGACTTGACCCGCTTGCACAAAATCCCCCTCCTTAACATCAATCCGGCTGAGGTGCATCAAAATACTCGCCACCCCTTGACCGTGATCCAGACCAATAACATTGCCATGAATTTCAAATCCCTGGGATTCTCGCCCTACCAGGGCCACTCGTCCAGCCGCTGGTGCAACCACAGGCGATCCCATACCCCCAGCATAATCTACCCCACGATGATAATAGTCCTCGGCAAAATCCCCGTTGTAGTAACGACGCACGCCATAAATCGTGGTGATTTCACCGGAATTGGGACGTAAAAATGCACCTTTCCAATATTTTTCCGGGGTAACGAGGGCTTTAAACGCATCGACGCGATCAAATTCGTGATCGGTGCCCTGGAGGTCTTCTTTATCGGGAGGGAGCCAAATTGACTGGGTAGGAAAGGAGCGATCGCGCAATTGTACCGTTAAATTCTGTACCTGTGACCCATCATTAACTTGCAGGGACTTTGTTCCCGGCTGATCTAAAGGGGTAGTCGGTAATAAAGCCCGCATTCGGTTAGGGCCAATAGCAAACATCGGGTAGGTTTTACCCTGCCAATTAACGGTGGGTGGGTTCGGTGAACTGGCGGACTCCAACACCACAGAGAGAGTATCCCCCAACTCAGGAGAGGAGGGATTAACTCGTACCTGGGCAGCGAATCCTGGAAGGGCCAGAACGATTGCAACCGTGATCAGGCTTAACATTAACGACTTGAGCCACCTAGGCACTTTCAGTCTCATCTTGCTCTCTCCAAGGTTGATCGGTTTTCCCCCTAAAATTTTAAGGCTAATGCCGAATTCTTCACAATTTTAGTATGCTGAGAATAAGTAACAGAATGTTACATTTAATCATTTCGTTTTAAGATAAACCGTGCCAGAAGACTTTCGCTTAATTGTAGATTTAGTCCTTGTCCTTGTCGCTGCAACCGTCGGAGGACTTTTAGCATCGTTAATCCGACAACCCGCGATTCTGGGTTATTTGATTGGGGGAATGATTGTTGGCCCCAGTGGATTAGGCTTGATCAAAGAATTAGTTCAAGTGGAAACCCTGGCTCAATTTGGAGTAGCCTTTCTTCTATTTGCCTTGGGGGTAGAATTTTCCTTGGCGGAGTTGAAAAAAGTCCAGGCAATTAGTTTAGGAGGAGGAGGGTTACAAATTGTCTTTACGGTATTAATTACCGCCCTCGCAACAGGAATTTTAGGTTGGGATACTTCTCCGATTCAAGGCATCTTTTTAGGGGCAATTTTATCCCTATCTTCAACGGCCGTTGTCCTGAAATGTTTGATGGAACGCAATGAAATGGCGACCCCTCAAGGACAGGTAATGCTAGGGATTTTAGTCGTACAGGATTTAGCATTAGGGTTAATGTTAGCAGTGTTACCTGCTTTAAATCAACCCCAAGGAGGCGTGATTTTTGAAGCGGTGGGGCGATCGCTTTTATTAATTGGATTATTTGCATTAGGGGCAATTATTGCGGGGATTTGGGTGATTCCTCGGTTATTACGATTTTTAGCTAAAACCGAAAGTCGAGAACTATTTTTATTAGGGGTTGTGGCGTTATGTTTAGGAATTGCGCTGTTAACAGAACATTTAGGATTTTCGATTGAAATGGGGGCTTTTGTTGCCGGGTTAATGATTTCTGAGGTAGAATATGCCGATCAAACCTTAACTTATGTTGAACCTATTCGTGATATTTTTGCCGCTTTATTTTTTGTCGCGGTGGGAATGCTAATTGATCCGGTATTTCTTTGGCAACATTTAGAACTGATTATCGGATTAATGTTGCTAATTGTCGCCGGAAAAACCTTAATTATTATTCCGATTGTTAAATTATTTGGCTATTCTTGGAGAACGTCTATTATCACCGGATTAGGATTAGCTCAAATTGGAGAATTTTCGTTTGTTTTAGCCAGTGCTGGACAAAGTTTAGGGTTAGTTTCCCGACGGATTTATTTATTAATTGTGGGAACAACAGCCCTCACCTTAATTATTACCCCGTTTATTTTACAATTTGCTCCTAAATTGTTAGATTGGATGGAGGAAAAATGGGACTTATCTAATCTTTTAGAAAACAGTCGAAAAATTACGGATATTGCTGAAAATTTTCCCCAACAAAATCATATTATTGTTTGTGGGTATGGACGAGTTGGGCGCAATTTAGTTCGACTTTTACAAAGTCATAATTATTCCGTTGTCGTGATTGATCAATCGGAACAAGCTGTACAAGAATTAAGAAATAATAACATTCCTTATTTATATGGAAATGCGGCAAGTTTGCACGTTTTAGAAACCGCAGGGGTGGATCGGGCTATCTCAATGGCGATCGCTATTCCTGACCCAATGAGTACCCGATTATGCTTAAAGCGATCGTTAGAATTTTCGCCTAATTTAGATGTAATTGTGATCGCGGATCGGGATAAGGATATTGAACTTCTGTATCAATTGGGTGCAAAAGAAGTGGTACAACCTGAATTTGAAGCGAGTTTAGAATTATCAACTCATTTATTAACAAGAATGGGTTTAACTGGAGATAAAATTCAACAGGAAATGCAAAAAATTCGTCAAAGTCAGTATTCAGATTTTCGCCCTAAAAAATCCCCTCAAGAAGTGGCGCGAGATTTACAGCAAGCAACTCAAGAAATGAATAGTAAATGGTATGCGTTACCTCCGAGTTCTCCCTTAACGGGAATGACTTTGGAAGAAAGTAATATTCGTCCGATGACGGGAATTAGTGTGATGGCAATTCGACGTTCTACGGGGGAAGAAATTGATTATCCTGATGGTCAAGCGCGTTTAGAAAAAGATGATAAATTATTAGTTGTGGGGGAAACAGCCGCCTTAACAACGTTAGATCAATTGGCGAAAGGAGAGGTTACAATTCCGGCGGAAAGTATTTCTTGTCAGTGGTTAAATATTCCTGAAAATAGCCCGGTGATCGGTAAACCGTTATCGAAATTAGATTTAGCGAGTCGGTTTAGGGTACAAGTTCAAGCCTTACGTCGAGACGATAAATTTCATCGCTGGCCGAGTCGAAATTTGGATTTAGAAGCAGGCGATCGCTTATTACTTTGTGGGAGTTTTCATGATTTAAACCAAGCCAGACGAGAAATGATTCCGATTAATCTTCCTTCCCTCAAAGCTCTAAAAGAAAAAGAAAAAGAGAAAGAAATAGATGAAGATTTAACTCTTAAAAATTAAGGGAATTAACGGTTTAAAGTTGAATTAAAACCATTGTCCTCCTCGAAAACGCCAGTAAGGACATAAAATTCTGATCAGACTTTGAGAGGTAATAAAAATAGCAATCCAAACACAACTATAATGGAAAATAAATAATCCCAGATTAAATTCTGTTGGAGAAATACCGGGTAAACCGATGATTTTGATCAAGGTTAGTAAAAACAAAGCTTCCCAAATTCCTGCTAATAATTGAAAAGCACCAGGCCAATCTCGATCCCAGCGAAATTTTTGAATTTTGATATAGAAAATATCCCAGAAAAAGCCAAAACAGGTAATATATCCTAAAATCCAAAAGTAAATTGATCGGGGTTGATCACCCGTTTGTAACCCAACAAAGGCTAAGGTTACTAAAACACCAACGGTTGCAAAGAGAAAAAGACGAGTTTGCCAGCGTCCGATTAAGGTTGGAGTCATGGGGGTAAAAATTGAAGATTTTAGAAAAGATTATTGTAAATTTTTGTTAAAGGTTATCATTTTATCTGCCTCTGATAGCTGTAGAATATTATAATGTGAATTGATAGCATTGCACCCGGATTGAGCGCCCATCGTGTTAGTTATGGGCGTTTTTTTATCATAATATTTATTATTTTAATTACTAATAATATTAATACTATTGGGTGGGACAACTACTTTAACCTGATCACCAAGGGTAAAACGTTGTAGATCATCTCGATGCCAATTTTGCCAGCGAATCATGATTAAAGTTTGATCAGTTAAACGCACAGCATAACGGGTATCTGTTCCCAGATAAATTGATTCTTCAATGATTCCTTTCCAAGCTTCTACATTTTGATAATCTCCCCTATTTTGATCAGTATTAGCATAGAGAGTGGCTTTTTCTGGACGGATGATTAAATTGATTATTTGTCCTTCTATAACAGGTTGAGAAGTTGTTAGATGAATAGAAAGTTGTTCATCTACTAAAACCGTGATTTGTTGTCCTTGGATTTGGGTAACTCGTCCCGTCAAAAAGTTAGTTTCTCCAATGAAATCTGCAACAAATTTAGTCTGAGGATATTCATAAATTTCTAGGGGGGTTCCTACTTGTAATAATTCTCCATGATTCATGACCCCAATTCGATCAGACATGGTTAACGCTTCTTCTTGATCATGGGTTACATAAATAAAAGTAATGCCTAATTGTTTCTGCATTTTTTTAAGTTCTAACTGCATTTCTTTTCGCAGTTTTAAATCTAAAGCACCCAAGGGTTCATCAAATAATAACACCTTTGGCTGTTTAACTAATGCTCTCGCTAACGCCACCCGTTGTTGCTGTCCACCGGAAAGTTGACGGGGATAACGAGTTTGAAAATCGGTTAATTTAACTAAAGATAATGCGTCTGTAACTCGGCTCTTAATTTGGGGACGAGACACATTTTCCATTTCCAGTCCAAAAGCAACATTTTCCGCAACAGTTAAATGGGGAAATAAGGCATAATTTTGAAAAACGGTATTGACTGGACGATAAAAAGGGGGACGATTTTTCATCGGTTGTTGATGAATTAAAATTTCCCCAGAAGTGGGAAGTTCAAATCCAGCAATCATTCTTAATGTTGTTGTTTTTCCACAACCTGATGGCCCTAATAAGGAGAAAAATTCTCCGGTTTTGATTTCTAAATTCAATTGGTTAACAGCTAGAAATTCTTTACTATTTAATCCTTTAAATAATTTAGAAACATTCAATAATTCAACAGCAGAATTCATAGGAAAAAAGGAGAGAAGGGGAGCAGTTGTAGGGTGCGTAAGAGCTTCTCGCACGCACCAAAAGAGTCAATAATTAACCATTTTTTATTTTCCCACACCGACTTTAACTTCTGTCCAAGCTTCATCATAGAATTTAGTAGCTTCTCCTACATCTTGCAGATATTGGAGTTTATTAAAAATTTCAGCAGGGGGATAAATCCCCGGATTTTTTAAGTTTTCAGCTTCAATTAATTTCTGATCAATGGCTACTTTATTAGGGGAAGCATAATCAATAAAATTGGAAATTTTAGCACTATTTTCGGGTTCTAAAACAAAGTTAATAAAGGTTTCCGCGAGTTTTTTATTGGGTGCGCCTTTGGGGATGACCATATTATCCATCCCAATAATACTTCCCTCTTTGGGGATAACATAACGCAAATCAGGATTTTCTGCCATAACTTGAAAAATATCCCCACTATATTCCATTGTTAAAGTCACTTCTCCTTGATTTAATAATTGTTGACCTGTATCGGGTGCAAATGCAGCAATATTATCTTTATTTTTAATTAGGAAATCTCGTGCTTTTTGGATTTCTTCGGGATTTTTCGTATTAGGACTATAGCCTAAATACATGAGAATAGCCCCCATTGTATGGCGCATATCATCTAATAAACTGACTTTACCTTGATATTTTGGATCTACTAAGGCTGACCAGCTATTAATTTCTTCTCCGGTTTTTTTAATATTATAACCAATTCCTAGGGTAATCCATTGATAGGGAATACTATATTTATTTCCGGGGTCATAGGGGGGATTAAAAAAATTAGGTTCAATATTTTTGATATTAGGAATATTATCACCATTCAATTCTTCTAACATCTGTTCATTGATCATAATTTTAACCATATAATCAGGAGGAAATGCGACATCATAACCAGGGTTTCCGGCTTTTAATTTAGCATAAAGGCTTTCCGCACTATCATAAGTATCATAATTGATTTTAACTTGATATTTTTGCTCAAAGGCTTTTAAGACTTCCGGGTCAATATAGGTTGACCAGTTATATAAATTGAGAACATTAGCGGTAGGGGTAGTTTGGGGTGCGTTAGATTGATTAGCGGTGCAACCAAAGGGTAAAAATACACCTAAACAGAATAGCAGAATTAAGGTTAAAATTCGTTTCATGTTGGAGAAATTAATATTAAAATTTAAGGTAAACAAGGGATATTTTAATTTTAAACTGAATGGGATATAAAAACAAGTCTTTTTAATTTTTGACCGTAGCTTTATCTTGCAATTTCAAAGATGAGATCACGAATAAAAGAGAAGCCAGTAACATTAAAGTTGAAATAGCATTAATGACTGGAGTGATGGACAATTTGATCATTCCATAAACAAATAAAGGCAGAGTTGTTGCGCCGACTCCGGTAGTAAAAAAGGTGACAACAAAATCATCCAACGATAGGGTAAAGGCTAACAAAGCACCGCTTAAAATCGCAGGAAAAATCAAAGGAAAGGTAATTCGCCAAAAGGTTTTCCATTCATTTGCTCCTAAGTCTAAAGCGGCTTCTTCCAAGGCTGGATCTAAGTCAGCTAAACGCGCTCTTACTGTAACCGTAATAAAGGCAATACTAAAGGTTGCATGACTAATAATTACCGAAGGTAAGCCTAAAGTCAAGCGAATTCCAGTCAGATTTTCAAGAATTCTAAAAACTAACGTAAAAAACACTAACAGGGAAACTCCTAATGTGATTTCAGGAATAATAATGGGTAACAATAATAACGCTTCTAAAAATTTAGACCCAGGAAACCGAAAACGTTCTAAAGCTAATGCCATCATTGTTCCTAAAAGGCTGGCAATTAAAGTTGAAGCAATGGCAATAATTAAACTATTTTGTAGCGATCCCCAGAGGTTTTGAGTAGAAATATCTGCGGTACTTTCGGTTAAGCCACTGAATAACTTTTGATACCATTTTAATGTAAATCCTGTCCAATTAGCATTAAACCGAGAGGCATTAAATGAATAAATAATTAAAATTAAAATCGGTAAGTAAAGAAAGGTAAAGCCGAGGGTAGCCTGTATCCCTAATCCTGTTTTTCCCCAGGTATGAATCAATTTATCAAGGGTTTTTGTGTTCATAATTTTAATATAAATTAAATAGAGGTTTCTGTATTAGAACTCCGAAAATAAATGATAACCGGAATTAAGACTAATATCATTAATCCCATTGATAACGCCGATCCAAAGGGCCAATTACGGGCTTGTAAAAATTGATTTTGAATTAAATTTCCGACCATAACTGTTTTTGCCCCTCCGAGAATATCCGGGGTAATAAATGCACCTAAAGCCGGGATAAAAACTAGAATAGACCCGGCAATAATTCCGGGGGTAGTTAAGGGTAAAATAATTCTGAAAAATGTTCTAATATCATTTGCACCCAAATCATGAGCAGCTTCAACTAAAGAAAAGTTTAATCGTTCAATTGTTGCATAGAGAGGAAGAATCATAAAGGGTAAATACCCATAAATTAAACCCACGATAACCGCAAAGGGAGTAAACAGTAAATTAAGGGGCTCTTGAATTAAATTTAAACTTTGGAGCCAGGTATTAATCACGCCTTCAGAACGTAAAATAATCATCCAAGCATAGGTTCTAACCAGAAAGTTTGTCCAGAAGGGAATAATCACTAAAAATAATAACAAATTTCGCCAACGGGGAGAAGAAGTAGCAATAAAAAAGGCTAAGGGATAACCAATTATTAAACAAATTAAGGTGGTTAAAGCAGCAAGTCCCAGCGATCGCCCAAAAATATTTAGGTATAAATCATTCGCTAACCGTTGATAATTTCTGAGAGTAAATTCCCAGGCTACACCTCCATAAGTTCCCCGTTCTAAAAAACTATAAATTAAGACAATAACCAGAGGAATAACAAAGAAAATCAGTAACCAAATTGTAGGAGGAAGTAATAAGATTAATAAGTTTCTGGTTTTTCGGGTTTCAAGGCTGGAATTAGACGATTTTTGCGGGAAGAAAGCCATAAATTAAAATTAAGAATATTAGATTAAAGGGGTTAGGAGTTTAGCAGAGGACAGATCAAGCTTCAAGAGTTGATTTCAGAACCCAGATAAGCTATCATGCAACCGGAAAACATTATCCAGCTAAAATTTGCTGTCAGTTACCGTGCAAACGCTTCACCTACCTGAATCAAGTCATCCACTGGTCAAATCCCTATTTCATCATAAAGACCAGGAATTGTTAACTCTGTTTCAGAATTATCCTGATCAGGGTAAATACTTTGTTGCTATTTTCTGCCGCTATGGTTTAATTGTCTATACTTTAATTCGTCATTCAGTGCGATCGCCTGTACAAGCGGATTATTTATTTTCTCAAACCTGGCGACATATTTTTTATGAAATGCGACCGTTAAATTTAAGGGAACAAGACAATACAGACGGGGGAACCACGCTACAAAATTGGTTAATTAATGTTACCGCAGTCTGTATTAATCAAGCGGATTTACCCCCCGTTGAATCCATTCAATATTCTTTATCCGCCGCACCTCCTCCTCTGTGGTGTTATGTGGGATTAGTATTAGATCGAATGGAACCTTTATTAAGGTTAATTCTGGTCATGGCTCAAACTTTTCATTGGAGTGAAACTCGGATTTCTGCCTATTTACAAGCCGAGGGAGAGTCTGTTTCTCCAATTGAAGTTAAAGAGCTATTAAAAGGAGCTTATCGTACTTTGGAGGAAAATTTACCTGCGGATATCCGGGAAATTTATTGGCATGAAAAGATCCTAGGTTCTCAATTAGAACCGGATCTCGATCAACAAATTTTAAAGCCTTAAATTAGAGGGGCAGATCCTCATCGAAATCAATTCAAAAATACGCTTCCCGATTCCGTAATATTGAGGGATTTGGTATCAATATTAAAATCGTTGGTGACTTCAAATTCTACTTCTAAAACCCCAGGAGAAGCTTGCTTAGGTCTAACCAGTAATAAACCTCCATCTTGTCGCCGATAGGTTAAGGTAATCGGAGGTGAACCTTGCACTTCAATCGTGGAATTTTTGACTAACCATTCTTCACGAGTTCCCCCAATTAGTTGATATTGGATGGGTACGTTAGCATTATTAATTAATTTAATCATCACGACTCCATTCACCGCACCAACTCTTGCACTTGGCAAGGGAAATTGAGGAGGAATATCCTCTTTTTCTGAGTTAGAGGTAGAATTGGGTTGGGTTGTTGCAGGTGCAGCTTGGGGTTGCACGGGCTTACCGGGAGGGGGGCCACCCGCTAATGCAATTGCGGATAAACTGGTGAACACTCCACCAATGGCAAATAATAAGACTATCAAGCGGGATACAGTTCCGTTCATCATCCATCATCCTTTAATCTTTACAAAATTTGGGATCAGTTGATGTGATCTAGTTTAAGCCAAATTCACAATTTGAGGAGGGGATTCGGCTTTTGTTCAAATTCTCCAGAGAAACCGAGTTTGTTCAAGTCGCCAAGTTTCTAATTCATGGGTTTTCACAATGGATTGAGACTTGCTCTATAATGGGCATATTATCCTGATCCGATTCCCCCAAATAGGTAACAGGTTAGAACACTATTTTGTGATCATTTTAGCTATGAAATTTCTCAAAAAGTTCTCGGTTTTTATCTTAGCATTGAGTGTTTTTGTTATCTCTATTTTAACACTCACTCAACCGATGTTTGCCTCTCGCTCTACTCATCGATTAATGGCTCAATTTATGCCCATTATTCCCGCTAAAATCGCCTTTTTAAAACCTCAAATTACCCCAAATTATCGGGTTAAACAACCCGTCAGCCTGAATCAAATTTCTATCACCTTAGCTCCAAATTGGACAACAGATCACAGTAACACCCCGATAGCAGGATGCAATTGTCCTCAATGTCAATTGGTCGTTTAATTTAACTCAGCGATAAAAACCTGGTTTCTCAAAGAAACCGGGTTTTTGGGTATATCTCAGAACTCTTTAGCCGTTTTAACCCAATGTTCAATTCCTTTTTGAGTCGGTTTACCCGTCGGGGTAAATGTCCAAATACTTCGTTTTTGTTGGGGGCCGTAACTAATATGAATCGGGCGATTTTTCCCATAAAAATAGAGAGAATCAAAAGGAAGTTTTTGTTTTAAAATCCAATCCACTAATTGATCACTCTCTAACTCTCGAATTATAAAATCACAAGCCGCCCCTAATCGTTGACAATAATATTTCCCATTTTTTTTAACTTCATGGGCAATATGTTGATCAAGGTTAGGAGCAACTCGACCATTTTTTAATCCGGTAATCGGATCTTTTTTATCTAAATAAACTCTTAATTCATGGGAACAAAAACCATAGGTAAGTTGAAATCTAGCTAGACTAAAATAATCAATAACCGGGTCAATAATATAATAATTTAACGCTTTTAATGCTTGAATTGATTCTTCTGAATTCGGATAGGGATTAATTTTATCTGAATATTTTTGATAAGTATTTGTACAGGTGCAAAAATCATTTAAGTTGAGATATTTTCCTAATTGAAGGTCTTTCATGGGCAATTGACTCGATTTTTGATTATCATATAATTGATAATAGCCGAATGCGAAACGACCGGAGCTAGTTTTGTAGTTAACCGAAACACGTTATCTTCTAAGCCAGAACGATTATGTCTAACCGAACAGAAACCTCACTCACCCAGGAACTTCAAAGCCATATCCTCATTTTAGGCGGAATTGTGGCGTTGCTGTGGATCATTGAAATTATTGATTTTTTTGTATTTAGAGGCGCGTTAAATCGCTTAGGGATTCGTCCCCATCATGTTCAAGGGTTAGAAGGTATTTTCTTTGCCCCCTTTTTACATGGAAATTTCCGTCATTTAGCCGCCAATACTTTACCCTTGATCACACTGGGTTGGTTTGTGATGCTGCGGGATGTTAAAGACTTTTTTGTAGTCACATTCATCACCATGATTGTTAGTGGTTTAGGAGTGTGGTTATTCGGCTCTCCCTATACCATTCATATTGGGGCGAGTGGCGTTATTTTTGGATATTTAGGATTTTTACTATTAAGAGGATTTTTTGAACGCAGTTTCGTTTCTATTGTCTTATCTTTACTGGTAGGTTGGCTGTATGGAGGCTTAATTTGGGGTGTTTTACCCTCACAATATGGGATTTCTTGGCAAGGGCATTTATTTGGATTTATCGGCGGTGTCTTCGCTGCACAAATGCTGGCAAAATCTCATCGAAGTAAAGAATAATTAGATTTACCCAAAATCCCGAAATTTAGGTATAATTAGTATAAATCCCTCTATAACAGAGTTAAAATTCTGCTCGTAGAGGGTATTAATTTTATGTCAAAACAACAATTGTAAAAGATTAAATGGACTGGCTTTTTATTTCAGGAAATTGGGTTTTAATTCCTCCGCGTCCTCAAGCTATAGTGCATTTTTTGGGCGGGGCATTTGTGGCAACAGCACCGCATTTAACCTATCGTTGCTTATTAGAAGAATTAGCACAGCAAGGTTATGCAATTGTTGCGACTCCTTTTGTAAATACCCTCGATCATACAACTATTGCTCAAGAGGTTTTATGGACATTTGAAGATGGTTTAGAAGATTTATATGATCGGCAATTATTAAAACGGCGAGGTTTACCCATTTATGGATTAGGACATAGTATGGGGTGTAAAGTTCATTTATTAATCGGTTCGTTATTTCCCATAGAAAGATCGGGAAATGTTTTAATGTCATTTAATAATTATGCCGCCCGTCAATCGATTCCCTTAGTTGAACAACTTTCTCAAGTGATGGCTGTAGAATTTACTCCCTCTCCTGAAGAAACAAACCGTTTAGTGGGCGATCGCTATCAAATTCGACGAAATCTTTTAATTAAATTCTCTAAAGACACAATTGATCAAACTTCTAACTTACATCAAATTTTAGATCAACGGTTTCCAGGGTTAACAACCTTGCAAAAACTCAACGGAGATCATCAAACTCCCCTCGGTCAAAATGTTAGCTGGTCAGTGGGAGAAACCTTTACCCCCTTCGATGCCATTGGTCAATGGATGAAACAAGCGGTTTATCAAGATTTGAATCAACTTAAAAAACAGATTTTATATTGGTTAAATCCTTTAATGTCTGTTTAAATCGGTATTCAGTAGAGAGGTTCAATTTAACGTCTCTACTATTTGATCATGATTAGGGAACTAATTGGGAATTATTACGTCTAACGGTAGGCGTTGGTGAGATCCCATCTGCCACGATCTCAGAATCAACTCAAAAATTAATTTCAGAAACCATTGCCGGGAATAATAGGGTTAAAGGCAAAAAAAATACCAATTCTGAGTTTCCTTATCCTGATTTTTGTGTCGAGTATTATTCAGGTTAGGGTCAAATCTTTGTGTCAATATTTTTACAGCTAAGTTAAGAAAAAATTAATTTTATTTTCATATTAAATCCGGTTCATGAGTCCTTGATGCTTAACTTCTCCTATCCCCACAGATAGGGAAGATTTTCCAGAAATAGAATACCTTATGCTAACGGATTTCTGATGAATAATTCTTAATTTGTTAAGATTATTCTTCGTTTTGTAACAGATTTTACCAACGATTTCGAGGCATCCCTACGGAGTTATTGCTCCAGAGAATTTATCAGTATTTATTCAGAGAATTTATTTGCGGATCAATCCGGACAATTCTTCGGATACTGGTATGTAGGGATAGTAGTTTTCAGGCAACTTAAACCTGAGATCTCAAACACTTAAGGTGCAAGAGGAATCAAGAGTTGCTTTACAACTGTAACATCCAAAAAAACACCGAATCAATTGTGATATTCATAATTTGCTCTCTCAAGTATTACAAGTTTGTAAGCTTGTCTCTGATTTTTCTCCAGCCCCTACCTAAAAGGCTTGGGGTTGAAACTTTAAGTGGTCGAGATTTCAACTCCAAGAACCTGTGGCTTTATTACCCCATCATCACAAGCTAGGTTGTTACTATGTCTTTACCCTGTCAAAATCCAACGGAGCCCGCTCTTATAAAAACCGATCCTGAGTCGAAAGATGGTGGGTTCATTATAGAAGGCTTTATCGATAAATCTAACAATCTGATTGGTTCTCTGGGCAGTGATCAGATCGTCCTGGGTAATGAGGATGATGGAGCCTGCGCTGGAGATGAAGATGATGTTATTCTAGCCTTCCAAGGTAACGATAAACTATACGGAGAAGATGGGAATGACACCATCTATGCTGGCAAAGGAAACGACACCATTGATGGTGGTGGTGGGGATGATTTCATCTTTGGAGATGAAGGAGATGACCTGATTTTTGGTGGGGATGGCAATGATGTTTTGTTTGGTAATCAAGGCGCTGATTCTATTATTGCAGGCTCTGGTAATGATACCGTCTACGCCGGAAAAGATAATGACACTGTAGATGGGGGAGAAGGCGATGACTTATTATATGGAGATCTGGGTGATGATGTTGTTTCCGGCGGGGTAGGAAATGATTTCATCTATGGTGGTGAAGGCCAGGATAGCCTAATGGGTGGAGAAGGCAATGACACCTTGTATGGGGGTAAGGGCCAAGATACTATCATCGGTGGAGATGGGAATGACTACCTGAGTGGAGATAAAGGAAATGACAGTTTAATTGGCGGTTTAGGTGCAGATACATTCAGTTTTGTCTTTACAGGCGAATCAACACCCAATAGTATTACAAAAGTATTTGGATTAGATACCCTCACTGATTTTAATGTCTCAGAAGACGAGATTTTCCTAGATGCAAATTTATTTAATGCTATTAGTACACAAACAGACGGTTCTCTTCAGTCGGGAGAATTGACTGTCATTGCCAATTTTAATCCCAACAATTCTTTAGTTGCGGGTAATGACAACCTTGTCTATGACAATGTAACCGGAACATTGTATTACCTCGATCAACAAGGACAAGCAACACCTGTGATTCAAATGGGTACTAACTTGAATCTCAGTGATGATAACTTCCGCTTAATTTAAGCAAAAATCGATCCTTTTGTGCTGATTCTATTTCCCATGATTAACAATCGTTCCGTTAACACTACCAGATTATCAGACAAACCCCATCTATTGCTATCTTCTGATGCAAATCTGACTCAGAAAAAGCAAATATCTCCCTCTAATGACAACCCTATTTTACCTCTATCAATAGCCATTTTAGATCCACCGTTAGAGAGAGAAATTGAACGTTATCAACAAGAAATTGTTCAAGATCCTAATTCAGATTTAGGATATTATAATTTAGCCGTTGCTCTACAAAAGCAAGAATTAATCGATGCCGCTTTAGAAAATTATCAAAGGGCGATCGCACTGAATCCTCAAAGAATTAATGCCTATATTAATTTAGGATTAATTTGGGTTCAGAAAGAGAATTTGTCAGAAGCAATTCAAGTCTTTAATCAAGGTTTAGCCCTTTTCCCTGATTCTGCTAAACTACATCATAACCTCGCCCATACTTACTTTAAACAGGGCAATATTGATGCTGCGATCGCAGGTTATCTGCAAGCAATTCAACTGCAACCGGATTTAAAAGAAGCTTACTTAAATGTAGGAAAAGCCTTTCAAAAGCAAGGCTTACACACCGTTGCTATTCAATATTTTAAACAACTGATTCAGCTTGAACCCGAATCAATTACGGCTCATAGTGAATGTGCTGCTTCACTGTTACAGCAGGATCAACTTTCTGAAGCGATGCTTCATTTTAAAACAATTATTGAATTAGAACAACCCTTTATTACTGCCTATTGTCAAAGTGTTGAATATTTAGACGGTGATGACGAACTTGATCAAGCCAGAATCGCCTGTGTAAAATTCATCCAAGCGTTACAACACAATCCCCAATCAAAGGAAGTTAATCAATATTTTGCTAAAATTAACTTTCATCTCGGAAATACTTTAGCCGAGTATCGAAATTATCCTCAAGCCGAATATTATTATCAAAAATCTATTCAAGCTGATCCAGATGGGATTGCTCCTTATTTAAAATTAGCGCAGTGTTTTATTCATAAAAAAGACCTAGTTAGTGCGGCTATTTATTATCATAAAGCTTTGGGGATTAATCCTGATCAACCCGAAATTTATCAACAGTTAACTGAGGTATTAGAACAACAAAAATTAGATCATAAAAAACACAAGTTATCAAATTTGAAGATTAAATTTTCTGCTGATTTTCATCAATCTGAGCCTACCCATCCTAACTGTCAGGGTTTAGACTGTCCGATTTGTTTAAATCGAGTGTTTAAACGTTTAAAGCCTACTCGGTTAGCAGAAGGAATCTATGACTGTTCTCAACCTCAAGATATTCCTTGGGAATCTCCACCTCCATCTATTACAATTATTCCTCATGGAAAAGCTTGGATAGCTCCTCAAAAAAGTTGGTGGAATGTTTGTAATGCGATCGCGATTCTCAACTCCAAAAATGAACTTTTAACGGATTTATCCCGATTTTATCCCACTCCCTTACCCGGATGTGAAACAATTGATTGGAAGCAACATCAAATCTTTTCTTTAGAAGAATTTCCTCCTTTAGAAAAAATTTCCGGTTCCGTCGCTGTATTATCTGGATTATCAGGAAATGTGTATTTTCATTGGATGGTTGATATTTTACCCCGCTTTGCTATTTTACAACAAGAAAAACCGGATTGGCAATCGATTGATTGGTTTTTAGTGAATAGTATTAAAGCTCCCTTTCAGCGAGAAACATTACAAAAGTTAGGAATTTCTGAATCTAAAATTATAGAAAGCGATCGCCATCCTTATATTCAAGCAAAACAATTAATTATTCCTTCCTTTACCGGGTCAGTGGGATGGGTAACACCTGAAATTATCAACTTTCATCGTCAGTTGTTTTCATCGGCTCTTAGTTCCTCTAAAAATAACTATCCAGAGCGAATTTTTATTCGCCGAAATCAAGCCAAATATCGGCAAATTCTTAATGAAAATGATGTGATTGCTTATGTGAGTGAATGGGGGGTTGTTCCCGTTGAATTAGAAACTTTATCGGTTGAAGAACAAGCTTGTTTATTTGCTCATGCTAAAGTCATTATTACTCCTCATGGTGCAGGATTAACAAATTTAATGTTTTGTCGTCCTGAAACCATTGTAATTGAATTAGTATCTCCCCATTATATTCGTCACTATTACTGGGTAATTAGTCAACAATTAGGACTGAAACATTATTACATTACAGGAAAAGAATTTCCCTGTTATCCCTTGCGACAGTTAATGTATCAATCTCCATTAATCGAGGATATTTATGTCAAAATAAACACTTTAGAAAAAATCTTAAAAATTCTAGATCCTAATCTCCAAGATCAAACTCAAATTTACTCTGATTCTAGTCCAGTTAAAGCGAGAGGGAAACCAAAGGAGAGGCATAAACCCTCTTTAATAAAACCCAAAATAGACTTAATAGATACTGCAATAATTTCGTTAGATTTACAACAGATTGAACAGCAAACTTATCAAGGGAGTTCCAGAGCTAACATGGTTACTACTTCTTACAATAAAAACCGCAATAGTTTTTCCGAAGAATCATCAGTACGAGAATCAAAAATAACTAATAATTTAGGAAATCGGTTAACTTCCTTAGATTTATTTCGTCTCTCTAAACAAGAGAATATAATGGTTGAAGAATCTGATTTACTTGAAATAGAAATCACTTTAAAAACGGCTGAAACTTACTTTGAACAAAAAGACTATCCGCAGGTAGTTCAAGAATGTAAACGAGTAATTGAACTCGATCCCAATACCGTTGATGCTTATCACCTTTTAGGAAAAGCTTTACAAGGCTTAGGTCAACCCGAAGAAGCTCTTAAATGGTATCAAAATGTTGTTAATCTGAAACCAAATGAAGCCGTTGCTCATGGTAATTTAGGGAATTTATACGCTCAACTTAAATACTGGAAGTTGGCAATTCGTTCCTATCAAAAAGCGATTAAATTACAACCCAATTTAGCTCTAGCTCACCGAAACTTAGGAAAAGTTTGGAGTAAAATTGGTAAACCCGAAATAGCTGCTTCCTGTTGGTATCAAGCCTTTAGTTTAGAACCAGAAAATATTAAACCAGAAGAACATCTTTCCCTGGGTAATATTCTATTCCGTCAAGGCAAAATTAATCAAGCCGAAACCTGTTATCGTCAAGCTCTTGAGGGAAATTCTAACCCGGTTGAAGTGTATCACAATTTAGGAGAACTATTCGCAGCACAAGGAAAATGGGCAGATGCTGAAAGTTTTTATCAACAAGCTATTAAGCTTAATCCCAAATCCTTTGAATCTTATAATAGTTTAGGAAAGGTATTAGTTGCTCAAGGAAAATGGGAAGATGTTGTTTCTTGCTATCATCAAGCCTTGGAATTAAATCCTCGGTTACTATTAGCATTACAAAATTTAACTCAAGCTCTTTTACATCATCATAAAGGTGTGGCTGGAAATTCTGACTATCGGCAAGTTTTATTATTAATGGCAGGTAATTTACCCCCTCAACCAATTCTCGCCAGCCCAATGCGTTCTGCTAATATTATTTCTGAAGTCTCTACTCCAAAAAATGCCGTTAATGAATCTATTTCAATGCAACAAGCACAAGAATATTATACTCAACAACAATATGAATCTTGTCTGCGTTTATGTCAGCAACTTTTACAAAAAAGTCCCCAAGATATTGCTGTTTATAAACTATTAGCCAAAGTATTTATTAAACAGGAAAAGCTGGAAAAAGCCAAACAGTGTTATCAAAAAGCTATTTCTTTGCAACCCAAGAATGAAGAATTGTATTTAGAATTAGGTGATATTTTTGCCCAAGATCAACAATGGCAACAAGCGATCGCCTGTTATCAAAAAGCAATTATAATTCAACCCCAAGCCCAAGCCTATCATCAATTATCTCATCTTTGGCAAACATTAGGACGTTCAGAAAATGCCGAAGATTGTATGTATGAAGCCCTACAATTAGCCCCAGAAAAAGCCACATTAAAGGATTATCTCAGCTTAGGAAATGCCCTCTGGAAACGGGGGCAAATGACTCAAGCAATGATTTGTTATCGTCAGGTATTAGACCGTGATCCTCAGCAAATTGTTGCTCATCAACGGTTAGCCCAAGGGTTACAACAACAAAATCAATTGGAAGCCGCCATTGCTCATTATAAGCAAGCCTATCAAGCTGCTATTCAACAAAAAACTGAAAAAAACAAGTCCTCACTCAACCCTGATTTTTCACCGCCCAGTGAAACGGCTTGGTTAGCAGAAACTCAAGCCTTATTAGGAGATATTTATGCACAGCAGGAACAATGGCAAGACGCGATCGTCTGCTATCAAGAAGCGGTAAAATTAAATCCCAAATTAGTCTCTGTTCAAGAAACATTAGGGGATATTTGGTTTGAACAGCAAGACTGGGAATCTGCTATTATTTATTATCGTCAAGTTGTTAAATTGGAACCTAATGCTTGGCGAGTTTATCATAAATTAGGGGATACCTTACGAGAACAGGGAAACCTGAAAGAAGCGGTTAAAGCCTATCGTCAAGCAACAGAATTAGCCAAAAAATTAATTGATTGAAAGTTTCCTGATTTCCTCTGCTGTCTTGGAAAGATTAGGAAAGATAGCAACCTCAGAAAAATTTTATAATCCCTCTCAGCCTAACCATTAGTGAGTTAAGTTATGTCTTTAGATTTAGAACAAGAACTGCAATCTGAAATCTCAAAACGCCGTCATCTATTAGCATCTGGTCGCCTGCAAAAACAAGGTGTTAATATTGCTCAATCTCACTATAATTTAGCTAAAACTTTAGTCGAACAAGAGCAATGTGAAGAGGCTCTCGCAGCTTACAAAGAAGCCATTAAATTACAACCTCAATGGATAGAACCTCGGCAAGCATTAGGAGATATTCTATTAAAATTAGAACAATGGCAAGATGCGATTGATTGTTATCATCAAATTATTCAAATAGAACCCAATATTGCTCAAATCCATCATAATTTAGGTGATGTCCTTCTCAAGTTAGAACAATGGGAAGAAGCCGTAAAAGCCTATCATCAAGCTATTCAATTAAATCCTGAATTTTCCTGGTCTTATAATAATTTAGGGGATGTTTTACTTCAGCAAAAGCAATGGGAAGAAGCTGCAACTGCTTATCGTCATGCAATTGCGTTAAATCCTGATTTTTCCTTATCTTATCATAATTTAGCAGAAGCATTAACTGAATTAGAAGATTGGGAAAATGCGATCGCGGCTTATCAAAAAGCTATCGAGTTAGATCCTGATTTTGTTTGGTCATATTATAATTTAGGGGATGTTTTAGTTAAAAAAGAAGATTGGGAAAATGCGATCGCAGCCTATCGTAATGTTATTAAACTCGATCCAAATTTGCCACAGGTTCATGAAAAGTTAGGGGATGCTCTACAACATCAAATTCAGAGTTATTCTGAAGAAATTTCTCAAGTTTATCACCGAGCAGTTGCAGATAATCCGACGGATTTACAGGTTTATTATAAGGCATTGGAAGTAAACCCCAAAGATGCTGAAATGTGTTTAAAATTAGCTGATATCTTAAGTAAAAAAGGTCAATTAGATCAAGCAACTGTATTTTACAAAATGGCTGCAAAAATTGATGCTAGTAATCCTAAAATTCATCTAAGATCAGGAGATGTTTATTTAACACAAGAAAATATAGTACAAGAGAATCAACTATTTATTTCAGCTAGAAAACATCTGCTCAATCAGGAATACCATCAAGCAATAACAGACTGCGCTCAAGTCATGGGTTTACATCCGAGTATAGCCAATATTTTTCCAATTCTAGCTGAAGCCTACACTAACCAAGAAAAGATTAAAGAAGCAGAATTTTGTTTAAAAAATAGTCAATATATTCGTCAGTTAATCGCTACTCAACAAGTTATCAATAATTGGGGTGCGATCATTACGGGCGAGTCAGATAATGCTCAACCTAAATCTGTTGCTATCAATGATAACTGTATCAACAAAATTATAATTTATACTTGTGTATGGGGACGGCCAGAGTTAACCCGAATTGTTTTATCTTATTATGCACACCTGAAAAAAGAGTTATCGGGTAAAATTCATCTGGAACTTTTGGCAGTTGGTTCTGAAGGGGATGCTTCTCGAAAATTATGTGAAGAATGTGGTTTTGATTATCTTGAATACCCAAATCAACCACTCAGTTCTAAGTGGGAGTATGGTCTTAATCAATGTGCTAATTACGATCCTGATGGGGTTATTATCGTGGGTTCCGATGATATAGTATCTCAGAATTTAATAGAATTTTATGATCGTCAACTGAAAGATAATTTAGTATTTTGTGGCTTACAAGATGCTTATTTCTTTGATGTTAATAATCAAAATTTGGTTTGGTGGACAGGATATAGTGGTAAAAAAGATCCAGTGCGAGTTGGAGAAACCATCGGCATGGGAAGATGTTTATCGAGGACACTCTTGGATAAACTAGAATTTAGCATCTGGAAAGGACTCGATATAAATTCTAGTCTTGATGGTGCTATGACTCGAAAATTGGAACAATTAGGTTTACAGTTATTGGAATATGATAATTGTGTAGCAGCTTATGTGGGTGATAAACAACTTAAAATTGGTCATTGTGGATTTAGAATGGCTGACATAGGAGCTTGTGCCATTGATATTAAATTTTCTGATAATATTACACCCGTTGAAAGATATTTTGAACGTGATGCCAGTGTTTTAGTTTCTCAAGAGCAACCCTGGATAATTTTAGAAAAATGCTTTCCTGCTGATCTTGTTAATCAACTACAAGAATTAACTACTGTAGTCAATTCTCAGCCAATAACTCCTGAATTAAAACCAATATCAAGAAAATCTGATGAAAAGAAAAAGTCAGAAATTTCTTTGAGTATAGGTATAGAAGAAGGGGAAAAAGTTTTTAAACAAGCACTGACATCTCTCCGTAAACAAGAATATGATAAGGTGATCGAAAGATGCTCTCATCTACTAAGTTATTATCCGATGTTTAAGGATGTTTTTCCTTTATTAGCAGAAGCTTACCTCAAAAAAGGAAAAGTAGAGGAAGGACAAAATTTTGGGCAAATTGTTCAGGATGTTAGAAAGTTAATTGCCATTCCTGTGATTAAAAATATTTGGGGTAATGTACTGGAAGATATCTCAGATAGCACAGTAATTTCTAATAGTTACATTGATAGGTTTAAGATTAATAAAATAGTTATTTATACTTGTGTTTGGAAACGTCCAGAGTTAACTCAGATAATTCTTTCTTATTACTCAATGTTAAAAAGGGAGTTAGCTGGCAAAATACAATTAGAGCTTTTGGCTGTGGGTTCAGAAGGAGAAGAATCCCGCAAACTTTGTCAATCTTGTGGATTTGATTATGTTGAATATGAGAATCAACCTTTGAGTGATAAGTGGGAATACGGCATCAACAGATGTCGAGATTATAATCCTGATGCTGTTATTATAGTTGGCTCTGATGATTTAATTTCTCGAAGTTTAATAGAATTTTATGATCAGAAGTTAAAAGAAGGTTTAGTTTTCTGTGGAATAACAGATGCTTACTTTTTTGATTTACAAAAGGAAGACATGATACATTGGATTGGTTATAATGTTGAAACAGATCTTATAAGATTGGGAGAAACCACAGGAATGGGAAGGTGTTTATCTGGAATGTTGCTAGATAGATTAAATTTCAGTCTTTGGCAAAACTTAAATAAAAATCGAGGTTTGGATGGGGCAATGACTCAAATACTATATCAGGCAGGTCTGGAACTACTAGATGAACATAACTCAATTATAACTCAAGTTAATGATCGCTATCTTAAAGTAGGACATTGTGGATATAAGTTGACTGATATTAATGCGATGGCATTAGATATTAAGTTTTCTGAAAATTTGACTACTTTTGAGCGTTATGGTCAGCGTAGTTCTGTTACTGATCAATATAATCCTTGGCAAATTATGTCGGAACATTTTCCAAGTTCAATATTAGATGAACTCAAGGAATTACAATTATCTCACAAAGATATGGTAGTTGATACGACAAAAAATATGAGTAACCAAACTTTTTTCAAAGAACTACCACCATATCATAGTAGTCCGGGTAGTGAAGTTACCAGAAATTTTGTATCTAAAACACCTTACCCTATAGAAATACTGAAAAATTGTCAAGAGTCCTTGTTTTTATTTACTGGTGAATTGGGAAAATATGATGTAATCCATGCAGCAAAAGCTGGACTAAAAAATGTTATTTTGAATGAAATCAATGAAGATTTCCTGAAAAATTTGCAAACTAAATATTTTCCTGAATGGACGTATATAGTTGGCGATGCTTTCAATTTGATTAATCTGTATAGTCAAGAAGATAAATCTTTTGATTTAGTTAACTGTGATCCTTCATCGGGCTTAGTACCCAAGTTATTTGATGAGTATTTTCCTAAACTGTATAAAATAACTCGGAGGTATTTGGTTATGCCCATCACTGGAGATTATCTGGAAAGTAATCAAACTATTGCTGAACCGAAGGTTATTGCTAAAATGATAGAGAAAAAGCACAAAGTTGATATTGAGGTAATAAAACTTGTTCAAAGAAGTACAAATTATCAAGGCTATTATTGGCTGATACTCCAAAAGTCTGGTTGTGATGTTTTTAATTCTTAATTTGAAAATGATTGATGTTAATTATTCATTTTATCTACTAGACAAAGGAATAAATTTATGAACTTAAAAAACTTAAAAATAACTTGGACACAAGAAGATAACATAGTATATCTTCATTTAAACAATGATAAATTTTATTTTGAAGCACCTGAAGGTTACCAAATAAACGAAGTAGATCATGAGGTAAAAGAATTAGCAATATTTCATCTTTTGTGGTACATGGGGTATTTTGAAAAAATAGGCGCATACGAATATCCATCCCATATACATAACAAAATAAATAAACCATTACGTGGACAGAACATTGGTTTGGCATTCAGTAACGGTAATGATTCCTGTGCATCACTATTATGTTTACCCGCCGATCAAACAATACCCATATATTGCTGTAGAGATTTTTCAAAAGAGTCTAGTGTTAAAGTGATTCAGCAAATTTTAAATAAATCAAAAGCTCCTTTTAACATATGTATAGAGGATTGTGTTAATTATAATTATAATGCACTTAGATTTATGGAGAAAGCAAAAATCAAAAATCTAAAAATTGTAAAAACTGATTTTGAATTAATTAGGCCGTATATTTTAAACAATGAAAATAAAAACTATTCATATGGTTTTCACTCAGGAATTGGATATAGTGCAATAATAATATTGTTATCTCAATTTTATAATATTGGTCACATTGCTTTAGGTGGAATTATGGAGTCTGTTTTTCTAGGAACAGGTCATAGATTCATTGACGTAATTGATAAAAAGAGAAAAGGCGAATCTCTCTTTATTAGATGGCATAGAATTTATAAAGCCTATGGTTATAATTTCTTTTATCCTTTAGGCGGCTGTTCTGAAGTTATCACAACAAAGATAATTAACCAAAGCCCATTTAAAGGCACAGCTTGTAGTTGTAATCGCAAGATAGAAAATGATAAAAATTATTGTGAAAATTGTTTCAAGTGTTTTAGGAATTTAGGAATGCAAGGTAAACTAATTAACTACAACCTTAGTTGGGGATCTGTACTATATAAATTTCCTTTGAAAATGGCAACGTCTTCTACATATGCAGCACAAAAATGTGGATATACTAATGAATTTTTAGAACAATATAAGGATATTGATTTATCATATCTTGAAAAATATTATACACCATACTTAGAGGAAGAGAATAATATAATTGATATGGTTCCTAATACATTTAGAGAATATGTAAAAAACAAACTACAAGAATATGGAATCAAACCTATGAATGAAAATGATATAAATAAATTAATACATTGTGGAGACTATTTTGACAACGAAAAGTACAATAATTTACATATAAAAACAAAAGATGATCTGGTTAAATATTTAAAAAAATAGCAAGGTAAGAATATGATTATGATATTACAGTTAAGTCAAAACTCTTTTTGTCAAGCTGTTCACTAATCGGAAAAATTTTTATCAGTTTTCTTGTTACTATAGAATGAATTTGATGATGAATTGTATTCCATAGAGTCAACTCTGTATTTTTGATGAAACCTTTACTGCCAAAGAATTTGATTATAATTGGTATGTTTACTTGAAAAACTTACTGTACAATGATTTGAGAATAGATACTCAATAACTTCTATCAACTCATGGGAATAATTTATGTATTTTAACCTTCACCAACTTTCCGGCTAATACATAAGTAGATACTATGTTTCTTGACGTTACAAATGTAAATATTTTCAATGCTCATCAATGGTTCATAGCGATTTTTAACTTCCTGCAAAGAATCAAACCATCTGACGTGACCTTCACTATCATAAGAAGGAACACTAAACACCACCCATGTACCTACTGGAATTTTACTAATTAGTTCTAAATCAAATGAGATATGCTCTAAAAATTCAAACATTGTTATAATTGAATTATCATTTAGGCTTGGGGGAAAATTAAACAATCGTAAATCCTGCTGATAGAAATTAAATCTAATATCTTTACCGATAAGCGATTGAGCCATATTAATTGCGGTCTCTGAAAAATCATACCCATCATATTTTTCTAAAGTATCTAAATTTGAAGCTAATAATGAAGCAAAGTGACCAGGGCCACAACCCAAGTCCATAAAATATTTTGGTTGAGATACATAATTTTTAATTTGATTAATGCCTTCGCACCAAACTTCATAATAATATTCAATTAATTCAGGTTTTTTCTTATACTTTTCTGAACTTTGATAAACGCTGTTATAAAAATCAGCATCTCTTTCTTGTCCCATAATTTAAGCATTATATAGCAAGTCTATTTGAGTTGTACAAATCAAACCCAGGTCAAACTTTTACCCCGTAAGCATAGCCATGATACAAATGATTTAGACTCGCTATATTGGTCTATAGTTTAGTTTTTAGAATGTATAGCTATTAGTCATAAATTTTACAAATAAGCCGTTATTTGTTTAACTTTTTATAGCACAAAGATTAGAGAACAGAGAGTAAGATAATCATATTGAAAAAATTAGTTATCCTCCTCTCTCAAATTCAGATGATTCTCAGTTAACTTTTACTCTTATTTCCTCAAGCACCTTCTGAATCACATCCTCCCTCAACTCCGGCCAAATCGGTAAACTCAAAACCTCCTGCGCCGCTGCATCACTAACTGGACAAGCCTCATATTGACCCTTATAAACAGGTAACTGGTCTTGGGGTATGGGATAATAGATCATCGTGCCAATGCCCTGCTCAGTTAAATATTGTTGCACCATATCCCGCTTTCCGCCAGTAACTCTAATTGTGTACTGATGAAACACATGACCCTCCACCAAACCCGGAGTCACCAAACCCTCCACATCCTTCAATAACCGATTATAAACCTCAGCTACCCGCCTACGTCCCTGATTCCACTGATCAATATATTGCAACTTCACCCGCAGAATCGCCGCCTGAATCGTATCCAAACGAGAGTTATATCCTAACACTTCATTATGATACTTCTTCTTAGCTCCATGCACCCGCAACATCCCAGCAACTTCCGCAATTTGCTCATCATCCGTAACAATCATTCCCCCATCACCATAACCCCCCAAATTCTTAGACGGGAAAAACGAAAAAGCACCCACATCACCCATTGTACCCACCGCCTTACCCTCATACTTAGCGCCAAAAGACTGAGCACAATCTTCTATCACCTTCAAACCGTATTCCTGGGCAATAGACCTAATCTCTCCCATTGCAGCCGGTTGTCCATATAAATGTACTGGCATGATTGCTTTAGTCCGAGAACTAATCTTAGCCCGAATCTGCTGGGGGTCAATATTATAGGTATTCCCATCAATATCCGCAAATACCACCTTTGCTCCCAAATTACTAATCGATTCCGCCGTCGCAAAAAAAGAAAAAGGAGTCGTAATCACTTCATCTCCTTCCCCAATTCCCGCAGCCCGTAAACCAATCACCAAGGCATCCGTACCCGAATTCACCCCAATGGCATACTTCACCCCCAGATAAGCCGCCACCTCTTGCTCAAACGCTTTAACATCAGGCCCCATAATAAATTGACCCGACTCAATCACCCGATTAATAGCAACCTGAACTTCCTCTTTAATACTTTCGTATTGGGGTTTTAAATCCAAAACCGGAATCTTGGTCTGACTCATTTTTTTATTTTCCTTAGTTTAAATTTGTTTAACTTCTACATCAGAAATCTGCTGATACTTCACCCCAATGGAATCAACCGCATACCCCTGAGCATCAAATTCCAACACATCCCCGTAAGCACTCATCCAACCCATGAGTTGAGCAGGTACCCCCGCCACCATTCCATAAGCGGGAACATCTTTCGTAACTACCGCCCCCGCCGCCACAAATGCACATTCATGCAACGTAATTCCACAAACAATCGTGGCATTTGCCCCAATACTCGCCCCCCGTTTGATCAAAGTAGTTAAATAATCATTACTGGTATTGCGAGGAAACTCAGAACGTGGCGTTTTAATATTGGTAAATACCATACTGGGGCCACAAAAAACATAATCTTCCAGAACTACACCCTCATAAAGGGACACATTATTCTGAATTTTGCATCCATCCCCAATAACTACATTATTAGATACCAAAACATTCTGCCCAAAAGAACAGTTTTTACCAATTTTGGCTTTGCCCATAACATGACAAAAATGCCAAATTTTAGTTCCTTCTCCTATTTCTGCTCCATCGTCCACATAAGCAGATTCATGGACAAAATACTCAGCCATTTAATAACTCCGTAGCTTTCTCTAAAATTTCCACTACCGCCACCCCATTCCAACCATCGGACAGGGGACGTTGACGAGTTTTCACACAATCTAAGAAATGCTGACACTCAATCCTCAAAGGCTGAGAGTCCGCCACTTCCACCACCTCACTGCCGCCATCTCGATTATTGAAATCCTCATCAACCCCCCTATCATAAATCGTGATTTTTTGCAATACCTCATCATAAACCAACATTTGCTTATCTCCAATCACCACGGTATTCCTAGCTAACAAAGGCCAATACCAAGAACAGTGGACATGAGCCGTTTGGCCTCCCGCAAAAACTAAATCAACGTGAACATTATCCTCAATTCCAGGTTGCAACATGGCATGACCACTAGCCGTCACCCCTTGTAACTGGGGTTTTCCCAATAACTCCAAGATTACTGAAATGTCATGGGGCGCAAAAGACCACCAGACATTCTCCTCCCGACGCACCTTACCCAACTTGAGCCGCTGAGTCGCCACATGAAACACATTTCCCGCCTTACCTGTTGCTAAATAATCCCGCATCCAACTAATAGCAGGCTGATACAGTAACAAATGACCTACCATCAAAATTCGAGATTCCCTGTTTGCAAACTCAGCCAAACTCCGCGCTTCATCAGTTCGCAAAGTCATCGGCTTTTCTACAAACACATCCTTACCCGCCTCCAAAGCCATCATTGCCAGTTTATAGTGACTCGGAGCCGGAGTAGCAAAAACAAATGCAGATATATCCGTTGCTAAGGCTTGCTGATAATCTTGATAAACCGATACATCGGGATAACTAGCAACCACCTTTTCTCGCAAACTAGCATCCATTTCTACCACTCCAGCCAATGCTCCCAACTCATAAAAATTGCGAACTAAATTTCGTCCCCAATTTCCCGCACCAACAACTATTACTTGAGTCACAGTAAAACCACCTTTGCTTGATTACAGTCTAAATGTCGAGTCACACCCCGAGTATCAAGAATAATTTGGGCTTTATCTATCAAATTAACATAATCAATCTCAGTATGATCTGTACTAATTAACACCAAATCCGCAGACTCAATTGTTCTATCTGTTAATTCAACCGAAGCCAAATCAAAACCCCCAACTGACAAATTTGTTACATAAGGATCATGGTAAATTACCTCAACCCCATCTTTTAACAACAATTCAATCACCTCAACCGATGGGGACTCCCGCCAGTCTCCCAAGTCTTTTTTATACGCGACTCCCATCACCAAAATGTTTGCTCGACTCGGTGCAATACCTTTTTGATTTAGAACCCGCCAGGTTTTCTCCCTGACAAACTGGGGCATTTTCCGATTAACTTCTCCTGCTAAAGCAATGAAGTGAGTATTAAAATTAAACTCCTTGGCTTTCCACTCTAAATAGTGGGGGTCAAGAGGAATACAATGACCTCCTACTCCTGGCCCTGGATAAAATGGCATGATGCCAAAAGGTTTGGTATTAGCGGCGTCTAAGACTTCCCAGACATTCAGGTTCATACAATCGCACAATATAGTCAACTCATTGACTAAGGCAATATTAACTGCCCTAAAAGTATTTTCAAATACCTTAACTAATTCCGCAGCTTTAGCACTACTAACAGGTACAACATGAAGAATAGTTTGTCTGTAAAACAAAGTTGCAACTTCCAAAGAAACTGGATGAGATGCTCCTACGACTTTATTGGTATTGCGAGTTGTATATCGCTTGTTTCCAGGATCTACTCTTTCAGGAGAGTATGCCAGAAAAAAATCCTTGCCTTCTTCAAGTCCACTCACCTGCTCTAAAATTGGCAACATCACCTCATCCGTAGTCCCGGGATAGGTTGTAGACTCTAGTGTGACAAGCTGTCCCGGTCGTAAATGATTAGCAATTTCAGCAGTAACACTTTCGATGTAACTCAAGTTGGGAGTCAAGTTCTTAGTTAAAGGTGTTGGCACACAAATTACGATAACATCAGCCTCTGAAACTCGCTCAAAATTAGTAACCGCTTGGAATTTGCCGTTATTGACAACCTCATTTAAATCCTCATCTTTGACATCACTAATATAGTTCTCACCATTGTTAATTTGTTCGGCTCTGACTGGGTTCTGCTCTATACCCAGCACCCGAAACCCGACTTTTGCTTTTTCGACGGCAAAAGGTAAACCAACGTATCCTAAACCCACCACTGCGACAATAGCAGTATGATTTTTTATCTTCTCTTTAAGCTGAAGTGCTATTGTTGTTTTTTCCATAATTTGTTAGAAACTGATTATATTTTGAGAATTTTGCCTACGAGCTCATACAATTACGGCTCATATATTAATCCCTGCCATTCAGGTAAATCCGTCAAAAAACAAATATCCAAACTCAAGCGATTTTGAACTGAAAACTTTTTGAACTGCTCTACCCAATCTGAAATAGTTTCTACTCTGTAGTAAGGAGTATATTCCAAAGACCCATCCAGAAATCGAGCCATTTCCTCATATAACCCCCTGTCGTAATGATACCAAGCCAACCATATCAAAGTATGATAACGCACTTGAGATTCCATTTTTTGAATGTGTTCGGGTAAATTGCATTGAGCAAAAAACTTGTCCAACACCTTCACCAAACATTCACCTTGAGTTTTAGTGTTTCTAGTCGTGTTCCCCTGATACCTGCGATAACCTACCGCCACCCGCGGCCACCAAGCCGCTTCACACCCCATTAACCCCAAACGCAACACTAAATCAACATCATGGGATTGTCGTAACTCCCCATCAAACCCCCCCACCTGTTGTAACCAGCCTTGACGAATCATGATTCCACTGGTTTTTACAGGTTTATACATTAACCAACTTTCTAAATTCAGATCAGGAACATCATGCCAAGGTTCCACATCAATAATTTTCTCACCTCCTCCATCCACAATTCGCCAGCCTGTATGCACACTTCCCAAACTAGGCTGTTGCTCAAAACAATTCACTTGTTCTGCTAACTTTTCCGGTAAAATCCAAAAATCATCCGCATCCAAAAAAGCAATAAATTCACCCTGAGCTTTTTTAATCCCTAAATTACGAGCGACAGCCGAACCTTGATTCTGTTGATAAAAATATCTAATTTTATTTGAGTAATGTTCTAAAACTTGACAAGTTTCATCCATTGAACCATCATCAATAACAATAATTTCATAATCTTGGTAGGTTTGCATTAAAACACTGTCAATCGCTTCAGGAAGAAAGCGATCGCAATTATAAGTCGGAATAATTACACTGACTCTAGCCATTAAAATTGCTGTTAATTAATCCGGTTTAAATTATTTATGGGATACCAGTTATTCTCTAATAATTGTTCAAAATTTTATTATAAATGCGATCGCTCCAAAAGATAAACCCCCCCTGACCAAAGTATATTTAGGAAGATGTAGCTGACTAAATCAAGCCACTATTAGCTGATCAACAGGCTGTCCAAATTAGCCCTAAGTCACTATTAATTTAGTAAATCCAGCTTGCTCAAAATGTCGATCAGATGTAAACGCATCAGTAATACCTTCTTGCCTCATCACAACAAAACTAATACAATCAGTTAGCCCCCAATCTTTGTCAGAATACTGATGGTAAATCGCCCAACCCTTGTCCAACAAATTTGGATCTAAAGGGATAACTTGAATCACATCGGTCGCCTTTTTAATCCCATTAATATAAGCATAAGTTTTCTGGCGCAAATTCGTACTGCATAAAGCATCAGCCACTTCTAACAAAACAAACTCTGTTGTCACTAAAGTAATCTTCTGTTGCTTAAGTTTCAACAGAATTTGTTCAGATTGAGCCGCGAGATGATCACTCTGATTAATCAAAGCTATCCAAGCCGATGTATCGACAAAAACTTTATGTCCCTTGATCATCGTGCTTAGGTGTACCATACAAATAATGATCGTGTTGATCTGCTAAATCAGGTATTCCCGTTTCCATTTGACAATCTTCTATAACCGATAACAACCTGTCCCACCCAGATTCAGATTCATCCGATGATACACTTACTGTTGTAGCAGTTGTCGGTGTATCCAAGAAAGTTATAATAACTGGGTGAAATTCGCCATAAGAAACTTGTTCACTGGGATGAACTACCCCATCTTTAAAAATACCCCTAATTGACTGCATAAAGCCCCCTCTCCCATGGGAGTTAGACCGAGAAACAATCCCTGCCCAGACTTAGACAGAGAATCCTATCCTTGATGTTAACATACAAACGCTTCACCGAAAAAAGCGATCGCAATTATAAGTCGGAATAATTACACTGACTCTAGGCATCTAATTAGCCTTTAATATTTAATATAATTATACTTCTGTTTAACTAAATCATAAAATATAGTGAAACTCTTTATCTGAAAAAGGGATAAAATCTACTCGAAGCTAGATCTTATCCCTTTTCTGAAACACCGCTTGTTAAGCGACATTTCCTAAACGTTTGCGTTTCAGGAATAATCCCCCTAAAACACCCGAAGTTAATAACCCTAAAATCGTTCCCGGTTCAGGAACAACAGCATTAATTGTTGTCGTTCCACTGACTTCATTGGCGGTGACAACTAGAGGTTTTCCGGTGGGACTATCTTCCGCCGAAATAAACAATAGACCTTCAGTACCGAGATCGCCAACAGCTAATAATTGTTCTGGGGTTGGGATAGGATCTCCATCTTCATTAACATCGAAAGCAACATTAAAGTTGCGATTATTAGAATAGTTAACAAAGAAAGGATTCAAGGGATCAGTAATATCATAAATCATCACCCCACTGATACGTTCTAAACCAATAAACGCATAGGTGCGACCATTAATTTTTCCAATTGTTACCCCTTCTGGTTCCGGCCCTTTGGCATCACTGCGACTATCAAAATTATTTTCTGTGTTATCAGAGTTGAAAAACTTTGGATATAAATCGGCTGTGATTTTTTCAAACTGATCGCCACTATCAAAGACTAAATTGCCTTTCTCATCCAAAATCGAAAAACTACGACCCCCAAAAGTATAAAGTTCATCATAGTCTCCATCCCCATCCGTATCTCCCATTTGATTACTTACAATCAAACGACCTAAATTTTTCTTTTTTTGTAGTTCTGCTGCATTGGGAAATGCGGTTGGATCAAGAACTAAATCTGCAACCCGGACTTCTTCACTAAACCCATCTTCATCAATACTAGAACCTTCATTCGCTGTGACTAAATAGGTTTTGTCACCCACGCTATAGGATTTAATTTCATCAGGTTGATACATCCCATAGAGATTGGAATAGTTGGTGATATTAATGGCATCATCTTTATCACTAACATCTAAATCATTTCCGGGTAGGCTGTGATCTTTAAATCCTAATCCAACAATCTCAGTAAATTCTTCGCTGATTAGATCTAATAAACCTAAAGCATTATTTTCTTGGAAGGTCACCCAAGCTTTAGTTCCATCGTCAGAAACAGTAATATATTCGGGTTCTAGGGACTGAGCAACGGTGATCCCCTCTGGCCCAAAAATCCGCACATTTTCTCCAAGTTTATCGTTTTTTGATCCGCCAATATTAAAATCCGTTAAACCAATCAATTTCTCAGTCGGACTTTCCCCTAAAAATAGTTTTTCTAAGTCGATTAAACTCACAGAACCTTCTGGGTTGACGTTAGTTTCATAGTTAGCCTCTCCTTCATTTGCTACTAATATTTTTTTCCCATCTGGAGTAAAGGTTAAAGTATCGGGTAACGCACCAACCTGTATGGAAGAATTGCTTAAATTTCCGTTAAATAAACTACCATCAGGATTAAAAAACAGTAAGCTTCCAGGGCTTTGAGTATCCACATTTTTAACGGATACCGCAAATAAACTTCTATTATTGTAGCTGGTTTGGTTAACACTCAAAACAGTCCCAAAGGAAGGATCAAACAGGGTGACATCAATACTTTGCTGAAGTAAAGGATTGGTGGGATCTTGGATATTGAGAATGTCAATAGAATCGGTACTCTGATTCATAACAAATAAATTGGCTGATTCGGGATCAAAGGAAGAGATTAATGAAGCTCCATCATCAAAAATTCCGGTTGAGTAGGTTCCCAAGGGTTGTAATTTAATAGCCATTGCAGGCGTAGCCATCAAACTGAAAAAGAAAGTTGAGGGAAGAACTAAATTGATCCAGTGTTGCGTCTTGATAAAACCGATGCTTTGACCCTGATTGTTTAACATAAATCCATTGTCTCCTGATATTAAATTCTGGGAAGAATTAATGTTCAGTATCCTTGCTTATATCGGGTTTAACTCTAAGATTAAACTCATTTATTCCTCGAAAAAGGGCTGATCTAGCAACAGATTAGGGTGCATCTCAAACCCTGAGCGAGGACAATTCACAAGGACTTGCTGATCAATTAATTTTCGGTAAATATTCGGAATTCTTACATGGCTGGGAAAAAAAGACAAGTTTTGATCAGAGAAAATACGGATGTTTTTACGAAATCTTTAAAAAAGATCTTCAAAATTCCGATTATCTCCTGTAAATTTTCGGATTGCATGACTCCGTATTAATACAGACAAGGGGTTCAGAGTTTGTTAAAATCACGGATAAGTTGCAATTTCAGGACAAGCCTCTGTTCGAGAGTTCTGTATCTTGACAAAAATCATCGCTGTATGATTTCAATTCAGGACTAAGCCTCTACTGGTGGCTTTTGGCATCTACCCCAGGGTCAAATTTCGTCTAGTGAACTCAGGTGCAATCGTCAAGAAATCAAGAAATACAGAGAACTTCCCCCTAGTAGATCTCCTTGAGAGAGTCATAGATCATGTTGAATAAAATTTTGGGAAACCTCTTACTTCTGGGTGTTGTAACCCTTACGGTTGCTTGCACTCAGACTTCACCGACCCCCTCGGCGATGACACCAACAGCGACTCCTACAGGTACAAAAACCCTGGTGATTGGGGATGTAACGAACCAACCCGCTAAAAAAATTACCCGCTATCAACCTTTAGCGGACTATTTAGCAGCACACTTATCTCAATTCGGGATTGGTGTGGGGGAAGTTAAAGTCGCACCCGATGTGGGAACAATGGCGGAATTTCTCAAGTCTGGCCAAGTCGATCTCTACTTTGATAGCCCCTATCCGGCGATGATTGCGACCAACAAATCCGGTGCTCAAGCCATTCTGCGACGTTGGAAGGGAGGAGATGCTATCTATCGCACGATTATTTTTTCCCTAAAAGATACAGGGATTGAACGCCCCGAAGACTTAAAGGGAAGAATGATGGCTTTTGATGATGTCACTTCAACCTCTGGATTTGTTTTACCCTTTGTTTACCTCAAGGAAAAGGGTTTGAAACTCAAGGGGAAGGACTCTACCACTGATGAAGTCGCAAGTGATGAAGTGGGGTATGTTTTTAGTCAAGATGATCAAAATAATATTCAATGGGTGATTAGCGGTAAAGTCGATGCGGCGGCGGTTGATCATCGCAGTTATTTAGATATTCCCGAACAAAGTCGCAATGCGATGGTGATTTTAGGGGAAACGGAAGAAGTGGCGAGACACGTTGTTTTAATTCGATCCGGTTTACCTCCTGAACAGGTGGAAGCCATTAAACAGATTATGGTAGCTATGGATCAAACCCCTGAAGGAAAGGCTGTCTTAGAACAGTTTGAGGAAACGGCTAAGTTTGATGCTTTCCCAACCCAAAAAGACATCGCCAGAATGCAAGAATTATATGAACAAGTTCAAAACAGGTGAGTTGGATGCTCCAATTCCGACACAAACGATTATCATTAGCCACAAAACTTTCGGTAGCTATGACCAGTTTGGTAATTGTGGCGGTGGCGGGTGTCACTTGGCTTTCACTGCACCGTCAACAACAAACGTTTCGCCAAGAACTGGAACAACAAGCTGAACTTTTACTTAATACTTTAGCTGTTACGACTTCCGATCCGCTTTACAATTTAGATGCGGATTTTTTAGAAGAAATTATGCAGCAATTGGGACGAAATAATGTCTTAGTTGCGGGTCGAGTTTATGAAAAAGACGGACGGGTTGTAGCAGATGCTTATAGTAATTCAGTTCTGACCTATGGAATTAAACCCGATCCGTTAGGTAAACAATTAATTCAAAGTGATCAGCCGATTTTTCTATGGGAAGCCAATCAATTATTGGCGGGTCGTGCAGTCGTGGTCGGTCGTCAACGTTTGGGAGCCGTAAGTGTCGGGTTGTCAACGGCTCCTTTATACAAAAAAATGGAAGAAGTTCGCACTCAAGGGATTATTGTTGCGTTGATCGCAGCAGGTGCAGGAACGTCTTTGGCGTTGTTTATTAGTCGTTCCATTACTGAACCCTTACAACAGATGACTATAGCAACACAACAATTAGCCGCCGGAGATTTGAGCCGAAAAATTGAGATTAATAGCCAGGATGAATTAAAAGTTTTGGCGGATTCATTTAATAGCATGACGGATCAGTTACGGGATTTAATTCAGAGTAAAGAACAGTTAATTAAAAGCTTAGAATTAAGAGCAGAAGATTTACGTCAAAGTGAAGCTAAAAACCGAGCTTTATTAAATGCTATCCCTGATTTGATGTTTCGATTTAATCGAGAAGGACTGTTTTTAGATTTTAAGGCTCCCAGAGGCGATCATTTCTTGCGATCGCTGGGTAAATTTATGAATCGGACGGTTTATGATTTACTGCCTGATTATATTGCCCAAACTTATATTCACTATGTTACTACAGCTTTAGAAACTCACACGGTACAGATTTTTGAGTATGAATGGTTTGTTCAAGGTAAACGTCGTCATTTTGAAGCCCGAATTGTGGTCAGTGGTCAGGAAGAAGTCTTAGCCATTGTTCGGGATATTACCGAAAGTAAATTAGCCCAAATTGAATTGCAGCAAGCGATGGAAGTGGCTGAAGCAGCGAACCACGCTAAAAGTGAATTTTTAGCGCGAATGAGCCATGAATTACGCACCCCTTTAAATGCAATTATTGGTTATAGTGATTTGCTTCAAGAAGATGCTAAGGATTTAGGATATTTGGATTTAGTTCCTGATTTAGAACAAATTAAAACATCAGGAATGCACTTATTAGCTATTATTCAAGATATTTTAGATATTTCTAAATTAGAATCAGGAGAGATGACCGTTCATTTAGAGAGTTTTGATCTTTCTACTTTGATTAATGAAGTTCAATCTACAATTCAACCCTTAATTCAGCAAAATAATAATACTTTAATTATCAAGGGGTCGAATTATTTAGGAAAAATGATTTCAGATCGCACAAAAGTCAAGCAAATTTTATTAAATTTATTAAGTAATGCGACTAAATTTACAGAAGCAGGAGTTATTACCCTCAGCATCTCTAATTCTTCAAGTCAGCAAGTTTCGAGTCAACATCAACCTAGCTTACTCCCTTCTTCTGTTAATCAGGCTCTCTCTTTCAAAGGGGAAGATTGGATCACATTTAGTGTTTCTGATACCGGAATTGGCATGACACCTGAACAAATTGAAAAAGTGTTTAAACCTTTTATTCAAGCTGATAATTCTACAACTCGTAAGTATGGGGGTACGGGTTTAGGATTGTCCATTACTCAACGATTTTGTGAATTAATGGGAGGAAATATTATCGCTTCCAGTGAAATTAATATGGGTTCAACTTTTACGTTTTACTTACCTAGAGTTCTTGAAGAAATTCCCCCTAAACAGGAGACAGAAGACCCGCTCAAAGAGACAAGAGACAGAAGACACATATAATTATTCATTAGTTTAATATACCAAGTTGAATCAAGAGCTTGGAATAGAGGTGATCAGATGGATATATTCAAAGGATCAATCTGGCTTTAGTATTGAATTTGAGTTATGGGGAACGGAATTGATCCCTGGGACTTCCCCGAAGTTTTCGGCGACTTTTAAATTGATAGCAATCTCTAACTTATTCTAACCTGCTAAAACCAGTCTGTACAGTTAATTTTCAACAATACAGGAATAAATGCCAAAACGGTATTAATCTATTGTTTAGTTCAAAAAGTTATGAGGTGCGTGCGCGGAGCTTACGCACCCTACTGATTACTATTACTTTTTGGTGGCTTGTTATTTCAAAAAAGTTTGGGATTTGAAATTATTATAATAATCCCTATCTATTATCAGTGGGTTGGGGATTTTCCCCAATTGTGCATTTGTTCTAAAATCGGTTTTAATCCTTCCCCTAATTCCGTTAATGAATATTCAACTTTGGGCGGAATTTCAGCATAAATTTGGCGATGAATAATCCCATCTGCTTCTAGTTCTCGCAATTGTTCTGTGAGCATTTTATGGGTAATTCCCTGAATAGAACGTTGGAGTTGATTAAATCGTTTTACCCCTATCCATAACTCTTGAATAATTAAAATTTTCCAGCGTCCACTCATCACTTTTAAAGTGATTTCAGCCGGACAGGTTGATTTGTTTAAAGGCAGTTCAGACCCTTGCATAGTTCCAAGTTCGGACGTTACGAACGAAAAAGTGCGTACTTCCCATTCTACTGTTTTTTCTTTAAATTAAAAGGGTAGGGTTGAATTAAAAGAAATATGATTACAGTTCGCAAGTCTCAAGAACGAGGACATATTAAAATTGATTGGTTAGAAAGTTATCATAGTTTTTCCTTTGGGAATTATTATGATCCTCAATATCAGGGATGGAGATCCCTACGAGTAATTAATGAAGATTGGGTACAACCCGGTAAAGGCTTCCCGACTCATCCCCATCGAGATATGGAAATTATCACCTATATTTTGCAGGGTTCGCTGGAACATAAAGATAGTTTAGGAACAGGATCTATTATTCAACGAGGGGAAGTTCAACGCATGAGTGCGGGGACTGGAATTCGTCATAGTGAATTTAATCCGTCTACAACTGAGGCGGTGCATTTATTACAAATTTGGCTAATTCCTGATACTGAAGGTTTATCACCGAACTATGAACAGCAATCTTTTAATCTATTAGAACATCCCGGTCAATTACAATTAATTGCCTCATCTCATGATGTTGATCAAGCTGTAAAAATCCATCAAGATGTTAATTTATATGCGGCCCTTTTGCAAGCGGGCGATCGCATTTCCTATTCCCTCCCTCCTCAACGTTATGCTTGGGTACAAGTGGCTAAAGGTGAAGTAATTCTCAATGACATCTCTTTAACAGTCGGTGATGGTGTTGCGATCGCTCAAGAACCTGAAATAACTCTCACCGCTTCCAGCGATGCTGAAATCTTGCTGTTTGATTTAGCTTAATTTTTTACCAGAGTAAGGGTGTTGTGAGAACATCTTTACTCTGGTTTGGGACTAAACATAAAACCCTAACAGACGGGTTGCGAAATAACCGTATCTCTAATAACTTTTTATCGCTATATTTACAGTAATATTGAATGTAGTCTAAAGTTAGATTTGTCCCTGGTGCGATCGCACCGTTAGGAAAACAATCGGATGTTATGACAATTGACCAAACCCTTCAATTTAACACCTGCGGATCAACACAGTGACTTTCACTGATCAAATTTAAGTTCCTGGGGTAGCTTAGTTACAAAAATTCCTCTAAAATGGCTAATCAAAATTCTATTGGCTCGGATCTTACCTTTTCGTTTTAAAATCTTAACATATTGTAAATCTATCTAGCTCCGATAACCTAGTATTTCCATTAACTCCCTATGGCTATTGGCTATCTCGCCCTGGTTCTCCATGCCCATCTTCCTTTTGTCCGCCATCCTGAAAGTGACTATGTATTAGAGGAAGAATGGTTATTTGAAGCAATTACCGAAACTTACATCCCCTTAATCCAAATGTTTGAAGGGTTAAAGCGGGACGGAATTGATTTCAAAATGACCATGAGTTTAACTCCTCCTCTGGTGTCCATGTTGCGAGACCCGCTCCTTCAGGAACGCTATGATCAACATCTCACCCTCCTCCAAGACTTAATCGAACAGGAAATCGATCGTCATCAAAAAAATGGGCATCTTCGTTATCTGGCGGAACATTATGCTGAAGAATGGCAGAACGCCCGTAAACTTTGGGATCACTACAACGGTGATTTAGTCACAGCTTTTAAGCAATTTCAAGATAGCAATAATTTAGAAATTATCACCTGCGGTGCGACTCATGGCTATTTACCTCTGATGAATATGTATCCCCAAGCGGTTTGGGGACAAATAGAAGTCGCCTGTCAACATTATGAAGATACCTTTGGCCGTCGTCCCCGTGGAATTTGGTTGCCCGAATGTGCCTACTATAATGGCTTAGAAAGAATGTTAGCCGATGCTGGAATTCGCTATTTTCTCACCGATGGTCATGGAATTCTCTATGCACGTCCCCGTCCCCGTTTTGGCACCTATTCCCCCGTCTATACAGAATCGGGTGTGGCGGTGTTTGCACGGGATAATGAGTCTTCTCAGCAAGTTTGGTCTTCAGAAGTGGGTTATCCAGGGGCGTCGGAATACCGAGAATTTTACAAGGATTTGGGCTGGGAAGCGGAATATGAGTATATTAAGCCCTATATCATGCCCAATGGTCAGCGCAAAAATACTGGGATTAAGTATTACAAAATTACAGGTCGGGGTCTAGGACTCGGAGACAAGGAACTCTATGACCCCTATTGGGCTAGGTTGAAAACGGCTGAACACGCGGCGAATTTTGTATTAAACCGTGAGCGCCAAGTTGAACATCTGCATGGAATTATGCAGCGTCCGCCGATTATTGTTTCTCCCTACGATGCGGAATTATTCGGACATTGGTGGTATGAGGGGCCTTGGTTTTTGGATCAATTATTCCGCAAAACTTGGCAAAATCAAAAGGTTTATGCCATGACCCATTTAGCGGATTATCTTCAAGCCTATCCGACTCAACAAGTCTGTCATCCGGCTCAGTCGAGTTGGGGATATAAAGGATTCCATGAATATTGGCTCAATCATACCAACGCTTGGATTTATCCCCATCTCCACAAAGCCGCCGAACGGATGATTAAAATGGCGGGTCGAGAACCCCGCAGTGACCTAGAATTACGGGCACTCAATCAAGCGGCGCGAGAATTATTGTTAGCACAGTCCTCCGACTGGGCATTTATCATGAGTTCGGGAACTATGACTCCCTACGCCGTGCGTCGTACCCGTTCCCATCTGATGCGATTTAATAAAATCTACGAGGATATCAAAATTGGCAAAGTTGACTCTGGTTGGCTGGAAAAGGTCGAAGCCATTGACAATATCTTCCCCAATATCGATTTTCGCGTCTATCGACCGTTGATGTGAAATTGTTGGCTGTTGACTGTTGACTGTTGACTGTTGACGGTTAACAGGTGTGTGGAACAGGCATCTTGCCTGTTAACTGGGGTGTCGGGTTTCAGGTGTCGGGTTTCAGCGAGCGAGGAGGCTCCCCCTGTTCCCTGTTCCCTGTTCCCTGTTCCCTCCGCTATATTTGTGAATTCTAAGAATAATGTAAATTTTTGTTAAGTTAGGGCATTTTGTAAAATAGAATACAGAATCTTCTGGTATATTAAAAGTTGAAGACCAAAACAGCCTTTTCTTTTTGAGGCTAATCACTTAGGAGGACAAACTCATGGCTACTCAAGATCAAGCTCGCGCCTTAATGATGCGTCATCACCACACAATCAAAAATCGTCAACAGTCCTTGCTGAACCGAGTTGCAGATGAAGTGGGAGTAGAACCCGGTGATGGAAGCACAATTCAAGGTAAACCTAGTGCTCATTCTGCAAGCAACTATGATCGCAGCAACGCCACAATGAGCTAGTTGGGTTAAGAATTTTAATCTTTCTTAATATTTCCCTTTAACTGACTTTAACTTGTAAGACAAACAACAGGAGAAGCAAATTATGGATACTCAAGATCAAGCTCGTGCTTTAATGATGCGTCACCACAAATTGATTAAAAATCGTCAACAATCGATGCTGAATCGGGTTGCGGATGAAGTGGGAGCCGAACCGGGTGATTGCTCAATGATTCAAGGTAAACCTAATTCCAATGCTACAAATAATTATGAACGTAGCAATGCGACGATGAGCTAAGTTGAAACCTGACTGCTTTTCAAATCAATAAAACATTCAATTTTAAACAAAGGAAAATCAAACTATGAATACTCAAGATCAAGCTCGCTCTTTGATGATGCGCCACCATCAATTAATCAAAAATCGTCAACAATCTTTACTCAATCGGGTTGGGGATGAAGTTGGCATTGAACCTGGAGATTATCGGACAACAATTCAAGGTAAACCCACAGCAAGTGTGACCAACTATGATCGCAGTGGATCATCCATGAGTTAATTGAGTTGTTGTTAAATAACCCTGAATTTACCATGAATGTATCAATGCCCCGCTTTGCTTCAGCAAGTGGGGATATTTTTTTAGGGTTGACGGTTAATTGTTGACTGTTGACGGTTGATTCCTAACTTCTTGATATAATCCCCCTTATAAGATTGGAAGTGGAAGGGGAAATCATGTCAGATTGGACAGTTATTGAGGGTGGAATTACTGCACCGAGAGGATATCGAGCATCAGGAATTACCGCCGGATTAAAGCCGTCAGGATTACCCGATTTAGCCTTAATTGTGTCTGATGTGGATGCGATCGCGGCGGGGGTATTTACCACAAGTCAAGTTAGAGCCGCCTGTGTGGACTATTGCCGTCAACAACTGCAAGCCAAACCCAGTGCTAAAGCAATTTTATGTAATTCAGGACAAGCCAATGCCGCCACAGGAGCCGCCGGTTGGACAGATGCGGTAGAATCAGCCCAAGCCTTAGCTAATGTCCTCAATATTGCACCGGAATCAATCTTACTCGCCTCCACCGGAGTGATCGGTCAACGGATCAAAATGGATATACTCAAAGCGGGAATTCCTCAATTAGTGGCAGAATTGTCAGAAAACGGGAACGCAGCCGCATCGAAAGCCATCATGACAACGGACTTAGTACCGAAAACTATTGCTTTAGAAACAATGTTTGGGGATCGTCCCGTGAGAGTGGGGGGAATTTGTAAAGGGTCGGGAATGATTCACCCGAATATGGCCACGATGTTAGCCTTTGTCACCTGCGATGCTGCGGTTTCTCCTCCTTTGTGGCAAGAAATGTTAACTCGTGCTGCTAACCGCAGTTTTAACCAAGTTACCGTTGATGGGGATACGAGTACCAACGATTCTTTAATTGCTTTGGCGAATGGTGCATCTCGGACTCCTGCTATTACCGCAATGGGCCCAGAAGCCGAAAAATTAGAAGCGATGTTAACGGCGGTTTGTGAATATTTGGCAAAAGCGATCGCCCGGGATGGAGAAGGTGCTACCTGTTTAATTGAAGTTCAAGTGAACGGTGCGCCTGATGAAGCTTCGGCGAGTAAAGTTGCTAAAACTATTGTGGGTTCTTCTTTGGTGAAGTCGGCAATTTTTGGTCGTGATCCTAACTGGGGAAGAATTGCCGGGGCTGCTGGACGGGCAGGAGTCCATTTTGATCAGAATAATTTAGAAATTAAATTAGGGGATTTTCTGTTAATGCAGCAGGGTCAACCTTTAGGGTTTGATCGCCATGCAGCTAACGAATATTTAAAGAAAGCACCAACCGGAGAATATCTTAAAGAAGATACTGTTTTAATTTCTGTCAAAATTGGCGATGGCCCTGGTACAGGTAAAGCCTGGGGATGCGATTTAAGTTATGACTATGTAAAAATTAACGCTGAATACACAACTTAAATCGGTTGACTGTTGACTGTTGACTGTTGACTGTTAACGGTTAACAGTCAACAAACAAGAAATTACTGATTACTAATTACTGAATTACTGAATTACTGACAGTCACGGTGTCGGGAAGTTTACGAGATTGTGTTAAGTAAAAGGGATAAGTGATCGAAGAATTCAGTTGCAGATTATTGACAATGACACCAATACAAGGCATCCGATAGGTATTAAGTTGATCCAGGGTTTTTTGGAAAACTGTTTTATGGGTTTTATTAACAGCAGCCACTAAAACCAGACCATCTAAATATTCAGCTAAGAAAATAGCATCGTTATATTGATGCAATTCTGGCGTATCATAAATCACTAAATCATAAGAGGATTGCAGAGACTCAACAATTTGTTGCATTTGTTCCGAAGCCAGTAACTTAAAGGTATTCGCATAGGTCACTCCTGCGGTTAAAATAAATAGATTTTCTGATAGAGGAGTTCTTTGAATAACTGAATTTGGATTGGCTTTTTTCGTTAATAAATCGCTGAGTCCTTTTTGATTAGACACTCCTAAAACTGCATGAAGTTGGGGATAACGTAAATTAGCATCCACTAACAACACACGCTGTCCCATGTTAGCAATTGTCTGCGCTAAGTGTAAGGCAATTGTTGATTTACCATCCTTAGATTCCGCCGAATAAATCCCAATAGAGCGAATTAAAGAATCGGCATATAAAAATCGAATATTTGCGTAAATGGTATCAAAAGCACTCAAGAATTGAGCCATTTTTTCTAACGCACGACGGTGAGATTTTGTTAATTTCGATGTGTCTAAACTCTTGTCTCCTAGAAGATTAGAAGGGGGTAAAAAATTATGATGGCGAGGAATTTCTCCTAACATAGGAACTTGAATCAGATCGGTTATATCAGAGCTAGTAAAAAAGATATTGCGAATTCGTTCCAATAGGATGGATAATAGAGATCCCAATACTATTACTACACCGAATATCATGACTAATTTTTTCTTTGGACTTTCAGAATATGTAGCAATCGGCTCTCCTTGAGGGTTAAAAAGAATATGAGGTTTAGAAATGATTTCCCAGGGAACGTTATTTTGGGCCGCTTCAATTCTTAATTTTTCACGTTCATCTAAAAATAAATTGAGCCGTTTATTGGTTAAGTCAAGCTGTTGTTGAATTTCATTATATTCCCGCGCTACACCCGGAAAAACTTGAGCTTGTTGAGTGAAGGTATTCAGTGCATTATTCAATCCTTGTAACCGAACTTCTAAAGGCTTAATTTGATTATCTGTATCTACAAGTTGTCCAATTAATTTTTGACGAATAGAAGTTTGAAAAGACAGGATGGAAGAATTATTTTGCAATTGTGATACTTTCCCTCCTAAAATCTTTTTATTCTCTTGTTCTAATAAATTCAATAAATTTGCTTGTTGTTCCTTTAATTGTTGAACTTCTGGACTATTAGAACTGAAGGTTGCAGATTGAATGGCAATTTGAGTTTCAACATTCATTAAACCATCCAAAATTTGTCTACGGAAGGGACTTTCACTTAAAGCAGATGCCGCTACAGCTTCATCAGGACTGAATGATAATTGTGTTTGCAGATGTTGATATAACGCTCTCAATTCTTGAAGCTGTCTTTCTGTTTCCTGGCTCTGAGTTTCCAGAGTGCGAATTTGATCATATAATACTTGTCCCCCTGCAATCGGGTCAAGTAACTCATACTGCTGTTGAATCTTCTGAAGTCTTCCTCGATCCTCATCAACTCGTTTTTGTAACAGAGGTATTTGCTCATCAATGAACGTTACCCCCTGACTAATCCGAGTTTTTCGTTCATCCAAACTATACTTTAAATACTTTTCAGCAGTTTTTTGTAACACAAATAAGATTTCATTCTGGTCTGCCCCACTATAAGAAACTTCTATAATTTTGGTTTGATCCGTGCGACCTGAACCTTCAGAAACCCTCCGCAACTTTAACCTATCCGATAAATCAACTACCTTAAACGTAGGATAGCGAGTTTTAATTTGTTCAAAAATGCTATTTAAAATTCCAGGACTGGTTAAAATTCGGATTTGAGTGGGGTAATCTAGGTTGAAGAATTGATCGCTGACTTGTCCATCGGAACGAGTGAACGTTAATGGATCGGCTAATTTCTGTTCACTGGTTACAGGTTCAACTAACAGTTGAAAATTCCCTTTATAAATGGGAGGTTCTGCCTCACCGATAAAGGGTAAAGCCGCTATAGTGGTTATTCCTGCCATCCCAATAATTAGAATCGCCTTGCGTTGTAATGTCCGCAAAATCGGACGGATACCGGGACTGCTCTTTTTCGGCTCCGTTGTCTGTTGTGGGTCTTCAAAAACTTGGATTTCTTGTGACATAGTGATTTAATACCCCTGTTACGATTCTAACCTTAACCCTTCTAAGATGCTACAACAGGTTTCAGGTTTCAGGTTTCGGGTTTCGGGTTTCGGGTTTCGGGTTTCATTTCCCGACACCTGATTCTGACCCATGATTAGAGAAGTTTTAAGAAGCCCTGAAAGACTTATTACAATGCTTTTTAATCAGAGTTTTTCTTGGGAATTAAACTTTCAATTAATCTGTAAAATGTAAAGGCATTATCCACAGGTTGTAACATAGAGGAGGTTGTATCAGCAATTCTACTCACAACAGACCGATTCACAATAATTACATCATTATTATGTAATACCGGGTTATTGGCTTGTGCATTTCCTAATTTAAAATCTACCTGAATTCTTCTGCGAGTCACAGAACCATTGGGGTTTAGACGGATCAGTTCGACTGTACCCCTATTTGATCGAATGCTATCAAACCCTCCAGCAGCTAACAAAGCTTGATTCAGGGGAGTATTCGGACGAACTTGAACCAAACCGGGCTGTTTAATTTCCCCGACCACATTTACATTGATCGTTGCGGGTGAAAAACTAGCAGACGCTAATTCTTCTAACTCGGTGGGATTAATTTCAGTTGCACTGGGGACAATCACCGTATCTCCCTGTTGTAAAAATAGATCTTGATTGATATCTCCCGATTGCAATAGTTCCCAAAGATTAACCTTTGTGGTTTTCACTCCGGTTTGGGTGAGGCGTTGGACTTCAATATTGCGAATATCAGCCATATTCGTAATTCCTCCAGCCGTTTGAAGTGCACGGGTGAGGGTTGGTAAATTGCTTTTGACAATTTTTAGCCCATTTCCTCCATCCCCCCCATCCGTAAGACCTCCATCTTGACTCAGCGAATAAGCCCCAGGACGAAATACTGCTCCCACCACCACCACTTGAATCGATTGGTTTGGGGGTGCGGCTAAACTCGAAGATGCCATCTCACGCACTTGAGATGGCTCAAAGGTGGTGAGAGTGGGAATGAAAATACTATCTCCGTCGCGGAGAATCGGATCTTGGTTTAAATCTCCTGTATCCAATAATTTTTCTAAATTTAAAGTCACAACGGGTTGGCGCGGATCATCGCGTCGCAGTTGGACTAACGCTAAATCTGCCGATTGGGTAATCCCTCCCGCCGTTAAAATCGCTTGGCTGAGTCGAGAAAATTGTTGAGTACCAGATAAATTATAGGAACCAGGACGAACAACTTCCCCAGCAATCGCCACCTGTACCGGACGGGGTGCAATTAAAGTAATCGTGATAATCGGTTGTCGGAGCAAACTAGAATATCGTTGAGCAATCAAGGTTTGGGTTTGTGGAAGGGTTAAACCCGCAACGGATACAGGCCCAATACCCTGCAAATTAATCGTTCCATCCGTAAGCACCAGTTGCTCACCCGTATATTTTTCTACACCGAATACATCCACTCGCAGCCGATCGCCCACTCCTAAAAGATAAGGAAAATCGTGAACCGGATTTTCACTCCGTCCCTGTTGAAAAAGGGGGGGCGCAGAATTCCTAGGAGGAGGGGTTTGAGCCTGAACAGCTAGGGTGGAGATCAAGGGAACTCCTAGGCTTAAAATTAAGTGCGTTAAAGAACAACCAACACATCGAACCAGCATAAAATTACCAGAAGCCAACTAAAACATAAACCGAGCAAACATATCTCTTCTCTATCATGCAGCTTTCCGCAGTTTGGACATTCCCAAGTCCTAATTTGTAAGGGCATAGACTTAAGTTTATGCCCACAACAATTACAAGTTTTAGAACTCGAAAACAAACCATCGGTCTACAAAAACAACAACCTTCCCTTCTTCTTGGGCTTTATACTCTGTTCAATCTCTTTGATTATACATCAAAATCTGTTTTTTACCTGAAGATGTCCAGAAATCAAATAACCCCTGTTAATCGTAAAAATTGTAAAACTTCTGTAAACTTTTTCCCCAGATGATGGATTTATTCTGTTGACTCCCAGCAAGAACAAGATATGATCATGCTTTAAACTCTGTTTATCATCTTGACCCGTCAGCTTTTTATTATGAGCATAACAACCCAACTTATTATTGGATTAACATTGATTGCTGTGGCTTTAGCCATCCCGGTTTCAGTGTTTTTTGTTGAATGTCTGGCTGCGTTGATTCAGAAGGGCTCACCTAATAAACAGTTTCGGGCTGTTGCTCCTAAAGTTTCTATTCTGATTCCCGCACACAATGAAGCATCGGAAATTGAAGCTACGTTAAATACTATTTTACCTCAAGTTGATTCTAAAAAAACAATTGTAGTGATTGCAGATAACTGCACCGACGAAACGGCTGCCATTGCCCGTCAGTTGGGAACAACAGTTTTAGAGCGTCATGATTTAGGACACCGAGGCAAAGGCTATGCCTTAGATTATGGTTTAAACTTTTTAGCCCAAGATCCACCGGATGTGGTGGTAATGATTGATGCCGATTGTCGGGTTGAACCGGGTACGATCACTAAAATTGCTCAACAGGCAATGGTCAAACAGCGACCTGTGCAATCGACCTATTTAATGGAAACTCCTAAAAAACCGACTCCTAAAGATTCCATTTCTGCCTTTGCGTTTTTAGTTAAAAATTCCATTCGTCCCCAAGGATTAGCTCGCTTAGGATGCCCCTGTGTTCTGACGGGAACTGGAATGGCGTTTCCTTGGTCAGTCATTCGCAAAGTCTCCCTAGCCAGTTCTAATTTGGTGGAAGATATGCAGCTTGGTGTTGATTTAGCGTTATCGGGAGCATCCCCGATGTTTTGTGAAGACGCTCAAATCATTGGAGTTTTACCCGCCCAAGAAAAAGCAGCTAAAACCCAAAGAACCCGTTGGGAACATGGACACTTAAAAACCTTATACACCCAGGTTCCTCTCCTGATTTCTGCCTCTATTCGTCAAAAACGCCTCGATTTATTCGCCCTTGCTTTAGACCTCTGTGTTCCTCCCTTAGCATTTTTAGTGATGTTGTGGGTTGCGGCTTTGGTTCCCAGTTTGTTAATGGCTGTCTGCAATCTCTCCGCCTTGCCTTTGCAATGCTTAATATTTGAAGGAACACTGTTATTAACAGCTATCCTAATCACCTGGTCTAACTTTGGCCGTTCTATTTTATCCCGGAAAACCCTGTTGAGTATTCCCTTTTATATTCTGTGGAAATTACCCATGTACTTTAGCTTCTTTAAAAAACCGCAACAGGAATGGGTCAGAACTCAACGGGATACCATGGTATCTTTAGAGCCTTAAGTTCTTTCTATCAAGTTTTGGTTATTGGCAGATGAGTCGGTAGGCTATTAACGGTCAACTAACAACTGCCAACTAAATACCCCGTTGAACGGCATGAAAATCGCTTATTTAATTAATCAATATCCCAAAGTTAGTCACAGTTTTATACGTCGTGAACTCTTAGCTGTGGAAGCTCAGGGAGTTGAGGTTAGTCGTTTCTCAATTCGATCTCTGGAATCAGAATTAGTGGATACGGCTGATCAGCAGGAATATGAAAAAACTCGGTTTATTCTCAGGGTAGGAATTTGGGGTTTACTCTGGAATTTATTCCGGGTAGGATTTACTCATCCCTGGCGTTTAGGGCAGTCGGGATGGTTAGCCTTAAAATTAGGTTGGGGTTCAGAACGGGGTGTTGTCCTGCATGGAATCTATCTGGCTGAAGCTTGTGTTTTATTACATTGGTTATCTCAAGCTAAGATTGAACATCTTCATGTTCATTTTGGAACCAATTCGGCTACCGTTGCCTTATTGTGTCAGGCTTTAGGAGGCCCTCCCTATAGTTTTACGGTACATGGGCCAGAGGAATTTGATAAACCTGGAGCGATCGCCTTACCCGAAAAAATCAAACAAGCTAAATTTGTAGTAGCGATTAGTTCTTTTGGGAAAAGTCAGCTATTTCGCTGGTGTAATTATCAAGATTGGTCAAAAATTCAGATTGTTCATTGTGGTGTTGATCCGATGTTTTTGGATCATCCTTTCGTTCCTCTACCTTCAGAACGTCGCTTCGTTTGTGTCGGTCGTTTGAGTGAACAAAAAGGTCATTTAATCTTAGTTGAAGCCGTTAGTAAACTTGTGGAGGCAGGATTTGAGTTTAAATTAGTTTTTGTGGGAGATGGCCCCCTTCGCAATGAAATTGAACAATTAATTAATCGCTTCGGGTTAGAAAATTATATTGAAATTACAGGTTGGGCTACCAATACCCAAGTCCAACAATACATTTTATCTTCACAAGTCTTTGTATTACCCAGTTTTGCCGAAGGGTTGCCCGTTGTTCTCATGGAAGCCTTAGCCTTATCTCGTCCGGTGATTAGTACCTATATTGCCGGAATTCCTGAATTAGTCGAACCGGGACAAAATGGTTGGCTAGTTCCCGCCGGGTCTTTAGAAGATCTCACCCTAGCCCTAAAAACAGCCTTAACTACTCCCCTCGAAGATTTAGCCACGATGGGAAAACTCGGTGCTGCTAAAGTTGCTAAAGATCACAATATCAATATTGAAGCCCAAAAACTGACCCAATTATTTAAAGAGAGTTGTCAAGCGGGAAAAGATGTGTTATATTAATAAATTGTGCGGGCGATTAGCACAGTGGTAGCGCACTTCCTTCACACGGAAGGGGTCACAGGTTCAAATCCTGTATCGCCCATTCTCTACGAGTAGAGACGTTGCATGCAACGTCTCTACGCATGGCACGTCTGTACGGGCTTCCAGTTTCAACAGGGATAGCATCAGAAGAAACAGAAGCTTGTAATGATTTAATTAATAAAATAGATGTTGAATCAAACTAAGACTGAGTTAAGAAGTTTACTGATTAAACAACGTCGTTCTTTATCTGAAAAAGACTGGAAAGAAAAAAGCGATCGCATTTGTCAAAACTTAAAAAATAATCCGCTTTTTCAACAAGCAACAACAATTTTATCCTATTTCAGTTTTCGCCAAGAACCCGATTTAACTTTATTATTGAGTAACACCCCTAAAACATGGGGATTTCCCCGTTGTGTTGAACAATCTTTAACGTGGCATTGTTGGCAACCTGGAGATGCTAATCATACAAATCATTATGGTATTATTGAACCAGATGCTAATTTACCGATGTTAAAGAGTTCAGAAATTGATTTAATTTTAGTTCCATCCGTTGCTTGTGATCATCAAGGATATCGGTTAGGATACGGAGGTGGATTTTATGATCGAATGTTGAGTTTACCCGAATGGAATTTAATTCCGACGGTGGGGATTATTTTTGATTTTGCTTATTTGAACTCGTTACCCATTGATTCTTGGGATAAACCGTTAAATGCAGTTTGTACAGAATCTAAATTTATAGTAAGCAATAGGTAATAGGATTAAAAATGATTGATCAATTTCCTAAAATTAACTTAAATAATAAAACCCTAAAAACAGTCATTATTTATATAATTCTCGGAATAATTGCTGTTTTAATGCTGTTTCCTCTGGTTTGGTTGGTGAGTACGGCGTTTAAATCTCCCAGTGAAAATATCTTTCAATTTCCTCCTCAATTAATCCCTAGTCAACCCACCTTTCAGAATTTTATTACCGTCTGGAAAACCAATCCTTTTGGACGTTATTTATTTAATAGTCTGGTTGTGGCTACCTTAACCGTTAGTTTGAATTTATTATTTTGTTCTTTAGCCGCTTATCCCTTAGCGAGATTAAACTTTAAAGGCAAAGATTGGATTTTTACGGCTATTATTGCCACAATTATGATTCCGTTTCAAATTGTAATGATTCCGTTATATGTATTAATAGTACAATTAGAATTAAGAAATAGTTATTTAGGAATTATTTTTCCTAGTATTGCTTCTGCTTTTGGAATATTTCTCTTAAGACAAGCGTTTCAAAGTGTCCCCAAAGAATTAGAAGAAGCCGCTAGAATTGATGGCTGTTCAGAATTAGGAATTTGGTGGAATGTGATGATTCCCGCCGTAAAACCCGCTTTAATTACCTTAGCAATCTTTGTATTTATTGGGTCTTGGAGTGACTTTCTTTGGCCGTTATTAATCTTAGATCAACCCGACTATTATACCATGCCTTTAGGAGTAGCAACCCTAGCCGGAACATTCTCCTTAGACTGGCGATTAATTGCGGCGGGCTCGGTGATTTCCATTGCACCCGTTTTGCTATTCTTTTTAATCTTACAACGCTATATTGTACCCACAGATGCCGGGTCAGGCGTGAAAGGATAATTCAACTTATCGACTGGTTAATACAGCTTTAGGATAAGCAATCCGTTTGTGATTCACTTGTTCCCAAACCCGCACAAATACCTCTGCTATTTTACTCATTTCCTCCCGTGTTAAACCTGAATCTGTTAATTGATGATCTTGCCATCTGGCTTTTAAAATTTTATTCACCATATTTAAAGCTTCTTCGTGGGTGGCATCTTTGAGCGATCGCAATGCCGCCTCACAGGAATCTGCTAACATAACAATACCCGTTTCTCTCGATTGCGGAATCGGCCCATCATAACGGAAATCTTCTTCCTTAACTTGCAATTGGGGATTATCTTTTGCACATTGTTGGGCTTGATAATAAAAATAAGCAATCTGCATATTCCCTTGATGTTCAGGAATAAAAGCTTTAATCGCTTTTGGTAAACGATATTTTCTCGCCATTACTAACCCCTCATCAACGTGCTTTTTAATAATTCGCGCACTTTCCCAAGGATCATTAATCGTATCATGTTTATTCGGCCCCCCCATTTGATTTTCAATAAATCCTAACGGGTCGTGCATTTTTCCAATATCATGATAAAGGGTTCCCGTTCTGACTAATTCCACATTACAGCCTAACTCTTGAGCCGCTGCTTCTGCTAAATTAGCGACAAACATAGTATGTTGAAAAGTTCCCGGTGCTTCAGTAGCTAGTCGTTTTAATAACGGTCGATTTGGGTTCGCTAATTCAGCTAATCGAATCGGTGTAATTAAATCAAATAAATGTTCTAAATAGGGGCTCAACCCCAAGGCGACAATACTCCAAGCCACTCCTTCTAACATTTGTAATCCTACAACTTTCAGTAAAATATACCAAATTGATCCCGCCGTTGCACTGGCCATTAAATTCAGAATTAAGTAAACAGCACCTTGAGTTACTCCCACCCCTAACCCCAGTAATGCTAATTCTTCCCGACACCGAGATTGTCCTGCTAATAAACTTCCGACCAGTCCTCCCGCCGCACTAGCCACTAAATGTACATTATCAATTTCCATCCCAATCGGTAACAAAATTGAGAGCAAACCCACAACGGTTACACCCACAGCCGAACCATAAAAAGTTCCCACTAATAACCCCACGGCGGGTAAATTAATTAGGGGTAATTTCAATAGGATAATAATCGGGGTACTTAAAGTTAGGAGTAATAATAATAACCGATCTCGACGACGTAAACCCCGATGAAATTTTAATTCCACTAATAAAACAATTCCGATTCCTATACTAACTAATCCGACAAGACTGATTAATCCTTTCGTGTTAATTCCCCGTTCACTTAAACCAAAATAATCCAGTAATACAAAATCCCGTTGAGTAATTTTTTGTCCCCTAGCAACAATCATTTCCCCTTGACTAATATTCACCATTACAGGTTCAATTTTTTGAGCAACTAACTCCGCACGATGACGGGTTGCTTGAGAATCTTTGACCAAATTAACTTTTAAAACTTCAGCAAATAAATGAGTAGCAAATAATTGACTTTCTAAAGGAATTGTATTTTGTACCTGAATCTCAATCGCTTTCCTGAGAATTTCATCGGGTAAGCCGGGAGCAATACCTTGAGCCAGCATTTCCTGAGTAATTTGATTCACTCCCTTTTGTGTTTGCAACCAAGTCTGATCAGACCATTCAAATACAGACTCAGTATAAAAGATTTCTTGATCAACAGACCATTCCTGAGAAAAGGCATTTAAGGCTTTAGCATATCGCCAACGGGCTTGAGTGACATCAGATACCAATTGCGAAAATTCCACCGGAGTTGTTCGCCGACGATAGGCTTTCAATTGCATTAAAGTCTGTCGCCGAATTTGTTCTAAGGTGGCTTGTTGCCAATCTGCAAATTTTGTCGGGGTTTTTTTATTTGGGGTTTTAGGTTTAGGATTTGAGGGAATTTGTACCGTCAACTGTTCCACTTGAGCCAGTAAATCTTGCCATTCTCGTTCTGGACATTGACGCAAATAACGCTGAACTTCCGTAGATAAAATTCCTCTGTCTATAAAGGGGAAGGGTTGGGCAATGTTTCGGATAGAGGTGCCCTGTTCTAATACCCTTTGAATCTTTTGATTAATCTCTTGATTAATTGAAATGTCAATCACTAAAACAGGAATAGCGCCAATTTCAGCCGATTTCCGCTTTTCATCCGTTGTTTTGACATCGGGAACACTAGCATCCGAAGGGGAGTAAATAGTTTCTGAGGCGACTCGACCCACATCCAGTTTGGGCTGGTTATAAAATCGCACACCCATGACACTGGTTAAGGAAACAACGGCGACTAAAAAAAAGGTCGGACTACTGAAGGAGCCTTGATTTTTGTTGACTTTTCGACCTGGACGAGGGGGCCAAGCAGGAGCCGTATAACCAGGGAGGGAACTGGATATTTCCGTGGGAGAAGGCTTTGGACAAGACGAGGGGGGATGAGTGCGGCGATAAAGCCGTTCAATCTGTTGCGTCAGAGCATGGAGCGTATTCATCAGCATTGAAGCTAGATCAAGGGTTTTAGCAGCCGTTTCATCTTCATCTTTCTTCCTCCTTGGAGACTCCCGCCATAGCTGTACTCAGCTTGGTCCTGAGCTTGCGAAGGATCAGAGGAAAGAGAGGGCGGGGTCTATGCAACATCGTGAATTCTTGGGGTTTGGAGGAAACCGTTGTGCCTGGTGAAGTGGCGAAACTCCCCGGCATACCTGCTGGCATTACAGGATTGAGGCTACCGATATTGTTCTGCTTAGACCCGCCTCGGTAGGGCGTTTAATTGGGTTTGGGGATTTCTCCCCCTCCTATTTCTAGGGTAAAGTTAGCTTTGCCAATGTTATCAAGGCTTGTTAGGCTGAGTACACTGCCTCCCAAATGACTGTTTAATACTCAGCGACAGAGCAGGGGACTAGCTACGCATCCGCCCGGTGTCTTGACCTAAATAACGGAGTCAGTTAAGACTTAGGCGGGTCAACTAGGGCTGTATTTCAAGCCCCCACTGTACTTGTACTCAAGTCAGTGGTGGGTTGTTGACTTTATAGTATTGCTTGGAATTTTTAAGGGAGCCTCATGATTGCGGGTTTTAACAAATAATATCTAAGTTAACCTGTGCAGCCTTTTGGGTCAAAAGGGGTAAGTTTAATTGGGATTAACGATACACCCCTAACCACACCGCAAACAAGTTATTAGCTAACTGTAGCAGTTCCCTCTCGTAATTCTTTGATTCTACACAATCATTTTCAATCTCCGCATCAGCTTGAGGATATAAAGATTTTATCTGAAGGGTTAAACGCCATTGAACTGAAATTCCCATTAACCCTTGATAAGCACCGGATAAGGCTCCACTAATAGCGGCGGTGATCTCTGGGTGATATCCTGTTTGCAGCGATCGCAAAACCGTTAAGGAATAGTCATCAGGGGTGGAGAGAAAACAATACAAGCCTAGGGCGAATGCTGTCCAATTTTCAGGATCGAAGTTAGAATCAAATCTCTTGAAGGAACTCGCTTTTGAGGTCTGAGTCAGTTGACGAACGGCCGTTTCTAAACTAGCCCTTTGCTGCAATAGGGTTTGAACCTGTTCTAATTTAGCGGTTAAGGCGGTTTCTGGACGTAATTTCGGTAACAGGTTGGGAATTAGCTGCTGGGGTTTGGGGTTTTGTGTTAGGATCTCCGCGATCGCTCCGGCCATGACTAATACCCCATCCTGAATATAAGCTTCCTCTTCTGACTGATTCCATCCCAACTGTTGTAACGATCTCAAATTGTCATGAAAGAATAAAGCCAGGGGTAAGCCCACCAGAGCCACTTCACTCCCCGAATTTAACCCCTGGGTTAATAGCAGCGATTGTTTTAGAGCGGTTTCCCGGTGTCGGGGTTTTTCCGTCTCGATTTTCCCGACTTTCCAGTAGTCAACCGGATCAAATCCCTGACATTGGATTAAGCTTTGAGTCAGTTGGGAAATCCGTTGGCCCCAATTCACGGACAAACCTGAAGACTTACCATGAGAAACCGAGGCGGTTTTTAACCAACGCTGACCCAACTCATAACCGATGGCTACTCCGAGAACAGCCCCCTGAAACTGGCTATATAGTGAATCTTGCTTCATGGAACAATAAGCTCAGGGGTCTTGCCCATTCAAGGAATGAACTAAAGCCTGTAGCCCTAGACGGTAACTTTCTGCACCAAATCCACTAATTTGCCCAATCGCCACAGATGCGATCAAAGAATGATGCCGGAACGCTTCTCGACGATAAATATTGCTCAGATGTACCTCAACGGTGGGAATACCCACTCCAGCGATGGCATCTCGAAGGGCAATACTGGTGTGAGTATACGCTCCAGCATTAATCAATAAGCCTTGGTGTTGCCCGAATGCGGAGTGTATTGCATCCACCAAAGCCCCTTCATGGTTAGACTGAATAATCGAGACTTTGACCTGAAGCAACTGAGCTTCTTGCTCCAGCATTCGATTAATTCCGTCTAACGTTGTTTTCCCGTAAATTTCGGGTTCACGCTGGCCCAACAAATTCAAATTTGGGCCATGCAATATCAAAAGACTTAGCAACAGAGTAACCTTATAGAACGTTAAATCAACTACCTCCGACGACGGGGTTCATCTACTGGTACAGGAATTGGCTCTGCTTCGGGTTGAGCCGCAGGGCCTAATAAGGCATCAATTAGCTCACGCGCCCATTCTTTTAATTTTTCCAGTATTCTATCAATATATTCCATTTAACAAAGGGCTCCTCGTTGTAAACTGGCTACGCAACTTGACCGCAGGTTAACAGCAACCGAACTCTTAGCCAAGCTAGGCATATAGCTCAAAACTCAGCGTTGCTAGGGATTAGCAAGTTTTATACTGAACAGATATCTCCGAGATATTTTTTATTTTATTATGTTACCGCACGCTTAAAACCTAACAAAAATTTTGGAAATTTTAAGCATTTGCTAACACGACACCCTCAGACCCATCTCAGGAATTTAGAGAATTTAACGGCTTAACTCATCTCCTAGAGCAATTGCATTTAGGATGAATTAAAACGGGTTTGATGATGATAACCGATGTTATACAGGCTGTCTCAACTAAGACTTGAGAGAGACTGCACTAATTACATCTTACCAATTTTTACAGGTTGTGCTTAGGTTTTAAATTAAACTTTAGCACTTTCATCATAACAAATCTTTACAAATTTACGCAAGGGGTATTAATTGTTGGCTGTTGGCTGTTGACTGTTGACGGTTGACTGTTGGCTGTTGGCTGTTGGCTGTGTAGAGACGTTGCATGCAACGTCTCTACTGGTTTCCCCGGCTCACGAACTTAGACGACGGCGCAGAAGGTCAAGGGCACTACTGGCACTCCCCCGGCGTATCCAGTCCCGACTCCGGGTTTGGCCAAAACGACATTCCAGACTTTCAACCTGACCGTTGGCTGTCGCTAAACCGATATAAACCAGTCCGACGGGTTTTGTGGCTGTCCCTCCTCCTGGCCCCGCAATCCCTGTAATACTTAAACCCCAAGTCGTCTTTAATAAAGTTTTTACCCCCAGGGCCATTTGTTGGGCGACAATTGCACTAACAGCCCCAAATTCTGCTAAATCATCAAGGTTGACCCCTAGCACAGAGGCTTTCACGGTATTATCATAAGCAATCACACCACCGAGGAAATATTCAGAACTCCCAGGAATGTCGGTCAGCAGTTGTCCTAATCCTCCCCCTGTACAGGATTCTGCCACACTCAATGTAGAATTATTTTTGAGTAATAAATATCCTAATACTGAGGCTAAGGTTTCATCATCCGCCCCATAACAATCGAGTCCCGCAATTTCTCGCAGTTGGGTTTCCACGGGAATAATTAATTTTTGAGCGAGTTCTTGAGAATCTGCTCGGGCAGAAATTCTTAATTTCACCTCTCCATGATTAGCATAGGGAGCAACAGTGGGATTTTTCATCTCTAAAAAAGGGGCAACTTTTTCTGCTAAAGTTGATTCTGCTATCCCCCAAAACTTTAAGGTTCGACTTTGAATAATTCCTTGACACCAACCGTTATTTTTAAGATAGGGAATTGCCACATCTGACCACATTTGATACAATTCCGCCGGAACACCGGGAAAGGTTAAAATAGTCAGTTGATCTCCCCTGGGTTTCCAAATAATTCCCGGTGCAGTTCCCGTTAAATTAGTCAGAATTTCTGCCCCTTCAGGAATTAATGCTTGTTTGCGATTACTCGCAGACATCACCCGTCCCCGTTGACTAAATTTTTGATTAATATCTTCAATAATTTCTGGTTTTTCGATTAGGGAAACTCCAAAAAAATCTGCGATTGTTTCCACGGTTAAATCATCAGGAGTTGGCCCCAAACCTCCCGTAAAAATCAATAATTGAGAGCGTTCAGATGCGATCGCAATCACTTTTTTAAGACGTTCGGGGTTATCTCCGACAACACTTTGATAATAATGAGGAATTCCCAATTGAGCCAATTGTTGCCCCAAAAACTGAGCATTACTATTGAGAATATCCCCTAAAAGCAGTTCTGTACCGACACAAATAATTTCAGCAACCATGAGATCAACAGAAAATAGATAATCAATTAATTGTTTGATTCTAACAGCTTTATCAAATTAAAGCAAAATAAACTGAAAGGATTATAATTCTACAGGAGCCATAATTCCCAATTTTTCTTCTAATAAAATTTGGAGAAGTATTTGTGTAATTAAAACTAAACCCAGTCTAGCTTGAGCTAATTCTGGGGTATTTTGTTTCACCTCTCCCCAAATGCGACATTGACAATAAAATAATTGAAAATTTTGACTTAATTGCTCTGCAAGCTTTTCCCATGAGGAAGAATCAGATGATGAAAAAAGAACATCTACAATGTTCACAAATTGGGTTAAAAGTTGATATTCACAGCGTTCAATAAATTGTAATTTTCCCTTGACTGTTAACCAGGGAATCGCAGCAGAAATCCGATCCCTTTTTAAAGGTAATAAAGAGATTAAATCAGATTCTATTAAAGTAATGAGATGATCTCGATGGGCTAAACGCAATAAAGAACAACATCGGGCATGAGTATATTGAATTCTAAATCGTTCTGGTGAAATAGCCAAATCCTGAATCGGAGTATTTTTCCAAGGGTAGCAAATTATTTCTTCTAACCAATTCGCCATTCCCTGATCCGTTAACACAAACTGAAGCATTCCCGACGGGAGAAGCTCGAAGGTAAAATCCCCTAAATGAAGACTTCTGAAGTTAGTCAGGATCACTTCAGCAAGTTCAAAGGTCGATTGATGCAACTGGGAAGCCGATTTCAGTGCGATCGCCGATCCGTATATTACCTGTGTCGGATGTTTAATTCGATTTACGAGAATTTCCTGAGAATCAACCGTATCAATCCCTTGGGAATGTAAACTTTGTCTCAGTTGTATCCCTAACCGTTTTGCCAAAGCGGGCGTAACTATTGGACTTCCCCCCAAACTTGTGTAAATCTCAGCTATTGCAGCCAACCCTGTAGAAACGGGTCAAGAATTTTTTGGGCAAAATTCCCGAAAATGGTTCGTCATCCTTCTCAAAATGGATGTGTTTTTTGTTACATTGGTTAAAAGATCTAAAATCCCTGTGTCTCAAGTATAAAATACACCTTTGGGAATAGACCGTCAATTCTGTGAACCCATTCAAAACCCGACTAATTTGGGGGTAGATCAGCCTCTCTTCTGACTTTTACTCTGATTAACAATTTTTTAATTACCAGATCTCATGATGCAGTCATCTTCGATCACAGCCGATTCCAATCGACCGTTTCTAACCTGGCAACGGATTACAGATTGGGCGCAGGAACATTACCGTTGTCGAAGTTTCAGTAAAGATGAGCGAATTCCGGCTCGTCCAGGATTACTGTATTTAGTCCAACGGGGTGCAGTGCGATTAGTGGGCAGTGCTCAACTGGAATACGCCAAGGGTAAACCTAATGCCAAACCCCGGAATCGCAATTTAGATGAAGCCTTTTTAGGTTTTGTCGGTGCTGGTCAACCTTTTGAACTCGTTGCCCAGTCTCCCTTTAGCCTGCAAGCCTATAGTCACGCCGACGATACCACCGTGTTATGGATGTATTGGCATGATTTAGATAATTGGCCCCATTTTCGTCGGGAAGTTCTGGATGCCTTTCGGTATCAACATCAACGAAAATTACTCTGGTTAAGCACCTTGGGTCAACGTCGTACTATTGACCGACTCCTAGGATTCTTGACCCTACTGATTGAAGAATATGGGGAATATTATGCCAGTGGTAATGGGGATGATGGATTTAAAGGTTATCGTTTACCTTGGTCATTAACTCATTCTCAAATTGGTAGTGCCATCGGTTCCACACGAGTCACCGTAACCCGTCTAATGGGAAAACTCCGTCAACAAGGATTAGTTTATACTCAAGACGATAACTTAATTTGTATCCCCATTGAATCCGAAGACCCCAACAAAACCCTTGACTTAGAAGAAGAAGATACAGGCTTTGAGGAGGAATAATCAGTAATCAGTTATCAGTTATCAGTAATCAGTGATCAGTAAAGAATAAATACTAATCTGTTGATTAAGTCGGAGTTTGTGAACTGTTTCCTGTTGATCAGTTATCTCTTACACTGATTACTGATTACTAATTACTGATTACTGATAAAACTTGCCGTAACTGACTTGTTGCTTGGGTTTGAGCATTAGACATTTCCAGCAATTGATTCAGTTCGGCCGTTGTTTGATCCAAATGTTGCCGAACTTGATTCCAGGAATCTTGAATCGGTTGTAACATTTCCTGATACAAACTGATTCGTCCTCCCAGTTCCGCCACCCTTCGTTGCTGTTCGATCCAACTTTGATCTTGAGTTTCTAACTGTTGGCGGGTTTGTTCTTGTTGTTGAACTTGACCATTCACCTCCGTTTGCTTTTGATCCAAGCTAGAGCGCAATTGTTGGAGTTCCGTTTCCAAGGTTTGGAGTTGCTGTTGTTGTTCCCGTTGTTGAGTTTCCAAATTAGCAATCACCGATTTGAAATCAACCGCACCTCCGGCGGTAGCCGGAGATAGACCTTGACGACGGAGTAAGACCGTTTGATATTGGGTTTTATGTTCCTCCCGTTCTTTCAGAGTGCGCCGCTGACCGACCAAGGTTTCATTCAGCATTTGATAGGCATCTTGTTCATCGCTTAATTCCGTCTGTAAACTCTCTCGGTCTGCATCATTTGCTGATTTGAGTTTTTCTTGAAGTTCCCCAATATCTTCGAGCTTGTATCTTAATTCCTCCTCTTGTTCTTTAACAAAACCAGACCACCGATCCCACTCCTGTTGCAATTTGTGGACTTCCGCTTGTAATTGATCTAAGGGCATGGCCTCCAACGCTTGAACATCCACTTTCACGCTCACGGCGACGGGATCATCCTCAGATTGACGAGAGGCTAATTCTTGTAACTGTTCTAATAAAGTTTGACGGTTTTGGATGAGTGTTTGTAAGGTTTGGGCGTAGTCCTGTTTCGTTTGCAGTAATTGTTGTTGGGAGGCCAACTCAGAACGGTTTTGGATCAAAGCATCCTGAGCTTGCTGCCATTGCTGCCATTGTTGTTTAAGGGTCGGGGTGGTATTGTCGAGAGTTTGTTGAAGTTGTTCAGCCTCCGAACGTTGTGCTTGCAACCGTTGCTGATATTGTTCCAGCCAACTCTGAGCACTCGTAACTCGTTCTAAGGACTGATGGAGTTGGGTTTGTAAGGGTGAAATCGAAACCGGATTAGACAGTTGATTGAGCAAGCTCTGAAGACGTTCTGACTGTTCAGAACTCAAAGAGGGAGTGGCCTGTAACTGAGCCTGTTGTTCTTCAAGTTGTTTTCGTTGATCTTGTAACTGTTGGCGAGTGGTTTCAATATCTTGACGAGCTTGGTCAATTTCAGAACGCAGACGGCTACTGTCCTCCCTAGAGCGATCAATTTCTTGACGTTGCTGTTCGAGTCGTTCTAATTCTTCCTCCAGTTGTTCCATCTGTTCTCGTCGGGCTTCCATCTCCATTTCGCGGCGATTTAATTCCTGACTTTGGTAAGTCAACGACTCTTTCCACTGTTCAATTTCTTCTTGTTGGGTTTTAAACTTTTCTTGCAACCGAGAAAAATCTTGGAGAATCCCCACGAGTTGCCGTGCAGCTTCTTGAATACGCTGTACCTGTTTACCCGTATTCAGATCCACTAATACTAAGGTTCCATCCTTAAAGTTGTTCGCATCCTCAGCAAGGATGATCTCATCTCCTGAGACAGCACTCCAATTGTTTTCACCTCGCTGACAAGCCAATAGCTTCAGTTCAGTCCTACCGCCACCGAGACCAAATTTGCTACTCTGCTTTTGTACTTCCGCTAAATAGAGCATCGGCCCTTTATCCTCTTGAGGTGTTCAAGCACTATTTGTTCGCTGTCTTAATCATAAAACCTTCTGGGAGTAGCCGTTAACAGTTAATCCATGAACACTGCACCTTGAGGGTTAAAAAAAGTCTAGCCCACTTTGACATTCCCACCCCTGAAGGAGATGGGATTCTTGAAAAATTGCTCCCTTAAATTCTGTCAACCCTTAATCGCTAAATATCCGGTGCAGAAGTGGCTGTCTCTCCTAGAATATAAGGAAAGCCTTGATTTCATGATCGCAATGGGGGAAAGGTTCGGGGGAATGAGAGGATGTACATCAACTGAAACCGATTTGCAGGAGGCAACTTGCTAAATGCAAGGCTCTTTAAACGAAATTGATATTCGCAGTATTTTGCAACTGATTGAGCTTGGCCAGAGGACTGGAGAACTCATGGTAGAAGCTTACAGTTCATCCCAGGTGACGACTGAAATGGAACGCCATCCCAGCCGTTTAACTGGACAATGTTGGTTAGTGTTCTCTTGGAATGGTCGGATTATCTATGCGGGTCAAAGCGAAGGTAATCTCAGGAGATTACACGATTATTTACGGCGCTATAAAGCTGAAACCATTCTCGCTGAGTTAGAAGTTCCGTTTATCGCTTCGGTCAATGCTCCAGAGTATGGGTATTTATGGGTATTACTAGAAAATCAAGTTATTACCCCAGCCTTAGCTCGCAGTATTGTTCATTGTATGGTTCAGGAAACTCTATTTGATCTGCTGAGTTTACATCAAGGGGCGTTTATTTTTGAAATGGGATCAGGTTTAGCCCCCCAGTTAACTACCTTAGAAATTAGCCCGTTATTAGCTAATATTTTCAAACAAGTTCAGGAATGGAAGAAATTCCATCCCCATATTACCTCGCCGAATCAATGTCCCTTGATTCCTGATCAATCAAAATTACAAAAAGCAGTACAGCCCCAAGTGTTTGAAACCCTCAATCGTTGGGCCGATGGCAAAACCTCGATTCGTCAAATTGCCCGTTATTTACATCGAGATATTGTCGTCGTGACCAAAAAAGTGATTTATCCTTATGTCCAACAGGGATTGGTACAACTATTAGCTCCCTATCCTGAAAATACCTTAAACGTCCCCGAACCCTTCATAGATCGGAATCGCACTCCTCGAATTGTGTGTATTGATGATGATCTGGTGATTCGGCAAACGGTTGAAATCATTTTAAAAGAACAGGGCTATGAAGCCACCGCTATTGGTAATCCTTTAAAAGCATTGAGTTTAGTCTTTCAACTTAAACCCGATTTAATTCTTTGTGATATTGCTATGCCCGAATTAAATGGTTATGAAATCTGCGCTATGTTACGAAATTCTACCGCTTTTCGTCAAACTCCGATTGTGATGTTAACGGGAATTGATGGATTTATTGATCGCCTTAAAGCTCGAATGGTTCGAGCTACAAATTACTTAACTAAACCCTTTGGAGATGGAGAGTTATTAACCTTAGTCGAAACCTATATAGGGCCGGGAAAAACTCTGAATGCTTCTATAGAAAGAGATTTAGAAGATGAATTCATGAGTGAGTTAGAAACCCTTTGACATTCCCCCGAATTCTATAGGGGAAATAACTCAGACAACAACCTCCAGAAAAAAAACAGAGGCTCGATAAATCCTAGCCGTCAAAGATTTGTATAATATAAAGTCGTTAGCGTTGTTAAGAGAACACCAGCAAACTGACTCTATGGGTTTATGAGTCAGGAACTATACTTGAAATCAAACAATATGTTAAAAAAACTGAGTGATCATGACCATACCGATGGGATTGACAACTGAAGACATCACCGAACGAGCAGATGCACAATCATTCCGCCGATCCGCCCTTTTCAGTTTTATCCCTCTCCCTGGGGGAGTTGCGTCCCGTTAACCTAAAAAATCTGCCAGACAGTATGAATAAAGTTATGGTCGTGGAAGATAGCGTCACCCAAAGGGAGATGATTTGTAATCTTCTCAAAGATAGTGGCTTACAAGTTAGTGTCGCTAGTGATGGTGTAGAAGCTTTGGAACAAGTGCAAAAAAACTGCCCCGATTTAATGGTGCTAGATATTGTTATGCCTCGGATGAATGGCTATGAACTCTGTCGTCGCCTTAAATCCGATCCTAAGACCCGAAAGATTGCCATCGTTATGTGTTCTTCTAAAGGGGAAGAATTTGATCGCTACTGGGGGATGAAACAAGGAGCAGATGCTTATATTGCTAAACCCTTTCAGCCCACAGAATTAGTCGGAACTGTTAAACAATTGCTTAGAGGGTAGGTGAAAAACAACTATGGTGGGAAATCCTGATTTTTTAACCGGGCCAGGAACAGACAGTCCAGAATTTCAAGAGTTGGAAACCCCCGAAGGCGAGCCCCATTTGCGGTTTTTCGTGCCTTCAGGGAATGAATTTGCCCTTCCCGCGATTGGAATTCGAGAGGTGCTATTTCAGTCCCCAGACCGCATGACTCCGATTCCCAATGTTTCCCCGCTATTACTCGGAACCTTCAACCTCCGAGGTCGAGTGATTTGGGTAGCTGATTTAGGTCAATTTTTAGGAGATTCAACTCCTCTGAACACAGACCGAACCGAGATCCATGTAATTGCAGTCGAAGACCAAGACATTATATTAGGGTTAGCAGTTGATGCCCTCAATGACATGGCATGGCTTGACCCTGATAAAATGCAAATGCCCACTCAAGTCAATGATAGTATGGCTCCTTTTATTAAAGGAGAGTGGCAACTGGGAAATGCAGGTGAACAATATCTGCGACTCCTAGACCAAGTGGCAATTTTGCGATCGGCTCGCTGGGCAACCTAACCCGCCACAGGCAGGGTTCATCCCATAACCCAGAGGATGTTGATTGTTAATTGATTATAAAACTGTTTAAGCTAAACCTTTTAAAGCGGGAAATAGATATCCCCTAAGAGGGTTCTTTAGCCCAACGGGTGAACTTCTAGTTCCAACTGAAAACGGAAGCACGGGTATTATGATTAAACAATCTAGTATAGACCTCATTACCTCGGTATGATTCCGTTCCTACATTGAAATCTTAACTTTTAAGCCATACAACACTAAACTTTAAAATCAAAAGGGGAATCGCTCATGGCAACAAGCACAGACTTCCTACAAGAATATCAGCAAACGGAGGAAGCATACTGTCAGGGAAATTACGAACAGGCGGCGGCGCTGGTTTACCAACTGGTGGAAGATTATCCAGAAAATCCATCGGCTCGTCTTTTGTGCGGTCATATCTATGGCTACGGCTTACAACAGTATGATGTAGCCCGTGATCAGTATATCGCAGTCTTAAACTTAACTCATGATGCCGAATTACTCGAACAAGCTAACCAAGCCTTAGCAGATACTGATCAATACTTAGTGGACTCTCCTAGGAGTGCTTTCAACGATAATCCCGATTCTCAAGCGGTTTTTAATGCGCTTTTGGATGAAGAAATCGAGGGTACGGATGTTGATTTCACCGAAGATTTGAGTTGGATAGAAGAAGAAACAAATGGTTCCGCAAAGGTCACATCTGGGATGAATTTATTCAAGTCTAATGTAGACTTGGAATCCCCCGATGTTGATCCCACTCACCCTCTCAATGGCAATCTCATGAATGGATTAAGTCATGAGGTAGACCTGGAGGATTTCAACGATTTGCAGGAAAATTTTGATTTCCAAGAATTAGAGAATTCTGAATTAGACTCATCGGTTCCTGACCTGGGCGTTTCGATGGGTGTTTTAGAGTTAGAGAACTTGGACGATGAAGCCGAAAATTTCCATCAAAATGGGAATCAGTCTCCCCTTGATGAAGCTACCGATAATCCCTTTACCTTAGAGAATGACCTGGAGGAAGGAACAGAAATTTTAAACCCCTTAGACGATCACGTTTCTCTCACCCAATTAGATCCGTTTATAATGGAAGAAGATGACGAGCAAGCATCTTCCTCGCCTTTTATTTTCGATGAAGATGAATCAGCCGTCAGTGATATTGAACAGTTAAGCGGAGATTTATTTTCCTCTGATGATGACCTATTAGATATTCTCAATTCCTCAACTCCCAGCACAGAGGATGATAACCCTGATGTTAATTCACTCCCTACCTTTGATGAGTCAGAGATGGATTATCCGCCTCAACCCACTCAGTTTCTCGACCTGGATGACCTGGACAGCGATGGCATGGGTGGCCTCGGTGAGCAACAACAGGAATACCAATCTGACCCTGAAAATAACAGAGATCTCAATGGGGTTAATCATGAGTCCTCTACCGCTCGTCCTGAAAGGGTTACGGCTTCATCTTCCGTTAGTTTTGAAGAAGAACTCGATGATATTTTTGCACCTCTAGAAGATGCGGTTGAGCCATCGGTGGAGTTTGTCAGTCATGAACCTGTATCCCAGAATGGGAAAAAATCTAGCCTGGAAACTCCGCTATTTGAGGAAGATGAGTTTGACCCCGATTTCAATTTAGGTTTTACTTGGACTGCGGAACCCTTCGTTGATGATGCCGATAATGCTGTTCCCTTACCCAATGAACCTCCTAACATGACGGCGAACTTTAAAGGGGTGGATGCTGATTTTTCCGGTACGGTAGAAAGCAACGAAGAGGAAACCCTGTTGACCAATAATGCTCTGCATCATTCCTATTTTTCTAATCCTAGATCTGCTGCTTCAAGCTCAACAGCTAATGGTGCGTTCGGTGCCCCTGATGTGGATGAGAAATATGAGAAAGATGAGGAAGATGAGGAAGATGATGATGGGGTCTTTGATGCTATAGATATTCCCAATAGTTTTGATCTTGAACCCTTGAATGAGGATACCTTTGGGGACTCCTTTGATTTAACTCCTGAGATGAATGACATGAGTAGCCGTTTTCAAAATGGCAAAGCTCCAGCACTCACGGAGAATGATTTCTTAGAAGATTTTGAAGAGTTTGATGACGTTGCCGATTTTAATATGACGGCAAATGGTGATCAAGATCTTTACATGGATTCAGACTTTGGCAACCTAGAGGGTCAATTTGCCAACACTTCTAACAATAGCACCCTCGATAGTGATAGTTCATCCATTCGGGATGATGAGATTTTTAATAGTGCCTACACAGCATCGGCTGTGACAACCTTAAGCCCCGATTTAGGGGATATGATGGATACAACGGTTACAGCAGACCAAGGGCCATTCTCCTTCTTGGAAAATACCTCCCTTAAACGTAAACCTTTATATACAGCCCTAGGAACGGGACTCGTTACCCTAATTTTAGTCGCAACAACTACCAATATTGCCACTCGGACGGCTTCGTTGGAAAATAAACGAGAAGTTGTGGATTATCTGCGAGTCACAGGATGGTTGATGACCACCGTAGCCGGGGCTACCAGTTTTCTAGCGGCTTGGGGATTAGGCCGCATCAGTGCTCAACAAATTACTAAAGCTACAGACAATTTACAAGCTCAATTTGATGCGATTAGTAAAGGCAACTTAGATGCCCGCGCGACGATTTTTGCAGAGGATGAGTTTGGCAGAATGTCCGCTAAATTTAACCATGCTGCTCAATTTATTCAAAATATTACACGAGAAGCTCAACGTAAGGCTAAGGAACAGGAAGATGCTAGAGATGATTTACATCGTCAGGTGATTCGGCTGTTGGATGATGTGGAAGGAGCAGCACGGGGAGATTTAACTGTAACGGCAGAAGTCACGGCTAACGTTTTAGGGGCGGTGGCGGACTCTTTTAACTTAACTATCCAAAACCTGCGGGAAATCGTTGTTCAGGTGAAACAAGCCGCCCGTCAAGTCAGTAAGGGGGCCACCGATAGTGCGACCTTCGCTAAGGATGTGGCTGGAGATGCTTTCCGACAAGCGGAAGAACTGGCTGCTACGTTAAATTCGGTACAGGTGCTCACTGATGCGATTCAACGGGTGGCTGAAAGTGCCCGGGAAGCCGAAGAAGTGGCGCGTTCGGCGGCGGCGGTAGCCACCAAAGGGGGGGAAGCGGTACAAATGACGGTGGCCGGGATTCTGAAAATTCGGGAAACCGTAGCAGAAACTAGCCGAGAAGTCAAGCGTTTAGGAGAATCATCTCAAGAAATTTCTAAGATTGTGGGGCTGATTTCTCAAATTGCTTCCCGAACTAACTTACTCGCCTTAAACGCTAGTATTGAGGCGGCACGGGCTGGAGAGGCGGGTAAAGGATTTGCCATCGTTGCTGATGAAGTCCGACAGTTAGCGGATAAATCGGCGAAATCCTTAAAGGATATCGAACAAATTGTGATGCAAATCCAAAGTCAGACTAACACGGTGATGATGGCAATGTCCCAAGGTCATCAACAGGTGATTGAGGGGACTCGTCTGGCCGAACAAGCGAAGCGTGCTCTTGATGACATTATCCAGGTGACAAACCGGATTGATGTGCTGGTGCGTTCAATTACGGCGGATACTGTTGAACAAAATGAAACCGCCCGCGCCGTCGCCCAGGTGATGCGAGCGGTTGAACATAGCGCTCAAGAAACTTCTCAAGAAGCCCAAGGTGTCTCTAGTGCGTTAACTAAACTGGTCGGTGTGGCGCGAGACCTCCTGACTTCAGTGGAACGCTTCCGCGTTGATGCTTCAGAGAAAAGTTAATCAGTTATTCGTTCAGGGAACAGGGAATTACGAATTACGAATTACGAATTACGAATTACGAATTACGAATTACGAATTACGAATTACGAATTACGAATGGGGAATAGTTTTATTAAAAACTAATAAAGCTAACAGTTAACAGTTAACAGTCAACAGTCAACAGTTAACAGTTAACAGTTAACAGTCAACAGTCAACAGTCAACAGTCAACTGATATGCAAATTGAACAGCAACAACGGATTATGGGCTATTTTATTGAGGAGGCAAAAGACCACCTCAATACGATTGAACAGGGATTACTGAATCTACAAACAACGATTGAAGATCCAGAACTGCTCAATGAAGTATTCCGAGCCGCCCACTCGGTAAAAGGTGGTGCCGCAATGTTGGGACTCAATAGTATTCAACAAACGGCTCATCGCTTGGAAGATAGTTTTAAGGTTCTCAAGGAAAACCGTCTTCCGACTCAATTTGTTGATCAACAATTAGAATCGTTATTTTTACAAGTTTTTGATACTTTACAAGCTTTGATTGATCAATTATCAGGGCCTTATGGGTTAACAGAAGAAGCTGCTAGTGCAATTTTGCAGGATGTTGAGCCTGTTTTTGAAGCGTTAAATTATCATATTAAAAATGTGGTGCAACAACAGGGGGTGAGTAATCGACCGCCTGAAGTCGAGACCCGTCCGCCTGCACCGCTTTCTCGTGGGATGAATTCGGGTGTTGTACCAGGGGCAAATCCATCGAAGTCCCGCGAAGAAACGACGGTTAGCAGTGCTAAGGATTTGGTGTTTGGGAGTGATGTTCCTGAACGGTTGCGAGAAATGTTGCAACAGTTCAAACAACCAGAAACACCACAAACTCGTCAAGCGTTAATTGAAAGTTGTCGGAGTTTGGCGCGGGGGGGAGAATTATTTGATTTACCCAATTGGGTTAAATTTATTGAAACGTTGGAACAAGCGATCGCTAATCCTGATAATACTTATCGGAGTTTGGCTCCCGTGGTTATTAAGTCAATTAAAGAAGCTCAAGAACTCGTTTTAGCGAATCGAGAGGGAGAAATTGTTATCACAGAGTCGATTACCAGTCTTTTATCTAAACCCGTAACACCGCCAAAGGCGCAAAAATCCCAATCTAAGACTCCATCTCCTTCGTCATCCCGGACTTCTAAGGCTTCAAGTCAGCCCAAGGCTTCTGGGACAAAGGGAGCGGGCAAGTCGGGAGGAACTGCTGCTAAATCGAGTCCATCGAAGTCTGGGAATACCAAGAAGAAATCCCCATCGAGTTCTTCGACTCTCACGAACCCTTTGTTAGATGCTAACTGGTCAGATTCGGCGACAAATCCCAGTAATACCCCCAGTCACGATTACAGAAAAAACCCTCAAAATGGCCCGGAAATTACCCAGGAAGAATATAACAGCCTCAAGGATTTATTTGAAGGTTTGGATGAATGGGATCATACTGCTGATGAGGGAACAACGGAGACTCTGACGGGAGCGGAGATGGCGGCAGATGCCCTGGAGGGAGACTTTTTCGATTTGCTGGAGGAAAAACAAACTGGGTTTAATAAGGCGGAAGCTAAAGGTTACAAATCACCAGCAGAGGGGGGCATTAAACCCAGAGAAAAGTCGGCAGCGGCTTCTCCCGTTACCTCTAATGTTGATGAGGATTTAGCGAGTTTCTTCGATAACCTCACCGATGCGGACTCGGCTCTACCCGAAACTCTGACGGTGACACCGCCGATGATCGGAGAAATAAGACAGAATCAGCCTGCACTAGGTTTTGATGATTTCTTTGATCAATTGCTAGAGATTAATCCCGATTTTTCGGGTACGGTAGATGGGGTTTCATCAGGGGGTTTTGGATCTACTTCTCCTGAGCAAATCACGGATTTATTGGAGGATGCGGAAAGTTTGGATGAACTGTTTGACCAGTTTGACCAACAATCCCAATTCGGTTTAGAGACGCACCTTTCGCCGCAGGTGAATGCTGATACCCAGATGGCGGTGTTGGAAGTTACGACTGAGGAAGATTGGTTTGAGGAACTTTTGCAAGGTGAAATGGGTTCTGAGGTGGAGGTATCGGTTTCTTCTACTATAAAGCGATCGCAGGATGAGAGTCCTGAAGGACTCACTACGAGGCAGGATGAGAGTCCTTCAGGACTCACTACGAGGGTATCCCAAAATTTGGAGGCGATGGCTAAAACGAAGCCCAGCCTGGAACTACCGGATGATGATTTTGCGAGTTTAGATGCTTTGCTCGGTGAAGGGTCGGGAAACAGTCAGCCTACCGTACCGGAAAAATCGGCTTCGGTAACGACGACAGAAGAGGAGGATACTTTTTCTAATTTAGATGAGCTTCTTCAATCTCCTGTTGCTGAACCTTCAAAACCTAGTTCTTCTAAGTCACCTAGTCACGGTCGTGGGCAAGTTCCTTTGAATACGGAGTCGCTGTCTTCTGAAGATGATTCAGATTTTACTGCGTTAATCCGATTAATTGAGGATACTCCGCCTCGTTCTCGTTCGGCTTCTGTTCCCAGAGGGACGTTTGCGAAACCGATTGCGGAACCGATTGTTAAGGTGCCGGTGAAACAACTGGATAACCTCAGTAATTTGATGGGGGAACTGGTGGTTAACCGTAATAGTTTGGAACAAGATCAGGAACGGATGCGACAGTTTTTAGACAATTTGCTGCATCAGGTTTCTCTGTTGGGGGATGTGGGTCAACGGATGCAGGATTTTTATGAGCGATCGCTTTTGGAAATTTCCCTGCTGTCTCACCGTCGCAAACCTTTTTGGTCTGGTCAAACGGCTTCGATTCATGATGATGACCCGAATACGGATTTAGACTCAACGGAAATGGATCATTTTACTCCTTTCCATACTTTGTCTCAGGAGATTATTGAGTTAATTGTACGGGTACGGGAGTCGTCGGCGGATATTGAGTTCTTGGTGGAGGAGGCTGATCAGGTGACTCGGGAGTTACGACGGATTACTACGGCGTTGCAGGAGGGGTTAAATCGGGCACGGATGGAGCCTTTTGGGAGTGAGGCGGATGCCCTCAAACGTCCGGTGCGGGATATTTCAATTAAGTGCGGCAAACAAGCGGAGTTGTTTGTTGAGGGTCGAGATACTTTAATTGACAAGATGTTATTGGGCAAATTGCATGATCCGTTGATTCATTTGGTTAATAATGCGATTACTCACGGAATTGAGCCTGCGGATGTGCGGACGGCGGCTGGAAAGTCGGCGGTGGGTAGAATTACGATTCGGGTGTTTCATCAAGGGAATCAAACGATTATTGCGGTTTCGGATGATGGGGGTGGGATTGATGTTAGTCGGGTGAGAGATAAGGCGATTCAGAAGGGGTTGATTACTCCTGAAGAGGCTCAAAATATGAGCAATCTGGAGATTTATGATCTGTTGTTTTTGCCTAATTTTAGCACTAAGGATGTGGCGGATGAGTTCGCGGGTCGAGGGGTGGGGATGGATGTGGTGCGAACGAGTTTAACGGATATTCGGGGGGCGATTACAACGGATTCGACGTTGGGGAAGGGGACGTCGTTTACGATTCGGTTGCCTTTGAATATGAGTATTTCCAGGGCGTTATGCTGTGTGAGCGATCGGGTGCGGATTGCTTTCCCAATGGATGGGGTGGAAGATATGATTGATGTTCCCCGTGAACAGATTCGGGTGATGGAGGATGGTAGTAAGGCGTTGGAATGGCGGGGGACTATTTTACCTTTGCGTCATTTGCGGGAGTTGTTGACTTATCAGCGCCATTTGGGTCGGGGGAATGTGTATGGTGCGAATGCTGAGGAGGATATGATTTCGGTGATTGTCCTGCGGTCTTCGAGTAGTTATTTGGCGGTGCAGGTGGATCAGGTGTTGATTGAACAGGAAATTGTGATCAAACCTCTGGAGGGGCCAGTGCCGAAACCGATTGGGATTGCGGGGGCGACGGTGTTGGGGGATGGTCAAATTGTGGCGATCGCTGATGTGTTGGAACTGATTGATCTGGCGATGGGTCGGATTCGCAAGGATGCGGCGGGCAAGATTTGGCAGATGGGTAGTGCGACGGCTGAGGTGCTCCCGCAGAAGTCTGAGCCGACGGTGTTGATTGTGGATGATTCGATTACGGTGCGATCGCTGCTCTCGCTTACGTTTGAAAAATCGGGTTATCGAGTTGAGGAGGCGCGTGATGGTAAGGAAGCTTGGGAAAAACTGAAATCGGGTTTACCCTGCGATATTGTGTTCTGCGATATTGAGATGCCTCGGATGGATGGGTTGGAGTTGTTATCTCGGATGCAAAAAGATCCGGCGTTAACGAATTTACCGATTGCGATGTTAACGTCTCGGGGTGCGGATCGTCACCGTCAAATGGCGTTTAATTTGGGGGCAAGAGGTTACTTTACTAAGCCTTATTTAGAGGAGCAGTTATTGGAAGCGGCGGGACGAATGTTAAAAGGTGAAGTGGTTGGAAATACTTTGGTTACTGCGACTCAATAACATAGATTGTACGGTGGGCAAAACCCACCGTCGAAAGGTTTTGAAGACGGATAATCTGCAAGTGTGAGGGGAAATTGTGATCAACTGAATTTCACGCTCACCAAAAAATAACCACCAAATCAGTGTGGGACTGCGATCTCAATAGCCCCAAATTCTCGATCTTCCATGCCACAACCGTAACAAATTTTAAGAAAGTTTACATAAAACTGGAAAAGGTTGACAACAGCATAAACTGAACTGTGATTTGATTTGACTGCCAAATCCGGGCTGGTTGGCGAGGGGCGCAGCGAGTTTTTCTATTCAACTTTGCTACTAAGTTGGGGGTAAAGAAGATGGTAGAATACACTTTGCCACTCATTATGCCTTGAAAATATCAAATTCTTGTAAATGCTGTTTATGTCAGTTGGGAGAAGAGCGTTGATGAAACGATTGAGTCGCCTGTTGGCTGTGTTAGTTTTGATAGTCGGTTGTCTAGGATGGACTGGACATCAAAGTGCTGTAGCCACAAACTTGAATGTGATGCAGTATGGGGTTGCTTCTCCGATCTTAGCAACGGAAGCCCCTCGGAAAAATCGTGTTGATGAAAAAATGGCTAAGGTTCGCAATAAATTGGACTTAAATAATAGCGACCTGCGGGATTTTCGTCAATACAAAGGAATGTTTCCGAAGTTAGGGTCAATCATTATTAAGAATGCGCCATACAATTCCGTTGAAGATGTATTGAAAATTTCTGATTTGACAGAAAAACAAAAAGAAATTCTGCAAAAGAATTTAGATAACTTTACCGTAACTACTCCTGAGTCTGTGTTTATCGAAGGCGACCAACGGTTAAATGTTGGGGCTTACGACTAGGCTATTCTGGGGATTTAGTGTCAGAATGTTCGGTGTTCGGTGTTGATTTTTATAAGAAAAACCCAGTCGCCGAGAGGCAACACGCCTTGAACAGTAGATGAGGAATTTAGACGGATTGCTCAGATTTTACGGATGATGTTAACAGGTTTAAAAAAAGTTAACATGATTTGTAAAGTCAGTTTAATCCGTTTAAATTTGTCTGGAGAGTGTCCAGATCTTATGACTTGAAACCAACCCTTCATCCTGGCACTAGCCCATGACCTCTATGGATGTTTCCTTAACTTCTGACCTGCCCTTAACTTTTGATGTCTTGGTTGTGGGTACAGGGGCGGCGGGGTTATATACCGCCCTGTGTTTACCCCAACATTTGAGTGTTGGCCTAGTCAGTAAAGATATTTTACCCCTGTCAGCGAGTGATTGGGCGCAGGGGGGTATTGCCGCCGCCATTTCAACGGATGATTCTCCCGGTCTCCATTTAGAAGATACGTTGAAAGCTGGGGCGGGTTTATGTGAACGCTCTGCGGTTGAGTTTTTAGTTAATCACGCCCCTGAATGTATTCATCGTTTAGTCGAATTAGGCGTGGCTTTTGATCGGCATCAAACCCAGTTAGCCCTGACCTTAGAAGCCGCCCATTCCCGTCATCGCGTCCTGCACGCCGCCGATACCACCGGACGCGCAGTAATTACAACCTTAACTGAGCGAGTCTTAGAACAACCGAATATTAAAATTATTTCTCCAGCCTTTGCCCTAGATTTATGGATGGATGCCTCTGGCCAACGTTGCCAGGGTATGAGTTTAATTCAAAATCAGCAGATTTATTGGGTGAAGGCGTCGGCTGTTGTGTTGGCAACGGGGGGAGGTGGTCAAGTCTTTGCTCATACCACTAACCCCGAAGTTAGTACGGGGGATGGAGTCGCCATCGCTTGGAGAGCCGGGGCCTTACTGCGAGATTTAGAGTTTTTCCAATTTCATCCCACCGCTTTAACCCAACCTGGGGCGCCTCGGTTTTTAATTAGTGAGGCGGTGCGAGGGGAAGGCGCCCACTTAATTGATGCTGAAGGTCGGCGGTTTGTGTTTGATTATCATCAACAGGGGGAATTAGCGCCTAGAGATGTGGTGAGTCGGGCTATTTTTAACCATTTGCAACAGTTACGTCAAATACCGGGCGCGAATGCGGAACAAGTTTGGTTAGATTTACGGTCAATTCCCCCAGACAAAGTTCGGTATCGGTTTCCGAATATTATTCAGGTTTGCCAACAGTGGGGGATTGATATTTTGAATCAACCGATCCCCGTCACCCCAGCAGCCCACTATTGGATGGGGGGTATTGTTACCAATAACCAAGGTCAAACCTCTATTCCTGGTCTCTATGCGGTGGGAGAAACGGCTAGTACGGGGGTACATGGGGCTAACCGTTTAGCGAGTAATTCTTTGTTAGAATGTCTAGTGTTTGGCGCTCAACTGGCATCTCTTGAAAATCTCAATCTCGGTGCACCGGAAGTTAGGGCTGATGATCAGGTTTCTTCCCCAAAAAAGGTGAAGTCATTAATATTACCTAGCGACCATTGGCAGGAACAATATGCTACGATTAAGACAATTCGATCCCACTTGCCCGATGTACTCTGGCAAAGTGCCGGAATCTGTCGCCAGTCTGATCACTTGGAGGAGGGATTAATTCAGGTGAAAGCATGGTCTCAAGAATTTTTAGCTTTACCCCTTAGCCAATTTTTATCGGGTTTACAACCGTATTCCTCTGATGATCAGGAAATTCAGGGGATAGCAGATTATGACTTAAAACAGTGGGGGGAAACTCGTAACTTACTGAATATTGGTGAGTTAATTTTGAAGAGTGCAGCGTTTCGTCGAGAAAGTCGCGGGGGTCATTATCGACAAGATTATCCACAGTCAGACCCAAGCTGGCAAGTACATACTTTAATTCAAGGAAATCAAACCTGGAAATCACCGCCTGTTGTAGGTTAAGTCCGTGAGCCAGAACCTTCTCCTTCGGGAGCATCTCCGGTGGGAGGAGGAGCATACTGGCAGATGATCCATGAGGTATTCAGATGGTTGTGAAATTGAGAAAAATCAACTTGGGTGGTCGCCCCTAACCTTAGCACGATAGCAAAAATTAGGGCAACACTTAAGGGCCAAAGGCTAACCCATGCTAGTGTTTTTAGTGTTAGGCTAGAAACCACAATCGTTTTACCCCCTAATTAAACTTTGGATATTTCAACCAGGGCAGCCAACGATAACAAAACTGCCTTAATGGTTCAAGTATATCAATTATATTCCGTATTTACACTGAGTTATCCGTCAGAGTTGTTTACAACCCACTTCATTCCCACATTTTGACAAAGTTGATGAGCTAAATGGACTTAGGAACTAGCAAACTCATACAAATTTTTTCCGGTGGTTTTAGCCCGATACATGGCTGTATCCGCTAACTTAATTAAAGTTTCGAGATCTTGAGTATCGGTAGGATACATACTAATCCCAATGCTAGTAGTAATCAAGATCCGGTGTCCTTCTAAAATCGTATCTTGAGTAATCGTATCGAGAATTTTTTGGGCGACTCTAGCCGCGTCCGACTTACTGGGAATACCCGGAAGAATGACCGTAAACTCATCTCCTCCTAAGCGGGAGACGGTATCACTTCCCCGTAGACACCCCTTGAGTCGGTCACCCACGGTTTTAAGCAGTAAATCTCCAACTTGATGTCCTAAATTATCGTTGACGTGCTTAAAGTCATTTAAGTCTAAAAACAACAGCGCGACTAAACGATTTTGACTGGTGGCCCATTCTATTGATTGGCCTAAGCGTTCCTGAAATAGGGTACGGTTGGGAAGTCCCGTTAGGGGGTCATGTTCGGCGGAAACCCGCAATTCAGCATTTGAGCGCTTCAGTTCGGCGGCAATTTGTTTCAAATTATCTTCTAATAGTTTACGTTCTGTAATATCTCGAATCACACCGACTAAAAATAAATTTCCCGCCGCATCTTGGTGAAGCGATCGCTTCGTAGCAATATAATGGGTAACACCATGAGCATCGGTTAATTGTTCTTCGTTTTCCTGTTCCCAAGTCGTGTGAAATGCCTGTTCATCCTGTTGGCGAAAAAGCTCCGCTTCATATTTAGGAAAAAGTTCCTCATCACGTTTTTCCATTAATACTTTTAAAGGATAACCGACAAACTTACAATAGGCTTGATTCAAGACAATTTTTTGATGATCTTTATTTTTCACAAAAATCGGGTCAGGAATCGTATTAATGATACTTTGTAAAAATTCCGTAGAACGTTTTAACTGTCCTTGTAAATGAGCAAAATGGGCAATAATTACTCCCGCAGACCCCACTAAAGCCAGATTAGCAGGAATCACAGGAATCCACCACCCTCCTAAAAAAGCCAGGTAAGTAGTTCCGGTTATCCCGATGGTAATTAAAATAATTAAACCCAGAGAACGACGGGGGGATTGTTGTTTCCAACTTAAAGCCGCCCCGACCCAAGACCAGCCGAAAATCCACAGCCATTCTAAAGGTTCTGGCCAGACTTTAATTAAGGTGCGACCATCTAAAACAGCACTGATAATTTGACTGATTAATTGAGCTTGAAGCTCAACACCATAAATAGGGATAGATGCTTTAAAAACCCCATCACTATAGGAAGTAAATTCTAAATCTTTAATGCTAGAGGCGGTAGAACCAATTACAATAATTCGATTTTTCAACTGTTCAGGAGGAATACGGTTTTCCAGAATATCTCGCATCGGAATTGTGGGGAATGTCCCCCCTGGCCCTCGCAGGTTGACTAAAAATTGATAACCCGTATTGCTGGCTCTGATATAAGCCCCATCATTGGGTTTAAACCAATGAAAAACCGTATTTCCCAGCATGAGTTCCTGGGGATTTTCGGGGGAAGGTTTGTCTTTAATGCCTTGTTCTTTAAGATAGATTAAAGCGATTTGTAAAGCAAAACTGGTCTTAATTTTGCCATCTTTCCCATTAATATATAATAAACTACGTCGAACTTTTCCATCTGCATCTCGCGCGGAATTATTAAAACCAATTTGATTGGTTCTGGCTAAAAGTTTAGGAGGATCAACCTTAGAATTTTTCTGGGTTTCTAAAAATTCAATCCCAATTAAATTCGGAATTGTTTTAAACGCTTTTTCTAATTCCGCTTGTCCGGGTTCAATGGGTAAATCTCGATAAACATCTAAACCAATGACTCGCGGTCTCGCTGTACTAATTTTCTCTAAAAGTTGAGCTAGAATTCTATCAGAAGTCGGAAATCCATATTTCTGTAAATCTTGTTCATCAATCCCAATAATCACAATTCGCTGATCAACAGCTTCGAGGGGACGCCAACGAAAATATTGATCAAACAACGCCCATTCTGAGGGTTGCAATATTCCTAAAAGTCGAACTAAAATTACGGCTCCTGCCACACTAGACGAAGTAACTAATACTCGGCCTTCTTGAGATAACCAACGTTTTAAGGCAGGAACAACTTGACGACGAGAACCTTTAAGTCTCTTAAACATCTAACGCAACCATCCTGCTTCTGTATTGAATCAGTTATCAGTTACCAGTTAGATGACTGATCACTGATGACTGATTAAAATGTAGAGAAGGCACACCAAAGAACTCGATCAATATTTAAAGTTTTGTTGACCCTGATAGTTCGATAATTCAGCTAATTTTTCTAAGGGTTGGATTCCTGGATAGAGTTGACCCTGAATTTCCCAAGTTGGAATTCCTTGAATCCCGGCTTTTTCGCAAAGTTGGCTTTGGGAATTTTTGCCGTCGGGAGCGCACTCAATATAATTAATCATAGCAAATGCTTCTTTACCCAGGAGTTGCTTTTGATCATAACAGTGGGAACACCAATAAGCCCCATATTCCTTGGCTCCGGTTTGGGTAAGGTGACGAGCTAAGGCGATTTCTGCTGGCCCGGATGTGGTGGTAATGGCTAACCCCACTTTGCCATTACTGTCCGTGACCGCAGAAGGGTTACTGGCGACATTAACGCTATTGTATAAACCGAGGGCAACAATTCCCGTAATCATCGCCACCCCCAGACCCGATAACCAAAGTTGACCGACATCTTCCCAAGTCTGCCCGATTAACGTTAGAACAAATAGACCCACACAGAACAGGGCAGAAGCAATACAGTAGGGACAAAACGCTTGAATTTGAAAAAACAGCAGATACATTAAGTAACTACTAAAACACACCATTGCGGTAGTCACAAGGAATAGCAGAAACCCCGTCTGAGTTTCAACGGCTTGGCGACGGGATTTTTGAGTAACCGGGTTCAGGGTCAAAGGCGCAACAGCCAGAAGCGCAACCGTTAGATAGGCCAAAAATCCAAACACAGTTAGGGGTAAACCCAAGATGCTGGCATAAGGACTATTGAGAACCTCATTACAGCCGGAAGTGGGACAAACTGCCGTCCCACCCATCAGTTTAATTACCGTCAAATAGATATTTTCAATCACACCCATCATTGCGATCGCAATGATAATAGGGCGTGACCAGCGATGAATCCAAGGGGTAGAACGTCCGCGCATAAATCAGTTATCAGTTATCAGTTATCAGTTATCAGTGTAAGAGTTAAGTGTAGAGACGTGCCATGGCGCGTCTGTACGAGTTAATCAAGAGATTAATAATTATCTTGACTAATAACTAATTATTCTTTACTAATGACTAATAACTGATTACTGATTACTGATTAACGAGGCTGGAGGCGTTTTTTCTTCCTTGACCCAAGGATGAGATTGGGCTTGGACTTCTAAACTGCGCCGGGTCGTTTCCACGAACTGACTAACGCGACTGGGATCAATCGGTTGATGAATCCGTCCATGGCGTTTCAAGGAACTGGACACAATCACCCCATCAGCCGCTTGCATCAGGGTTCCCACATTTTCCCAACTCGCCCCACTGCCAATAAACACCGGAGTTCCCATCGCAGCAGCACGAGCCAGTTCTAAATCTTCTAAACTGGGGGGACTCCCAGTAGACCAACCGGACAGAATCACCGCATCGGCCAAGGCCCGTTCAATGGTTTCTTGGACGGCCGTTGTCAAGTTTGGAGATCCCAAAGGGCGACCATGTTTAACTAAGACATCAGCTAAGATTTTGACATCACTGCCTAATTCTCGGCGATAGCGCAAGAGTTTATGGGCGTGACCTTCGATGATGCCTTGGTCAGTGGCCATGACTCCGTTTAATACATTGACGCGGATAAACTGAGCACCTGTACAAGACGCAATGGCTAAGGAGCTTTCAGCATCGTTCCGCAGCACATTAATCCCCAAGGGCAGCGTGACTAAGTTCATAATTCGCTGCACAATCAGAGTCATGGCACTGATCACGGCGGGATCAACTTGGTCTTTGGCAAAGGGGGCATCAAAAAAATTCTCAACGATAATGCCGTTAACCCCGCCGGATGCCAGGGCTGTTGCCTCCTGTTCAGCCCGGTCAATAACTGTTCTCAGGTTTCCCCCCCAACGAGGAGAAGTCGGTAGAGGCAACAGGTGTACGACACCGATAATAGGATTTGGAGTTTTAAAGATTTGATCTAAGTCCACAGATTTACATAAGCTCCCCAAAATTTTGCAGCTTTACCTCTATGCAGAGTACAAGCAGAGGATGGTGAGTCTCAAAATGAATAAAAGACAGTACATTTTAGAATTCTATCGTTAAAGTGTGGAGGTAGAGAGGTGAAAATTGCTCTAGTTTTGTTAAGTCTCCTGTTTGGTGTGTTAATAATCGTGGAAATCGGGTTACGGATTCGTTTTGGGTTCGGTTCTCCCGTGCTTTACTTGGGGGATGGGGAAATCGGTTATTTATTGGCCCCGAATCAAAAAACCCGTCGTTATGGCAACCGGATTGAAATTAATCAGTATTCGATGCGAAGTGCGGCGATTACTCCCCTTCCTTCCCCTAAAACCAGGCGAGTCCTGCTTTTGGGAGATTCCTTGGTAAATGGGGGATGGTGGACAGACCAATCTCAAACCCTTTCGGCCTTAATCACCCAACAACTTCAGCCTGCTTTGGGAACGGGGGAAAATCTGGAAATCCTGAATCTGGCGGCGAATTCCTGGGGGCCACCGAATCAACTGGCCTATTTACAACGGTTTGGAACTTTTGGGTCAGAAGTGATTGTTTTGTTGATCAATACCGATGATTTATTTACCCATCCCCCGAATTCTGGGGTTGTAGGACGCGATCGCAACTATCCCGACACAAAACCTCCTTTAGCGTTAGTGGAGGTATTTAATCGCTATTTAAAAGGGTCTGAACCCATTCCAGAAGCAAAACAACCTCAACCTTCTGACCCGGTGGGATATAATTTAGAGAAAATTCAACAGATTCAAGCGATCGCTACTCAAAATCAGGCCGATTTTATATTAGCAATGACTCCTTTATTACGAGAAGTGAGTGAACCCGGATCACGGGATTATGAAATTAAAGCTCGTCAACGATTAACGGAATTAACCCAAGCTAAAAATTGGATTTATATTGACTTTTTACCGTTATTTAAACAGACTTCACAACCCGAAACTTTGTATCGAGATCATATTCATTTAAGTCCCTCTGGTAATCAACTCGTCAGTGAAATAATCAGTTATCAGTTAACAGTTAACAGTTATCAGTGAAAGAATCAGTTATTAACTCTTAACTATTAACTCTTAATTCTTAACTCTTAACTGATGACTGATAACTGATGACTGATAACTGATTCGGTTTCTGCCAAATCCCAAGCTTTACCATCTAATGCCATTTGTTCGATTAAACTGGCTAATCGTAATGCTTTTAAGGCTTGTTCGCCACCAACAGAGGGTTGATTTCCACCCCGAACACAACTGACAAAATGTTCTAATTCCGCGTGTAGGGGTTCAATATTACTCGTATGAACTTTTTCAATTAATCCATCTTGACGATAGAGAACTTGACCATAATCCGTAATATAATTAGCCGTTGTTTGTCGATGAATTAAAATTTCATTATTCAGAAAATCGGCTTCTGTTAAAGAATTTTTGCAATGGGCAACAATAGAACGCAATTTGCGATGGGTAACTTTACTACTAATTAAAGTAGCAACAATCCCATTCGCAAAACCCAGAGTAGCCGTCACATAATCTAAATAACCAGAGTCAGAAGCTCGGCTACCACTGGCTGTTAATTTCACAACCGGAGCCTCCACTAAATCCAGCATTAAATCAATATCATGAATCATCAAATCCAAGACCACCGAAACATCATTAGCTCGGTTAGAATAGGGACTCATGCGACGGGCTTCTAAAGCTAAAACTTCTTCGGTTTTTAAAACTTTACTGAACTCTTGAAAAGCCGGATTAAACCGTTCAATATGACCGACTTGTAAAATTCTTTGATAATCTGCTGCCGCATTCACTAACAATTCAGCTTCGTTAATACTCGCAGCAATCGGTTTTTCAATTAAAACATGAACCCCGGACTGTAAACAAGCCATGCCAACGGTATAGTGTAACCGAGTGGGAACCGCAATACAGACCGCATCCACCAAAGGTAAAAGATCTCGATAATCTTCAAAAAATCGGACACGATACTTACTAGCGGTATCGAGTCCCCGTTCAACATTGACGTCGGCAACTCCAACGAGTTCCACATCTTTGAGCATACTCAAGACGCGGGTATGATGCTGCCCCATGTTACCAACCCCAATTACACCAACTTGGATGGGGTCAAGGTGATTTCTCACAGTCATAGCAGTTGAATATCCGACGGACATCCTATTTTGCACTCCTCCATTCTCCTCCACCACAGAAATTAAGCCGATGGGCTATTCTCTGGATGTAAATCCATCCAGATACTATCACAGCCTCCTGTTTTGTAAAGAAGTTTTAATTAGGCGTTGGTAGTTGGGGGTTGACGGTTGACGGTTGACCGTTAACCGAAGGTAGAATTGTTCCAACCCCACATCGAACCTTTGGCGTCAGCGAATTCAATATAAATTCTATTGGCGGGAATGCCGAGAGTTTGATTGATTTTTTGACAAAACTCTTGACTCATGGCTTTCGTTTGGTTGGGTTGCATTGTGCCAACACTTTTAATTTCGATATAGCAAACTGGGTCAGTAGTTCCCGCAAATGTCATCGGAATCTCAGCCTCAAATGCTGTCATTACATAGGATTCTGGTTTATCTAAATGTTGGGCTACCGCAGAAGATAGACTTTTTAATAAAGTCTCAATCTCAGATTTTTCTGGTTTGGAAATAGAAGTTTTAACTTGAATTAAAGGCATAATAACTAAGAGTTGACTGTTGACTGTTGACGGTTGGCAGTTGATGAGGGAGGACGCTCCCCCTACTCTCTCTTATCCTCCGTAATTCCAGCCTGTACTGGCGAGGTTGAGAATTTCGGCTTCTTTGTGGACGCCTGTGGCGATGACTTCTCCAACGAATACAGTATGGTCGCCGTGTTCAACCGCACCGACGACTTGACATTCAACGTAACCCAAGGCTTCGGAAATAATCGGACAACCCGTTTCTCCCAGGTAAAATTCCACATCCTCGAATTTGTTTCCGACTCGATGTTGGGGTTTAAAGAATTTCTGGGCGATGTCTTTTTGACCTTCGGCGAGAAAGCTGAGGGAAAAAACACCACTGGCTTTAATCATGGCGTGGGATTTAGAATCATTTTTAACACAGTTGACGACTAAGGGCGGTTCAAAGGAACCTTGTGTCACCCAACTGGCGGTAAAACCATTAACATCATCCCCCTCTTTCACCCCACAAATATAGAGAGCGTGGGGAATTTTACGCAGAATTGTTTTTTTAGCGGATTCGTCTAACATAATATTAATGGGGTAGGTCGTCGTTTTACAGGAATTAGTTTAGCAAAAAATCAGGATTTAACACGGCATTACCCCTAAAAGATAATCCCATTGATTCACAGAATGATTTCTGGTGATATCAAAGATTAGCCCATCGGACTCGGCGAAAACCTCTTGAACTTGTGGAAATTCTCCGGTTTTATTAAACGTTAAAATTTCATAGAGTTTTTGATTTTTATAAATTGTTTCTCCTAATTTAACATAAAATTTAATCATGCCTCCGGTGATTGAATAATAGTATTGCAGTTGTTTTTTGGGAGTCAGACTTATAATCCCAGAAAATTCGATTCCAATCTTTGCCATTATAAGGATTATATCGACCGCAAGAAAATTGATGCGATCGCTGATTTACACTCAAGGGATTACAAACTGGAACTAACCAAATTTCTCCGGTTAATTGATCTGGATCTGAATTTGTTAAAAATTTAATTAAATCATGAATAACAGCATTTCCACTAATTTCAGCCCCGTGTAATTTAGATTGTAAATAAGCTTTTTTGCCCGGTTTTGAACCTTTGAATTGATAGACTTGGAGAAATAAGCGATCGCCAGAAGCTAGTTTAACCAAGGGAATTGTTAAAATCTTAGGATTCATAAAATTATTAAAAATAATGATAATTTTGAAATTTTTATGTTAATATAAGGTTCAAGGTTTTGCCTTAAAAACGGGTAACGAAACCGTAAAAATACTATTGATAACAAAACCACCCTGACGATTGACCCTAGGAGATTTTATCTCAATCAGGCAGTTTTTATCAGACTTTCTCCAACTTCTCTGTAAATCAAGCTAGAATTTAGGCACAATAAGATTAGCTTTATCATTTAGATTCTTGTGTCCTACTCTACCCAAAACGATCCCCAACTGGATCTCAACAGCCTATTTCCGTTTCCCCTGGACGATTTTCAGTACAATGCCATTCAGGCGTTGAATGGAGGGAAATCCGTTGTCGTCTGTGCACCAACGGGGTCAGGAAAAACGTTAGTGGGGGAATATGCCATCCATCGGGCGTTACAGGGCGGGCGTCGGGTCTTCTACACTACACCCTTAAAAGCCTTATCTAATCAGAAATTTAGGGACTTTCGAGAGCAGTTTGGGTGGGAAAAAGTGGGGTTACTAACGGGGGATATTTCCGTAAACCGTGACGCCCCGGTGGTGGTGATGACAACAGAGATTTTCCGCAATATGCTCTATGGTACGCCGATTGGAGAGGTAGGAACCTCCCTGGAAGCGGTGGAGGCGGTGGTTTTGGATGAGTGTCATTATATGAATGATCGCCAACGGGGGACAGTTTGGGAAGAATCAATTATTTATTGTCCCCGTGAAATTCAATTAGTGGCGTTATCCGCAACGGTGGCCAATAGTGAACAGTTAACCCACTGGATTTCCCAAGTTCATGGCCCAACAGAGTTAATTTATTCTGACTTTCGGCCCGTGCCATTACAATATCATTTTTGCAATGTTAAAGGCTTTTTTCCCCTATTAGATGATGCCCTCAAAAGAATTAATCCTCGCCTCAAAGAGAAAAAAGGCATCCCCCAACGGGGAAGACGAAATGATGTTCCGAATTTAGCCGCCGTTTTATCCCACTTACAAGAACGGGATATGTTACCTGCTATTTATTTTATCTTTAGTCGCAAAGGATGCGATCGCTCTGTCGCCGAAGTCCGTCATTTATCCTTAGTCAATGAAGCGGAAACAGCCCTATTAAAAAAACGAATTGATGCGTTTTTAGCTTCCAGTCCTGAAGGCGTTCGCGCGGAACAAGTTGAAGTTTTATATCGAGGAATTGCTGCTCATCATGCCGGATTATTACCGACTTGGAAAGGGTTAGTCGAAGAATTATTTCAACAAGGGTTAATTAAAGTAGTATTTGCCACAGAAACCCTCGCTGCTGGGATTAATATGCCCGCTCGAACTACGGTAATTTCAAGTTTATCGAAACGCACCGATGATGGTCATCGCTTATTAAAACCCTCTGAATTTTTGCAAATGTCAGGACGGGCGGGACGGCGTGGGATGGATATTGAAGGCTATGTTGTCACCGTACAAACTCCCTTTGAAGGGTCAAAGGAAGCCGCCTATTTAGCAACTTCTAAACCCGACCCGTTAGTAAGTCAATTCACACCCAGTTATGGCATGGTTTTGAATTTATTACAACGCCATTCTTTAGAGCAAGCCAAAGAATTAATTGAACGCAGTTTCGGACAATATCTATCGACAATTAACTTAATTCCTGCCCAACGGGAAATTGAAATCATGCAAGCAGAATTGGCGTTAATTGAAGCCCAATTTGGCTTTCGTGGCGAACAAAATATGGCAATGTTAGAGGAAACCTTAGCCAGTTTTGAAAAAATTTATGAACGGTTGCGAGAAGAACGTCGTTTATTAAAACTGTTACAAAATCAAGCCGAAGATAGTCGCATCCGACGGATGGCGGTGTCGATGGAGTTGATCGAATTAGGCACTATTGTCGGCTTACGCGGAAAACACGTCCCGACAGCCCGAAGTTTCGATGCTGAGCCCATTCCCTCGGTGTTAGTGGCAAAAACCCCCAGTTCGGGACAAGTCCCCTATTTCCTGTGTTTAGGGCGGGATAATCGTTGGTATGTGGTGAGTTCGGCGGATATTGTGATTTTGCAAACGGAATCTAAACGGTTAAATGTCGATTATTTGGATATTCCTAATATTCCGTTTAAATTAGGCCAATGTCGCAAAGGGGATCAGTTGACCGTGGCGATGGCTCAACAAATTCCTGATTTAAGTTTATCAGAATCGTCGCCCGAAATTATTGCCCAACAGCAGCAAGTGGAACGGTTAAAACTAGAATTAGATGCCCATCCGATTCATGATTGGGGTAAACCGAATAAACTATTAAAACGATGGCAACGGTGGGCAGAATTAGATGAAATTATTCAAGAACGTCGCACGGAATTAGAGGATGATTTAGCCCATCATTGGCAAGAATTTTTGGCTTTAATTTCAATTTTGCAATACTTTGAAGCTTTAGATGAATTGAAACCAACGGATTTAGGACAAGCAACGGCGGCCTTACGCGGTGACAATGAATTGTGGTTAGGGTTGGTGTTAAAGTCAGGGATTTTTGATGATCTTGACCCCCATCATTTAGCAGCAGCTTGTGCGGCGTTGGTGACGGAGGTTTCTCGTCCCGATAGTTGGACACGCTATGAGTTATCGGAAAATGTGGAAAATGCTCTGGGACGGTTGCGGGGGGTTCGTCAGGAGTTGTTTAAACAGCAACGACGCTATCGCGTGGCGTTACCCATTTGGTTAGAACGGGATTTAACGGGTTTAATTGAACAATGGGCCCTAGAAACGGATTGGGTAGAGTTAGTTTCTAATACCAGTTTAGATGAGGGGGATATTGTGCGAATGTTCCGGCGGACGTTGGATTTTCTATCACAAATTCCCCATGTTCCCCATTTAAGTGAATCCCTCAAACAAAATGCCATCCGCGCCCGTCATTTAATTGATCGATTCCCGATTAATGAAGCGGTAGATTAAGGAGGAATTAAAAACCCGGTTTCAGAGAAGTTGCCGGGTGTACAACAAAAAATATGGAAATGTTTTTGAGTTGGAAATATTACCTCATCTCTAATCTGTTAAATAGGAGAAGTTTTATTAATTTCTAGAATTTGTTAAAATAGCCCTATCCTATGGGTTACAGTCGGCAACGTAACCCATAGGATACCCAACTGAATCATCAATTAAATCAAAGCGTTATAGAGCAGCAACAACCATTCCAATTTTACGGTATTGTTCAGCCGCATTTTGACAAGCTGTAGCACAGCTTTGGCAATGGGAATTATTGTGTTTTTGGCATTCTTTAGCGCAAGCTTCACAAACTTCTAAACAAGTCTGACACAGAGGTGCAATAAAGCGAGAACCGCGACTCATAAACCCTGCAATTGTCCAACATAATTGAGAACAATCTCGACATAAACGAGCGCACTCTGCCATATTTCCGATACATTCATCGGCGCAGTGTTCACACTCAACTGCACATTGTAGGACAATTTCCAGCCCAGATTTATTATTGTGATGAGCCATTTTTTTCTCCAACAAAAATAAGTTTTACTAAAACTACAGTTATCAAAGACAGAAAATTATCTCCTCTTTCTTAAGGAATAGATTATTAAAAATAGGAATTTATTTATACAGCATGGAAGACTAGGTAAATCAGGTTCTCTACCTAAATACAGATACAACATCTTGATTTAATTCCATACAATATCCTCAACCCAGACTGAGGATAATTTGAGTGAGTCAGAAGCACAATGATTTGGGAGAACAGGCTTTAAACAAACTGGCAGAAATGACTCTAGCCAGTCAATTAGATGAAGTTGAAGAACTGGATGTTAATGTTAATACTGATCCGATTAAGTTAGTTGAGGGTCAAGTTGATTCTGCCACAATTTCAGGAACTGGAATCGTGATGAAAAGTGACTTGAGAATGGAGAAAATGGAACTCACAACTGCGGAGATTTCTATTAATCCCCTGAGTGTTGCTTTCGGACAAATTGAACTGAATCATCCCACTCAAGCAACGGCTGAAGTTGTGTTAACAGAAGCGGATATTAATCGCGCTTTTAATTCTGATTATATTCTCAAAAAGCTGCGGGGTTTGGAAATTTCAATTGAGGGAAATCAGGAAATAGTTGATACTCAAGCTGTTGAATTTAAACTTCCTGGTAATGGTCGATTCTTTCTCCAAGCTTATCTAATTTCGCAACCCAAGGGAGAATCCTCAAAAATTGCATTTACAGCCTTACCGGATATTAGTTCAGATCGCAAAACGATTCAACTCAAGGATATTCAATATTCTCAAGGAGAGAATGTTTCTCCTGAATTAACTCAGGCTTTAATTGATGAATCTAGCGAACTCTTAAATTTAGATAATTTCAACTTAAAAGGGGTAAATCTTTGCATTCAACGCTTAAATTTAGAGGATCAAAAAATCACATTGTTAGCAGAAGCTGATGTTGAGTCCTTTCCATCAGCGAGTTAGTTAAGGTTGAATTTTAGGATCAATCTCAGAAATTTACCTACATTTGCAATTGGAGATCAACTCATGACACGCATTACTCATTTAGAACCTTTAATTGAAGGCAACGAACGGGAATATTATGATAGTGGAATTCCCAGTAGTGTTGCGATTTTAGGACATCCTCTACATCCTTTTATTGTCACCTTTCCCATTGCATTTTTAACAACAGCTTTATTGACAGATATTCTATTTTTATTCACCAATTCCTCATTTTGGGCAACCGCATCATTTTGGTTAATTACAGGTGGAATTCTAACGGGAATTTTAGCAGGATTAACAGGAATGTTAGATTTTTTTAAAATTCATCGAGTCCGAGAACATAAAGCGGGATGGATTCACATGGTCGGTAATATTGCCGTTTTAGTGTTATCAGGAATTAGTTTATTTTTACGGTGGGATAATATTATTGATAGTATTGCTCCTTGGGGAATTATTCTTTCTGTAGTTGTAGCGGGACTGTTAGCAATAACAGGGTGGTATGGTGGCGAATTAGTATATCGCCATAAAATTGCTGTGATTGGGGATGGAAACCCTCACCAACCTTAAAAACATTTAGACCAGGGTGTGTTATCAAAAGTTTTAAAAACTCCTAATGCACCCTAAATTTATTCTCATAAACACTTCAACAAAAGACAATCATTATGGACAGTTACGATGTTATTATCATTGGAGCAGGTCACAACGGTTTAACCTGTGCCTCTTATCTTTTAAAAGCGGGATACAGTGTTTTATTACTGGAAAAACGTTCTGTTCCTGGGGGGGCTGCGACCACAGAAGAAGCCATTCCCGAAGAAGCTCCAGGGTTTAAATTTAATCTGTGTGCGATTGATCATGAATTTATTCATTTAGGGCCAGTTGTTGAGGAATTAGAACTGCATAAATATGGCTTAGAATATTTATTTTGTGATCCGATTGTATTTTGTCCTCATCCTGATGGCAAATACTTTTTAGCCCATAAATCCATTGAAGAAACCTGTGCTGAAATTGGACGCTATAACGCCAGAGATGCAGCTAAATATCGAGATTTTGTCGGATTTTGGCAACAGTTTATTAATGCAGCTATCCCAATTTTTAGTGCTCCTCCTCAATCTGTTATTGATATTGCTGGAAACTACAATATTAGTCAACTTAAAGATTTGTTTTCTGTTCTGGGTTCTCCCGAAAAAGCTCTCGATTTTGCTCGAACCATGTTAAGCAGTGCTGAGGACTTATTAAATGAATGGTTTGATGAGGAATTTCTCAAAGCACCTTTAGCTCGGTTAGCATCAGAATTAGGAACTCCTCCTTCGCAAAAAAATCTCGCCGTCGGTGCGATGATGATGACCATGCGACATCATCCAGGAATGGCAAGACCCAAAGGCGGAACAGGAGCATTAGTTCAAGCATTATTAAATTTAATTCAAGCTCATGGAGGGGTAATTTTAACCGACCAACACGTTGAAAAAGTATTAGTTGATGATGGAAAAGCTATTGGGGTTAGAGTTGCCAATGGTAAAGAATATCGAGCCAATAAAGGGGTAATTTCTAATATTGATGCTAAACGATTGTTTTTGCATTTAATGGATGCTGCGGATGTCGATGATGCTGATTCTGAATTGCGAGAACGGTTAGAACGTCGGATTGTTAATAATAATGAAACGATTCTCAAAATTGATTGTGCATTATCCGAACCTTTGCGTTTTGAACATCATAATCATCGAGATGAATATTTAATCGGTTCTGTATTAATTGCTGACTCAGTTAAACAGGTAGAAATTGCTCACCATGATACCACTTTAGGCAAAATTCCTGATGCTGATCCATCCATGTATGTTGTGGTTCCAACTATGCTTGATCCCACAATGGCTCCTGAAGGAAAACATACCCTTTGGATTGAATTTTTTGCCCCTTATCAAATAGCTGGAGCCGAAGGAACAGGGTTAAAAGGAACAGGTTGGACAGATGAATTAAAACATAAAGTCGCGGATCGAATATTAGATAAATTAGCGGAATATTCCCCCAATTTAAAACAATCAATTATTGCGCGTCGGGTTGAAAGTCCGGCAGAATTAGGGGAAAGACTGGGTGCTTTAAATGGGAATTACTATCATATTGATATGACTTTAGAGCAAATGATGTTTTTCCGTCCGTTACCCGAATTAGCTAACTATCGCACCCCCATTAAAGGGTTATTTTTAACCGGAGCCGGAACTCACCCAGGCGGTTCAATTTCGGGCTTACCCGGTCGCAATTGTGCCAGGGTATTTTTATACACTCAACAACCTGTTTCTCAAACCTTAACAGAGGCTTATAAGTCTTTGCAATCCATTACCAATTCGGTATTAAAAAACCCCTAACTTTTTTCCCAATTATATAGCAGGGAACAGGGAACAGGGAACAGGGAACAGGGAATACCGGAGGAAAAGAGTTAACCGTCTAGGTTTCAGTATCAGTCTATGTCCTAACTGCCTTGGCGGTTGCTATACTTAAAATAAAGCCCCAATAGAACGCCCCATATTTTCTAGTTTCATGGCTTCTATTGCGGCTGTTGGTTCATAACCACAGTGAACCATACAATCTGTACATTTGGGATTACCGCTTGATTTTCCGTATTGTTCCCAGTCGGTTTTTTCTAATAATTCTTGATAACTGGAATAATACCCTTCATTTAACAAATAACAGGGTTTTTGCCATCCTAAAACACTGTAACTGGGACTTCCCCAAGGGGTACAATCATAATCTTCTTTTCCCATTAGAAAATCGAGGAATAAAGGATTATGATTAAAATTCCATTTCTTTTTCCCAGATTGATAGGGAGATAAAATTTCTCGGAATAAGGCTTTGGTTTGTTCCCGTTTTAAGAAATGTTCTTGATCCGGTGCCCATTCATAACTATAACCTGGAGAAATCATCATTCCATCTAACTCTAAACTTTCCAGAAAATCAAAAAAATTCTGCATTTCTTGAGAACTGGCTCCAGAAAATACGGTTGTATTGGTCGTGACTCTAAATCCTTTAGATTTGGCAACTTTAATGGCTTGAACTGCAATTTCAAACACGCCTTCTCGGTCTACACATTGATCATGATGTGCTTTTAACCCATCTAAATGTACACTAAAGGTTAAATAGGGAGAAGGTTTAAATTTGTCTAAAGTCTTTTCCAGTAAAATTCCATTTGTACACAAATAAACAAATTTTTTGCGGGCGACTAACCCTTGAACAATTTGATCAATTTGGGGATGTAATAACGGTTCACCCCCAGGAATAGAAACCACAGGTGCGCCGCATTCTTCCACCGCTTTAAAACAGTCTTCTGGGGTTAAATTTTGCTTGAGAATTTCTTTAGGATGTTGAATTTTTCCACAGCCAGAACAAGCTAAATTACAGCGAAATAACGGTTCTAACATTAACACGAGGGGAAATTTTTTTCGCCCCATTAACCGTTGCATAAACAGATATTTGCCAACAGCGATCGCTTGTTCAATTTGAATGGCCATTTTTCTCCTTTCACCAGAAACTTATTCTAATATTTAACAGTCAACAGTTAACATAAACCAATTAACGGCATCTTTCAAGGCGGTTTTAATATCAGATTGAGGTAAACCCAATTCTCGAACCGCTTTTGAGGCATTATAATACATCGGTTGTCTTGACATTTTCACGCCATCTAAGGGGATAGAAGGGGATTTACCGAGTTTTGCTAAAATCATTTCATCGACCCAGGAAACGCTTAAAGGAAGCCAAATCGGGATTATTTTTTGAGGGGCAGATAAACCTGTAATTTCTGATAATAACTCTAAAAATTCTTTTAAGGTTAAATTTTGATGACCTAAAATATAGCGTTCTCCAGTTTTCCCTTTTTCTAAGGCGAGTAAATGACCTTGGGCCACATCTCGAACATCAATAAAATTTAATCCGGTATTCACATAAGCAGGCATTTTTCGGCGAAGAAACCGCAATATTAATTCCCCTGTCGGCGTAGGTTTAATATCCCACGAGCCAACAGGGGTACTGGGATTGACAATCACTATATCCTGACCTAATTGTACTGCATAATGCGCTTCTTGTTCTGCCCAATATTTAGATTTTTTATAATATCCGACTAAATTCTCAACCGGACTTTGATAAGTTTCATTCACAGCAACGCCCGGTTTTACCCCAATAGCTGCGACGGAACTGGTATAAATAGTTCGTTCAATTCCCGCTTTTCTAGCAGCAGCTAAAATATTACGAGTTCCGATAATATTATAGCGCTCTAATAAAGGTTTATCCCTTTGCCAAAGAGAATAATGGGCTGCACAATGAAATAAAACCTGACAGCCCTTTAAAGATTGATATAAATTAGAATCCGTTAAACAACCTTCAACAATTTCAACCTCTAAGTTTTTTAAATTATCTAAATTACTCTCAGGACGAACTAACACCCGAACGTCATAGTTATTTTTCAATAACAGTCGCACTAAATTCGCTCCAATAAACCCCGTCCCACCCGTTACAAAAACTTTCATCATCTCTTAGTGTCTTAGTGTCTTTGTGTTTATTAACTCTATTTCTTAAATCGGTGTTTAATTTTCAACCCTTGATCTTCTAACAATGTATTTAAAACAGGAACGACAATTAAACTTAATAACGTAGAAGTCATTAACCCCCCAATAATAGCAACAGCCATCGGTTGTCTTAATTCTGCCCCTGCTCCTAATCCTAACGCAATTGGTAACATTCCTAAAATCGTTGAGGAAGTGGTCATAATAATCGGTCTTAAGCGGACTGCGCCCGTTTCAATAATAGCTTGATTTCGACTCATGCCTTTTTGACGGAGTTGGTTAACATAATCCATCAGTAATAACACATTTTTATCTAATAATCCTAACAGGAAGATTAAGCCAATTAAAGAGATAATTCCAAAAGCACTTTGAGTGACTAATAATGCTAACATTGCCCCAACTAAACATAGCGGAAGTGTTAACCCAACTACCGCAGGTTCAACCCAACGACCAAATAATAAGAATAGTAACCCTAACATACAAACTACAGAAAAAATGAGAGTAACAAGAAAGCTATTTAAAACTTGACCAATTCTAGCAGAATCTCCGGTTAATTTTAACGTTATCCCATTAGGAATTAAAGGTTGAGCAATGTTAAAAACTTGATGGGTCGCATCTCCTAATAATTGACCTTGACTTAAGTTAGCGGTAACATAAGCAGCCCGTTGACCATTAAAGCGTTCAATTTGGTTAATCTCATTAGATATATTTTCTTCTCCTGTCGCCCGAACATCTACAAAACCAGGTAATTTTGCGACTTTTTCTTGAATAGCTTTCGCAGTATTTTTTAAAAGATTAACATCATCTCCAACTAACACAATTTGTAAAGGTTTCTCATCTCCTGTTTCTACAAATTGAATATCTTCGACACTGACAGTTACGTTATTAATGGGGGGTAAATTAGAACGAATTTGGTCTTGAGTTTCTAAGGTCGTAAATTGACGATTATTTTTTAATTTAACATAAATTCTGCCTTTATTCGGTTGTCCTTTAATTCCGGCAATGGTAAAGGCTTCTTCCACATCGGGAGTATTTAAAACAACGCTTTCTATTTTGTCTCCTGTCGTCCGAGTTTTTCTCAAAAATAATTGAATCGGATTTCGAGCTAAATCCGTTAACCAATCAAACGCTCCCTGTTGTTGAAACATATTTGTTTCGACCGTTGGGGTGTCTGTAGGAGTTTCTTGGGTTTGAAAATTTTTTTGAACCTTAATATTAGAAATTTGAGGTAAAGGATAGGAATAATTAATCACAAATTCTCCTCGGTCTAACCGAGGTAAAAAGCCTTGAGGAACAAACGGAATTAAGGCTAAACCTGCAATAAAACTCAAAATAGCGATTAAAATAACCCGTTTACGATGGGTCAGTGACCATTGTAATAATCGACGATAAGTTTCGATAATGGGGTTTGGTTTAGGAGGATAATTTTCGGGTTTATTTTTGGCAGGTTTTAACCAATAAACTGCTAAAACTGGAGACAAAGTTCTAGCGACTAATAATGATATAACCACAGCCGAAGAAATCGTTAAAGCAAAGGGTTTAAAAAACTGTCCTAACGCATCTCCCATAAAGGCAACGGGGAGAAAAACCGCTACAATTGTTAAGGTGGAAGCTGNGATCCCCCTAAATCCCCCTTAAAAAGGGGGACTTGGATCTCCTGTTCCCCCCTTGTTAAGGGGGGTTAGGGGGGATCATTGACTTGAGATCAGATAAGCGTGAATTCGGGTTTGAGCGCCTACTTCTAGCGTTAAGTTGACACTAATGCTTGGCACGTCTCTACAATAGTTCACTGTATCCGTCCCTTATGCTAAAGCCGGAACTTTGACGCTGAGATGGGGATAAAGGGGAAAGCGATCGCATAAATTGGCCACTCGTTGACGGCAAGCGTCCTTAATGGCTTCATCGTCGGGGTTCAACAGTCGGTCAGCAATAATATTGCCAATTTCAATAAATTCTGTTTCTCCCATTCCCCGTGTTGTCATCGCGGGTGAACCCAATCTTAACCCACTGGTGACAAAGGGAGATTCAGGGTCAAAAGGAACGGTATTTTTATTGGCAGTAATATTAACATCACTGACCAGCGCATCCGCCCGTTTTCCCGTCATGCTAACAGAACGTAAATCCACTAACATCAGATGGTTATCTGTGCCATTGGAAACAATTTTTAAGCCTCGGTTTTGTAATTGTGTTGCTAAGGCTTTCGCATTGGCAATCACTTGACCGGAATAGGTGGTAAATTCGGGCTTGAGTGCTTCCCCAAAGGCGACGGCTTTCCCAGCAATCACGTGTTCTAGGGGGCCACCTTGGGAACCGGGAAAAACGGCTTTATCCAATTTTTTGCCCAGTTCGGCATCCCGTGTTAAGATTAACCCCCCTCTTGGCCCTCTTAAGGTTTTGTGGGTGGTTGTTGTCACCACATCACAATAGGGGATGGGGTTAGGATGATGACCCGTTGCCACTAACCCGGCAATATGAGCAATATCGGCCATTAAATAAGCCCCGACTTCATCGGCGATGGCCCGGAATTTCTCAAAATTAATGATCCGAGGATAGGCAGAATACCCACAAATCAGCATTTGGGGTTGATGTTGTTTGGCTAATTCTAAAATTAAGTCATAATCAAGTTCTTCAGTTTCTGGACTGACCCCATAATGACAAGCTTTAAACCATTTACCCGAAACGTTCACCGGAGAACCATGGGTTAAATGCCCTCCATGAGATAAGTCCATCCCCATGATCGTGTCACCGGGTTTGAGCATCGCTAAGAAGACGGCAAAGTTGGCTTGAGCGCCGGAATGGGGTTGAACATTGGCACTGGCAGCCCCAAACAGTTGTTTAGCCCGTTCAATGGCTAACTGTTCGACACCATCAATAAATTCACAACCCCCGTAATAGCGTTTTTTGGGAAGTCCTTCTGCATATTTGTTGGTGAGAACTGACCCTTGGGCAGCCATGACGGCGGCGGAGGTAAAGTTTTCACTCGCAATTAATTCTAGGTGATCCCGTTGCCGACAGAGTTCATGCTGAATCAGGTCAGCAATGACGGGATCTGTTTCAGATAAGATTTCTAAGCTAGTCCGACTCACAATAAAATTCCTCTTAATGACACAAAAACAAAATGCTATTGCACTTATAGCAGGGAACAGGGAACAGGGAACAGGGAACAGGGAACAGGGAACACCGGAGGAAAAGAGTTAATCGTCTAGGTTTCTGTATCAGTCTATGTCCTAACTACCTTGGCGGTTGCTATAATTATGGGTTTCAATAGCCTATTTTACCCAGAATCTTCAATAATAACTTTCTTTGCTGAACCCTTCTACTCTTTGACTCCCCAACCGCAACACTCTAAAATTTCTGCCCGTTTTGTTAAATTGTAAGTCATTTTGATGAATAGCCTGGAACTCTTGACTTACAATAGATACAGAGAAAGGGCATCTGTCGGAGGAACCATTATGCTAGTCATCTTGATGGATAATCACTTACTTGCTTCTCAACAGGTTTGTCAAGGGTGTTTGCTGGCTGATCAAAGCGGTCAACCTCGTTGGAGAGGCGGTCAGCTTTGCTGCGGTCATTTGGTGCGCCCCTCCATCGATAATCAACCCAGTCAGTATGAGTGTCAGATGGGTTTTCGGATCGCCAATGTTCAATGATATATCAGAGAATAGGGAACAGGGAACAGGGAACAGGGAACAGGGAACAGGGAACAGGGAACAGGGAACAGGGAATGTTGAGTGTTAACCAAAAACTGACAATCGATAACTGACAACCGATAACCGACAACCGACAACCAACACCGAATATCTGGGACTACGCTATCCTGAGTTTAAGACACACTCAGGAGAACTGGTTATGACTTGGCGCGGGACGACGACAGTACGCGATCGCATTTTTGCCGCTTTACCCTATTTACTGCCTTTAATGGATGGGTTGCCTTTTGGACGCTATTTATTTCAACAGTTTCCAATTTTACAACTTATTACATTGCCTGTTATTCCCTTGATGACGCTTTATCAAGTGATTCCTTTTGCTGGATTTATTCTGTTTTTAGCGTTATATATGTTAGTGGTTCGTAATGAAAATATTCCTCATTTCATTCGATTTAATACAATGCAGGCAATTTTGATTGACATTGTTTTGATTTTATGTACGTTAATCTTCCAAGTATTAGGTAATGGTCTTCTGCAAGGATTTGTGGTTGAAACCCTCTATAACATGATCTTCCTGGGTCTTTTAGTTGCATTTTTCTATTCTGTAATTCAGTGCTTCTTAGGAAAATATGCAGAAATTCCCACCCTTTCTGATGCTGTTTATATGCAAGTCCGATAAAGCCTCGTAGGGGCAGGGTCTCCCTGCCCAAATCTATCTATTTCACTCAACCCTTTTTTTTCGCTACCCCAATACCTGATATAATCAAAGATCCTTGCTTCTCATCCAGAAGCCTTGTTGTCCAAAAGGAGTATAACAGCATGAAACCTTTTATTTACGAAACGATGTATATTCTGCGCCCTGACCTCAACGATGAGCAAGTTGGGCAGTTTATTACCAAATATGAAACCATCCTGCGAGATCAAGGCGGACAGAATATTCAAGTTCAAAATCGGGGTAAACGTCGTCTCGCTTATGATATTGACAAGCATCGGGAAGGGGTTTACGTTCAGATGAATTATGAAGGCCCTGGTAGTCAGATTGCTATATTAGAAAGAGCGATGCGAATTAGTGATGAAGTCATTCGTTATCTGACGATTAAGGAAGACGTAGCCCCAGTCGTCGCTGAAACCCCCGAACCTGAACCTCAAGAAGCCTAAGTAGAGAAGATCAAAAGATCCCCCCTAGCCCTGCTTAAAAAAAGGGGGGGGACAGGAGATTAAACTCCCCCTTTTTAAGGGGGATTTAGGGGTATCTGGGCTGTAATCACGGGTTTTCGGCTTAAGTTGACACTGATGCCTACACCCTACCCCCTCTTCACGACTATTGCGAATTTGGGGAAGGAAGAGTATTTTAAGAACAAATATACAGAATAAATTTATAGGAGCCGTTAGTTACCGTGAGCCAAGCCAAAAGTCAATCGCCACAGGAATTAAACGCTGAAGTTGCTCGTTTAAACGAAGAGCTACAAATGCGAGATCAGTTGATTCAACAGTTATCTCAAGAACTGTTTCGTTTGGTGAAAGGGGATACTAATTTGTTACCGACCCCTGAAGTTTCCGAACGTCACCAAGTCCAAATGGTGGCTTTACGAGAACAACTGCAAGAAATGGAACAGCAAGTTAAGTTTTATCAAGAACAAATTGCCGAACGGGATACGGAAGTTTATCAACAGAGACAGTCGGTTCAAGAGTTAACAGATCGCTCTCGGATGTTGGAACAGGTCGTCCAAGAGTTACCCGGCGTGTACCGTCAGAAGTTCTCAGAACGTCTGAATGAAGTCATGGAAAAAGTTGAATTACTTCAACGTGAAAATAAACAACTTCATGCGGAGTTACAGAGTGTTAGCTATCGTTTAGCTCAAAAAAGTCGCCGTCCGAGTGGTTTGGATCTACCCAGTTTTCAAAATCGAGGTGGGGGATCTGTGGAAATTCCTACTTTTGGCAATGCTTGATTGCTAAAGGCTTTAAAGATTATTCCCTATTAAAATTTAAGGGGTTATTCCTAATCAAGAATAGCCCCTTAAGTGTTTTTTAGTTAGATCAATTAAAAGCATCAAAGCTGCACCCTTATTCACCTAATCTTAAATCAACTATTAACTTCCGTTCTGATTTATTAAGATTGACGTTTGCTCAGTCGGCTACCGAGTACAGTTAAACCAACCAACGCTAAACCAGCAAGACTACCCGGTTCAGGAACAGAAACTCCACCGTTGAGAGCAACACCATCATTACCACATTCTAGGAAAATACTAGCCATATAGTCATAGTTACCATCGGCGAGTCCTAAATCGGATTTATTCAGGCTAAAACCCAGAGTTTGTGATCCTTGAGCACTGAAGAATCCAAAGTTAAGTCCTTGATTTTGTAAGGCTGTAGCAGACAAACTTTGAATACCACCTAATTTATTCGCACCGGAGTCAATCACATTCAGAATTGCTGTTTTTTCACCAAAATAACTGTAAACAGATGCTTTTGTAGCAAGGTCAGTGCCTTGGGTGTTGACTTTATCGAATCCAGCACCGTAATACTGTTTTAAGGTACTGTAGCCATGATTTACATTTGTAACGCTGGCACCTTTTACGTTACTATATAGCCCGGTTGTGGCAACTTGAGAGTCATTTGTTCCCGCAAAACGAACTCCAAATAAGCTCTTGTCATTACTAGCGGTTGTGAAGTTTTTGTTAGTAAAGTTTAGAAATAAATCTCCCCAACCAATATTTTTATCGGCTGCTCCATTGTTAGCTACACCCGTCAGAGGAGTTCCACCTGTTAAGGCAACAAAGATGCTATCGCTGGTTTCTTTAATGGCAATTCCTCTAATATTAAAAGATTCACCGCCAGATCCATCGGCAAAGGAATCAATTCCGTAGTTCCATCCATTGTGGAGTTGTCCAGCCATCGCCGGAAGACCGCTCACAGAGACGAAACAAAGACTGGCTACTGTCGTTCCGATTAATTTTTTCAGTGTTGAAGTTTTCATAAGTTGACTCCTGGGTGGTTCGGGTTTAAGCTTTTTTTCTTTTCTATAAATACACTATAGTGGATTGTTGTTAAAGCTTTGATGTTTAAAACACCAAAATTTGTAAAGTCTTTGTAAAAGGAATAAAACCCTAATAGGATCAACTATTTTCCTTTTAGTAGCCTGGACAAACAATCTAAAATCAAGAGAAAATACTGATGATTTTTCTTGAAATATAAACTCTAAACAACAGGGATAAATTTTCTCAGTGTTATTACGGATTCAAATTATACAAAAAATAGGGAGAATAGAAATTTTAATCCAATTGTCTAGGGTTAATCCCTTGATTAGTAGATGAGTTGGTTCTAAGATAGCAATTAGATTATTATGGAGATCTGATTGATGAATTTGCTTGAACTGTTTATCTATCCGATTAAATCCTGTGGCAAAATAGCCCTGAATCAAGCGGAAGTGACCCTTAAGGGGTTAGCGTGGGATCGGGAATTTATGTGGGTTGATGAATCCGGTCAATTTGTCACCCAGAGAACTTATCCCCAATTAACTAAAATTCAAGTACAGCGATTAGGAGATCGAATTGAATTATCCGTTGAAGATAGTACAATTGAACCCTTTAAACTCCAACCAACCGTAACAGGAACTTCTAAAACTGTACAGGTTTGGAGAGATCAAACCGTTGCGATTGATCAAGGGGATGAGGTTGCTAATTGGCTGCAAAATGCTTTAAAATCCGATGCTCAACCTGATTTTCGGTTAATGCGACAATCACCTGATTTTATTCGACCTGTTGACCCAAATTATGCTGTTAATACAGATAATCAGGTGAGTTTTGCGGATGGTTATCCCTGTTTATTAACGAATACCGCTTCCTTAGCAGAATTGAACCGAAAACTTCAAGAAACCTATCCGCTATCATCACAACAGATTCCGATGAATCGATTTCGACCTAATATTGTGATCGATACTGATCAAGCTTTTATTGAAGATCAATGGAAAACCATTTTAATTGGAGAGGTTTATTTTGATTTGGTCAAACCCTGTAGTCGTTGTATTGTAACAACAACCGATCAAAAAAGTGGGGAACGCAATCAATTAAAAGAACCGTTGAAAACCTTATCCACCTTTCGACAACAGCCGCGCGGAGTCATGTTTGGTTTCAATATGATTCCTCGAAATACAGGGACAATTCAGGTGGGAGATTCTGTTGAGGTTGTAGAAACCCATTGAGGCTTGAAATTAAACTTTTGTTACCAGCGCTCGGCGCGAATTGCGGAGACTAATTTGATAGAAACGGCTAACCCTAGGGAATTTAACGCCTTATCGGACTTGAACTTATAGAAAAATTTGAGTAAAATTTAATACCATAACTGTTGCGTTAGTGGGGTGCTTCCCAAATGACCTATAGCCTGAGAATTGCTGATTTACCCAGTGATGAGCGTCCCCGTGAACGACTTATGGCCATTGGTTCCAGAAATTTAGCAACGGCTGAATTGATCGCAATTTTGTTAGGAACAGGTCAGGGAAAAGGAAAATTATCGGCGGTGGGTTTAGGACAATATATATTAAATCAGTTAGGCCAGCATCAACGTGATCCCTTAGCAGTATTGCGGGATATTGGGGTTCACGAATTGACTGAAATTCATGGCATTGGGCCAGCGAAAGCCACCACTATTTTAGCGGCCGTTGAGTTAGGAAAACGGGTGTTTCAGTCTAAACCGCCTGATTTAGCCGTGATAGAGACTCCCCAAGCGGCGGCGGATGCCTTGAGTCATGATTTAATGTGGCAAGCTCAAGAACGGTTTGCAGTGTTGTTGTTAGACGTCAAACATCGTTTATTAGGAACTCAAGTGATTACGATTGGAAGTGCAACAGAAACAATTGCCCATCCCCGTGATATTTTTCGAGAAGTCTTGAAAAGTGGTGCAACACGGGTAATTATTGCCCATAATCATCCATCGGGGACTGTAGAACCCAGTTCAGAAGATATTAATTTAACTCGTCAACTGTTGCAAGGGGCGCAATTTTTATCCCTTCCGATTTTAGATCATATTATTTTAGGGAATGGTAATCATCTAAGTTTAAGAACCACAACTTCTTTATGGGAAGAATATCCGCAAACCGAATAAAGTACCCTTTCCTTTAAGATTTAACGTGTTTAATTAACAGTTGGGCGATCGCTTGTAATTGCTGTTTATTAAACGTTTTTAATAGAACTTTAACCACCTCTTTCGGATCAGCCGGAATCGTAATTTCTGGAGTTGCCGATTTAGCTGCTGCTTTGGCTCCAGCCAAAGTTGATAACGTTGCACTAGGGGCAATAGTATTAGCTTTTCCCGTTTGTAAGAGTTCTGCTCCTTGCTTTAATTCATTAATAATGGGATTAGCTAAAACTTTAAAAGAATTTTTAGGATTAGCGATCGCACCATGAGCCGTTTTAACTAATACTTGCCAAGGCTCAACTCCGACCCCAACTTTCGTTAATCGAGCGCACAAACCCGCCAATTGTTTCCGAGTTTCTGGAGATTCCGCTTGCTTGAATCCCTGTAACATGGGTTTAAGAACCGTCATGACTTGATTCACTGCATTGGCAACCGCAGGCGTTGCTGTTGCAGGTGCAGGAGTTGCTGCGGATGCCTTACCACTCATCAAAGCCTTTAAGTGGTTTTCCAATTTATCATAAACAGGAAGGGAAGCTTGTAGAATTTTCTCCCCGATTTCCTCCGAGAGTCCCCCCGGACTGGCAGCGCGATCAATTAAATTTTTCAGCACTTCAAACCCTTTAGTGTAGAGGGTTTGGGTTGTCGCATCAATTTTAAGCGGGGTATCCTTAACCATCTTAAAACAGTCTTCTAGGCGTTTAGACACCTTATTAATGCTGTTAAGACTGGGCATTTTGTCCATCAACATTGCTGCGGCTCCCTTAATAGAGTGAGCAGCCCGATAGATGGCCATGACCCGCTCCCGGTCGGAATCAGCCATAATTGCTGGTAGCTCTGTTAGCCCCGTTTGCAGGGTCTCAAGACGCTCCTCAGCCTCTTCCATGAAGATAGAAAAGATCTTTTGGTCTTGGTTTGTTGGCACAGCAGCCCTCCTAAACCCTTATTTCCAGAGCGTCTTTATATTAAGTCGTGCCGTCGCGCCCTGAGTTTTTGTTCTTCTGGGTAAGTACGATTTTACCCAGTGGCAACTGACTCCTGGATCTTAATTTAACCCAAGATCATCCGTTTTCCTCCTCGGCTGAGATTTTTTTCCGCTAAAATCCCTGAAATTTAAGGAATTTCTGAGGGGGGAACTTTCTCCAGATGAATTAACGCTTCCATAACAGATTTAACAATCGGTGCTGCAACAATTCCGCCAGCGCGACCTTCGACGGGTTCATCCACTACAGCGACAACCACATAACGGGGATGATCAACACTTAAAATACCGACAAAACTGGTAATTAAAGCATTAGAAGAATAGCCTCCATCGGGAGATGCTTTTTGAGCCGTCCCGGTTTTTCCAGCAATATGATAGCCTTCTATTTCGGCTCTAGTTCCGGTTCCTCCTTCTTTAACAACGCTTTCCATCATCTTTAAAACCGCATCAGCCGTTTCCGTCGAAAACACTTGCTTCGGTTCAGGAAGGGGTAGTTTCCAATAAAGTTGACTTTTGCTGTTATATAACCCTTGAACAACGTGGGGAGTCACCAATTTACCCCCATTGGCTAAAAGGCTGTGAAGCTGGGCCAACTGAATCGGGGTAATCGAAAATCCTTGGCCAAAAGCAGTGGTTGCAGGTTCAATGGAGGCGGAGACAAATTGTTCTTTCGTTTTCAGCGTACTCGCAGCAGCAAAGGGTAAATCAATTCCGAGGGTTGTTCCTAACCCTAAGCGTTTTAAGCCCTCATAAAAAACCTCCGGCTCCATCCGTTGCATAATTCGCACCATGCCAACGTTACTAGAATATTTGACGACATCGGTAATACTCAGGGCGCCTCTGGCGGAACCGTCGGAATTTTGAATCGGCCAACCTCCGACTTGAATATTCCCTTCATCATTCACTACACTATCGGGTTGAATAGCCCCCGCTTCTAACGCTAAAGCAACGTTAATGGGTTTAAAGGTTGAACCGGGTTCATACAGGTCAGTTAACGCCCAATTTTTAAACCGTTCTAGGTCAAATTTATAATATTGATTCGGATTATAAGAGGGTTCATTTGCGAGTGTTAATACCGAACCATCTTTGGCATCCATGACAATCACAGTTCCCCGTTTAGCTTTAAATTCTTCAACGTATTTTTGCAAAGATTTACGCGCAATTCGTTGGAGGGAAGTGTCAATGGTTAACCGTAATTCCAAATCATCAACAGGGATAAATCCGGTAGCAATGTGTTCAGGAACCCAAGCCCCATTTGCTGCTCGTTGAAACGACAAGGAGGGCATCGTTCGCTCTAGTAAACTTTGTTGACTATATTCAATTCCCGCTTGACCTTTGCCTTCAGGATTAACATAACCGACAACATCGGCGGTATTATCCTGTTGAGGATAAAGCCGTTGACGACTTTCTAGTAATTCTAATCCATCTAAACGTAAACTTTGAATTCGATTTGCGACTTCTTCGGGAATTAAATCGGCAACTTTAATTCCGCTCGGAGATGTGCCAAAAAGTTGAAATAGTTCGTTAGCATTTGGTGTAGTTAAGTCCTCTCTTAACAAGACAGGAGCTAACTTTTCAGCGATTTCGCTTGAAGATTGTTTAAAGAGTTTAGGGTGAACATAGAGAGTATAAACTCGCCGATCTAAAGCTAGAATATCTCCTTTGCGATCGGTAATCGGACGTCGAGGAACAAAGGGGAGAATTCGTTGTTGTTGTTGAGATGAAGCTTGTTCTTGAAGAAAGGAAGATTCTTGACCGATTTGTAAGCGAAATAAATTAATCGATAAGCCGACAATTCCTCCTAATAGCACAAACCAAACTAATATTAAACGGTGGCGATGTGCTAGTCGTGGCGCGGCCCGATCAAACTGTCGAGAATCAGAAACCGAACGTTTTTGAGGCGCAACCGATGGATTAATTGGCCTTGCATTCGCTGATTTAGATTTCCGGCGTTGACCCTGAATAGTCGCTTTTTTGCGTCCGGTAGCCGATTTTTTCCCCCCACGTTGACCCGGAGAAGATGGCGACGGTTGAAAACGAGAACCTGAAGAATAGTCTGAAGAAGCCATAGAGTAGGGAAGAAGGGTGTCGGGTGTCGGGTGTCGGGTGCGGGAAATCTGACACCTGCTAATTAATATCCTAAAGGTTTGTCTGCTTCTGGGTTGGGAGAATGGTTTAATTCTAAAAGGGGAGTAGGTGCAACCGATTGTTCGGGACGGGGAGCCGCAGGTTCAACATAAATCATATCACTGGGTTGGGGAACAACCAGGCCTGTTGTCGGCTCGTCGGCTGCGATCGCAATTTGATTTTTTAATACTTCTTGAGTGGCGCGGAGTTGTTGTTCCTGAAGACGCAACTGTTCTAATCTAGGATATTCTTGTGTCCAACTCGACTCCCGATAAACCGTTAAACCGTACACCGTCAAGGTTGAGCCAATAATCAACGAGGTGAAAACCGATGAAACCCTTTGTAAGACCATCATAGAGCTTAACCACAAGGGTTGAGGTTGAGGCTTAGGCAGCACCTTAACCACGCTCTTGCTTGACTGTGGAGAAGGCGAACTTACCAAGGGTGCAGAATTCGTCAAGGAGGCTGTAACCCGTTTTTCCCGTGCTTGCTCCAAGGGAACAACTTTACTTTGGGTAGCAGGAAGATGAAGGGGACGAGAAGGTCTGCGTTGAGGAGAAGGTGTTGATTTAAACGCAACAGTCATAAAATTTACCTACCTTGACTTCAGCTTTCGGTGTGGGGAAATAGAAAGGCAATGCTTGACGATCGGTGGGGTTCAGAAGGAATTATATCCAACAGAACAATCCCACCTTAAATTCTCAAACTGACTTAGTAACTATCTAATCACGAAAAAACCCCAAAATATTGTTAAATTGCAGTTTTGCCTCTTAGCGAATCATTTTTACTTTCTTATGCTCCTATTGCAGTTTAGTACGTCCCATTACTGTCGGAAAGCCCGTTTAGCGTTAGGCTATAAAGGGATTTCCTATCAAGTGGAAAATCTCACCCCTGGACTTCATACTTTTAAGCTCAAACCCTTAACAGGACTGACAACGGTTCCGGTTTTATTACCGCAATTAGAAGGTCAACCCGAAGCGATCGCAGATTCCACTCAAATTTTTAAGTATTTAGAACACCATTATCCTGATCCCCGATTATTTCTTGTTGATCCCCATCAACAAACCCAAGCTGAATTATTAGAAGATTGGTTAGATGAAAGTATTGGAACGGCGACTCGATTTGTTTATTATCGTGCGATTCGTTTAACCTAAAGTAAGTTAAAAGGCTTACGGGACGGTTAGCCCAGTTGTTAAGACTGGTGATAACTGATTACATTTGTGGGTGAGGCGCTGTGCGTCAAGTCCTACCCCTCAAGTGCAGAGGTGAAAGCATAACCCCTAGTTTGCTTGGGTAGCAACCAACAGACTAAAGCGGGGTTAAAAGGTAGAACTACTGGTAGCCAAATCTGGTAACTATCGAGCAAAGAAGTCCATGCGTAGCGTAAGCAAAGATGTGTTTGAACCATCGTTAACAGAAATGGTGTAACGGCTAAATCAAGATAAAAACTTGATAAACACCAAGCCAAAAGGCAAGGATTAGGGCATAAGCGGTTGATAATCCGACTTATAAGCACCGCCCAATAAACCCGGTGGATAGCATCACGCTAAAGACTTCAATCAAAGTGTAATCGGAACGAAGTAACCCCTATATATCTCTGGTAAAAGGTCGATAACCAGTAAGTAGCTAACGAATGATAGTTAGGGGAGGGATGGTATCAAAAGCGAATGCCCTTGGTAATGCAAGGGATATGCTGACAGATACTCGGTAATTCCAAAGAAATAGAACAAGTAGCAATGAATAAATCTAAAACGCTGAACAATCAGACGGTGGAGTGGAAAGACCTTAATTGGCGCAAGCTAGAGAAGGTAACTTTTAAGTTGCAAAAGCGCATATTTCAAGCGAGTTCTCGAGGCGATGTTAAAGCAGTTCGCAAACTTCAAAAGACCCTGATTAGGTCTTGGTCAGCAAAATGTATCGCGGTACGTCGGGTAACACAAGACAATCAAGGTAAAAATACCGCAGGTGTGGACGGAATTAAATCTCTGACCCCAAAGCAACGTATGAGCCTTGTAGGACGACTAAAGTTAACGGGTAAGGTGGTTAAACCTACTCGTAGAGTTAATATTCCCAAACCCGGAACAACAGAAACCCGTCCATTCTTGATACCCACAATCAACGACCGTGCATTGCAAGCGTTAGTCAAACTAGCGTTAGAGCCAGAATGGGAGGCCAAATTCGAGCCAAACAGTTATGGTTTCAGACCAGGACGTTCCTGTCATGATGCAATAGAGGCAATTTTCAACAGTATCAAGCAAAAAGCCAAATATGTGCTAGATGCTGATATTGCCAAATGCTTTGAACGCATAGACCATAAAGCGTTAATCTCCAAAATACACACATACCCCACCTTAAGCCGTCAAATTCAAGTGTGGCTAAGAGCAGGGTATTGCGTCGGAAAAGAACTTTTTCCTACCCATGATGGTACTCCACAAGGCGGGGTAATTTCACCCTTACTTGCAAATATTGCTTTACATGGAATGGAAGAAAGAGTTAAGCAATACGCAGAAACTCTAAAAGGGCATAAACAAAACAATCGTGAATCCCTTAGCCTAATCCGTTACGCCGATGACTTTGTGATAATCCATGAGGATTTAAACGTTGTCAAAAAGTGTCAAGAGATAATTGCCGATTGGTTAAGTGATATGGGATTGGAATTAAAACCAAGTAAAACAAAATTAACCCATACCCTCAATGAAATTGATGGAAACGTTGGGTTTGAGTTCTTAGGATTCCATATACAACAACACAAAGTAGGCAACTACCGATGTGCTAACAACTCAAAAGGAACACCGCTAGGTTTTAATACAATAATCACACCCTCAAAAACCAAAATCAAAACTCATCTCGTCAAGATAACCGAAGTAATAGACACCCATAAGACCGCCCTACAAGCCACTTTAATTAGTAAGCTGAATCCAATTATCAAAGGTTGGTCAAACTATTACTCAACAGTTGTTAGTAAGAAAACTTTTTCTAAAGTTGACCATCTAACTTATGACAAGTTAAGAGCTTGGGCAAGAACGAGGGGAAAAGGGGACATCAATAAAGACAAATACTGGAGAACAGTAGGTGACAGAAATTGGTGTTTCAGTACAGAAGATGGATTAGAACTACTCACCCATAGCAGTACGCCAATCGTAAGGCATACAAAGGTTAAAGGTAAAGCTAGTCCGTTTGATGGTAACTGGACTTATTGGAGTAAACGTCGAGGTGAATATCCTGAAACTCCTAACAGGGTTTCCAAATTAATCAAGAAACAAAAGGGTATTTGTCCTCACTGTGGTCTGTATTTTACAAGTACAGACATTGTGGAAGTTGATCATATTAAACCAACATCACTAGGTGGTAAAGACACTTATGATAACCTGCAACTTTTACACAAACATTGCCACGACGCAAAAACGGCTAAGGATGGTTCTCTAATCAAGAATCATGACAATAACCCGTTTTGAATCGTATCCATAACAAGGATGGAATTATCAAGGAGCCGTGTGAGGTGAAAGTCTCATGCACGGTTCTGAAGGAGAGGTTAGGGGGGTAACTCCCTAATCGACTCTAACAGTTTCGTTCTGGGGAAGGGAAACAAATTGATCCGTCCCTATCGAGTCAATTGGTAATTCAAGTTGTGCGTTGGCAATATCAGATTAATTCTGCTGCGGTTGAACTGGCTAAAACCCGCTTAAAAACAGCTTTTGAAGTGTTGCAGATCTGGAAACAACAGCCCTATTTAGTAGGCGATTGTATTAGTATTGCCGATATTGCCGCTGCGGCCCTTCTCAGTCCTCTGGTTCTGATTCCTGACTACCGCCATAGCTACCCCTGGCTATTCAACCGGATTGCTGAAATTCACCATCTCTGCGGTGAACCCTTGCCACCAGGATTAGAAAAATAAGCACTCCTTAGCAGGGGAATGGGGCGTCGGGTGTCGGGGAAGGAGTGCGGGAAACCTGAAACCTGCTACTACCTGAAACCTGAAACCTGAAACCTGAAACCCGAAATCCGTTGATAAATAGAGGGTCAAAATCGAGTAACATTATCCCAAATCTCAACCCCTGTAAGAGTGGGGTTTACCAAAAAATGCAGAGGTCAGAGTTTGCCAAAAGTGTTAAAAAATGTAAATTAATAGTAGCATTCGCATCTGTATTAAATCTGTTTGTAATCTTAGAGCAGTAGGAACCCATGACGACCATCGCAACTGATCAGATTGATAAAATTGTTTGGAACCATCACCAAGACCCTTTTGAAGTGTTGGGTTCCCATCAAATTGAACAAGACGGTAAAACTGTATGGGTAGTAAGGGCGTACTTACCCAATGCGGAGGCGGCATGGGTTCTGTTACCCGAACAACGACAGGAATACCCGATGCAGTCCGTTCATCATCCCCATTTCTTTGAGTGCATCATTGATATTCCCGAACTCGCTAACTATCAACTGCGACTCAAAGAAGGAGAACATGAGCGAGTTGTTTATGATCCTTATGCTTTCAGTTCTCCCCAATTTACCGAGCTTGATATTCACCTATTTGCAGAAGGCAACCATCACCGGATTTATGAAAAACTAGGCGCCCACTTGATGACCGTCAATGGTGTTTCTGGGGTGTATTTTGCGGTTTGGGCTCCCAGTGCGCGCAACGTTTCGATCATTGGTGATTTCAACTATTGGGATGGACGCAAACACCAAATGCGGAAGTTAGGGAATGGGGTTTGGGAACTGTTTGTCCCTGGAATAGGAGCCGGCGAACACTACAAATATGAAATTAAAAACTGGGAAGGACATATCTACGAAAAAACCGATCCCTACGGATTTTATCAAGAAGTTCGTCCCAAAACCGCCTCAATTGTTGCTAATTTAGATAGCTATCAATGGCGCGATCAAGATTGGTTAGAACAACGACGCCACAACGATCCCCTAAAATCTCCGATATCGGTTTATGAATGCCATTTAGGGTCTTGGAACCGTGCTCCGTTTGATCAACCCCATGTCTTACCCGATGGCACCGTTGAACCTGCTGTACAAGCCACTGAGCTTGATCCAGGGGGTCGTTTTTTAACCTACCGAGAACTGGCTGACCAGTTAATTCCCTACGTCAAGGAATTAGGGTTTACTCATATTGAATTATTACCCATTGCTGAACACCCCTTTGATGGGTCTTGGGGATATCAAGTCACGGGATATTATGCCCCAACGTCCCGGTTTGGCAGTCCTGAAGATTTCATGTATTTTGTCGATCAATGCCATTTAAACGGCATTGGGGTACTCGTGGACTGGGTACCCGGACATTTCCCGAAAGACGGACATGGTTTACCCTTCTTCGACGGAACCCATCTTTATGAACACGCTGACCCCCGCAAAGGCGAACATAAAGAATGGGGAACCTTAGTCTTTAACTATGGTCGCAACGAAGTTCGGAACTTCCTAGTGGGTAATGCTCTATTCTGGTATGACAAATATCATATCGATGGAATTCGGGTGGATGCGGTCGCTTCCATGCTCTACCTCAACTATTTACGTCCCGATGGCGAATGGGTGGCGAACCAATATGGCGGTTGTGAACATATTGAAGCGGCGGACTTCCTGCGCCAAACTAACCATGTTTTATTTAGTTACTATCCAGGGACTTTATCCATTGCGGAAGAATCTACCTCCTGGCCGATGGTGTCTTGGCCGACTTATGTGGGTGGGTTAGGTTTTAACCTGAAATGGAACATGGGATGGATGCACGATATGTTGGATTATTTCAGCATGGACCCTTGGTTCCGTCAATTCCATCAAAATAACATTACCTTTAGTATTTGGTATCACCACAGCGAAAACTTTATGTTGGCGCTTTCCCATGATGAAGTGGTGCATTGTAAGAGCAATATTACTAACAAAATGCCGGGAGATGATTGGCAAAAATTTGCCAATGTCCGGTGTTTGTTTACCTATATGTTTACTCACCCCGGCAAGAAAACCCTATTTATGGGGATGGAGTTTGGTCAGCGTCAAGAGTGGAATGCTTGGGGAACTTTGGAATGGGAATTGATGCAATATCCGGGGCATCAAGGAATTAAACGGTTAATGCAATCCTTGAATCAACTGTATCGCAATGAACCTTCATTGTATGAACAGGATTTTGCTGAAGCCGGGTTTCAATGGATTGATTGTACTGATAATCGTCATAGTGTGGTGTCGTTTATTCGTCGCGCCAAAGATCCTGAAGAATTTGTAGTTGTGGTTTCTAATTTTACCCCTCAACCTCATAGTCATTATCGCGTGGGTGTTCCTGAACCGGGATTTTATACCGAATTATTTAATAGTGATTCGGGTGAATTTGGCGGCAGTAATATGGGGAATTTAGGCGGTAAATGGACGGATGAATGGTGGTTCCATAATTATGCCCATTCTTTGGATTTATGTTTACCTCCATTAGGGGTTCTAGTTCTCAAATTAGATCGTCCTAAAACAGAAGCAGCAATGCAAGCAATTGACGCCGACACACCTCCAATAGAAGCGTAAATCAGTTATCAGTGTAGAGACGCGCCATGGCGCGTCTCTACACTGATTTTTAGAAGGGCATTAATTGTTTAATTGCCTTATTCGCAATATCCCCATACCGCAGTTGACCACAGAAAATTTTACTCATGATTTTCGTCGCTGCGGGCATTTTCACCCCAGCCTTATAAGCCACTTTTGGAAACCGATAGAACGCACCCGCTAGACGTCCGGCCCAAACCATATCTGCACCCCATTCTGTCTTCATCGTTTGGGTATAGCCTTCTAAGGCATTACCGACACCGCCTAACGCTTGATCAATGGCTTCGGCCGCTTTAACTCCACTCAAAATCGACGGACGAATCCCTTCGGCCGATAATGGATCAACTAAACTGGCTGCTTCCCCAGCAATAACAGCATTTTGGGTATGTAGAATTTTATCTCCATCCCACAGACACAGGGGATGGTCATAAATCGTAGAACTCCCTAAACCTGCTTTAGTCGCATAATCGAGTAAATCCTTCTTCAGATCTTTAGGTTCTCCGCCGATGAAAGTCGCAATACTCAGAGAATAACCATCAGCCTTCGGGAACCCCCAAATACTGCCATTTTTCACCATCCCAAACTCAAAACTGGGTAACAACGCTTGATCCGTTGCCACGTCCATGAATTGACTTTGACGCAGTTTAGACTGTTTCAAGCCTAACCATTTTGCCATTGGGCCTTTAGCCCCATCTGCCCCAATTAAATATCGAGCCGTTAGGGGTTCAGTGGTGGTATTCACTTGCCAATGATCGCTTTTAAATTGAATCCCTGTGACTTCCGTATTATCCTGTAGTGCTGCCCCTTGACCTTTAGCTTGATCGACTAAAAACTGATCGAACACCTCTCGCCGCACCATCCACATCTGAGTAGGAATTTCCGACTCGACGGCATCATCCAATTGCCAGGTATAGCGAATGCGCTCAACCGTTGTGGAAATTGCCGGACTAAAATCAAAATCAAACCATTGAGCGATCGCCGGAGAAACGCCTCCCCCACAAGGTTTTAAGCGAGGAAAAGCGCTTCTTTCCACAATTAAAACTGAACGTCCGCGTTTTGCCAAATGATAGGCTGCTGCTCCTCCGGCAGGGCCGGCACCAACAATAATACAGTCAAACATCGTTGTCATAAGTATTTTAGGGAATATGTTGCCAGTTGACTGTTAACCGTCAACAGTCAACTGTCAACCGCCAACAGTCAACAATAGTTAAACAGTGGTGATGTCCTTTTCTTTAACAGCTAAGGCTTCGTCGATTTTAGCAATGTACTTGTCTGTGAGTTTCTGAACGGAATCTTGTAAATCAGCCGCTTCGTCTTTTGAGAGTTCACTGCTTTTTTCCTGTTTCCGAACAGAGTCAATGGCATCCCGACGAATATTTCTGACGGCGACTTTCCCTTCTTCAGCTAATTTAGCCACTTGTTTGACTAATTCTTTCCGTCGTTCAGTGGTTAAGGAGGGGATATTCAAACGAATAATAGAACCATCGTTATTCGGTGTTAACCCAATATCAGAGAGTAAAATCGCTTTTTCGATGGTATTGAGCATATTGCGATCAAAGGGCTGAATCGCAATTGTAGTAGCATCGGGGGTACTAACATTCGCCACAGATTTTAACGACATGGGACTGCCGTAATATTCGACGGTAATTCGATCCAATAAACTGGTATTGGCTCGGCCAGTCCGAATCGTATTAAAAGAGCGCTGAGTCGCTTCCAGCGCCTTCATCATGTGATCTTCAACGTCAGCTAACTTCACACAAACCTCCTACTAAAGTTCCAACAGGGTCACCACTCACCGCACGGCTAATATTTCCCCGGACAGTGAGGTCAAATACAATAATAGGGATATTATTTTCTTTGCACAGCGCAATCGCCGTACTGTCCATTACCCGTAAATCATGGGTGAGAACGTAGCCGTAGGTCAATGTTTTGTAACGTTTGGCTTCTGGGTTTTTTTTCGGATCGCTATCGTAAATGCCATCAACCTTAGTGGCTTTAAAAATCACTTCGGCATCAATTTCCGCCGCCCGTAATGCTGCGGTTGTATCCGTTGTGAAAAAAGGATTCCCGGAACCCGCCCCAAAAATAACCACCCGGTTTAGTTCTAGGTGGCGAATGGCTTTGCGTCTGATATAGGGTTCGGCAATTTCCTGCATGGCGATGGCCGTTTGTACCCGGGTCGGAACTCCAATTTGTTCTAGGGCATCTTGCAAGGTAATCGAATTCATTACTGTTGCAATCATCCCGACATAATCGGCCGTTGCTCGATCCATTCCCCCAGCGGCGGCTTTCACCCCTCTAAAAATGTTACCGCCACCGACCACAATGGCGACTTGTACGCCCATATTGACAACTTCGGCGACTTCTTGGGCAATGTCTTGAACAACGGCTGGATCAATACCATAGCCCAAATCTCCCATTAAGGCTTCGCCACTCAATTTTAGTAAAATGCGTTTGTACGCTGTTCCCATTTATACTCCCATAGCTTCTGTATTAATCAACATCGCCAATTTTCGTTAACGAAGTGGGTTTATCGTTACTATTAGCCTAGACATTGGGGCTATCATATCAGGATATTTATAGTTCAAGTATCGGTTAACTATTGTTGGGAGTGGCAATACTCAACTGTCAACAGCCAACCTTCAACCGCCAACCTTCAACCGCCGACACCTTCAATGTCTCCATTTAATCGAACAACCCATAGAGTCTGTCCGTTCTGGAGTAATGGGTTGATTGTTGAGAAGTTGGGCGATCGCATTTTTTAAATAGGGGACAGTGACATTTTCTGGAGAAGTCGGATTATTATCAATTAAGCCTCGATAACGCACAATTCCTTCCTGATCTAATAAAAATGCTTCTGGGGTATTATTAGCCCCAAAACAGTGCGCGACTTCTTGGGTAATATCTCGAATATAAGGAAAATTTAACCCCTGTTCTTGGGCAAAACTTTTCATATTCTCAAAACTATCATTCGGGTATTGGATGGAATCATTGGCATTAATTCCTACAAAGATTAACCCTTGTTCTTGATAGTCTTGTTGTAACTGTTTGAGACGGTTTAAATACAAACGAACATAAGGACAGTGGTTACACATAAAAACCACCACAACGGCTTGATATTTTTCTAAATAACGAGCCAAATGATGAACTTCATCATCAATTCCTGGTAATTCAAAATCTGGAGCGTAGCTATTAATTAAAGTACCCTGCATAGTTAGTCTTCCTACCTTCTCAAAACAGTGCAATTGTATTTAGATGTAATCTATTGATATAGCTGCACGCCTTTTAATCCAATTTAGCGTATGTTATTGGTAGAACTGATGCAGAAACCGAGTTTCTGAGCAATAAATCTGGATTCTATCCCTGAAAAACAGCCAGAAGCGCGGTTTCTGGGGTTTGATGCTTAAGTTCTGAACGGTCTATGATTAACCCTTAATCCACCCCTTAGAAACAGCTTGATACCCGATTAATTTATAGGTTAATTTAGCAACAGTAAACTCAGAAACAACAGAATCAACCACTGGTGCTAATTCCATGATATCACATCCAATAACATCTTTAGACTCAAATAAATGTCTTAAAAATGTTAGGGTAGAATACCAATTTAATCCTCCTGGTTCCGGGGTTCCTACCCCAGGAATTAAACTCGGATCAATGCCATCGACATCAATGGTTAAAAACACTTTTTCCGTCGGAATACTGGCGATCGCTTGTTCAATCCAATCTTGATTAAACGCCATTTCTCTCGCTCGAAAAATCGTTAAATTTTTCTGTTTAATTAAATCGGCTTCCTCTTGACAAATCGCTCGAATTCCGACTTGAACAGTGGGTAATCCCAGATTAACAATTCGCCGCATCACACAAGCATGATTATGAATTGTACCTTCATATTCATGTCTTAAATCGCCATGAGCATCAATTTGAACCACCGTAAAGGGTTCTTGATAAACTTGACAATATCCTTGTACGACTCCGGCGGTAATACTATGTTCTCCACCAATAGAAATCACGAATTTTTGATCTTCAATTAAACCCTTGAGAGTTTTTTGAGTCACACTCAACATTTCTTCCGCCGCAACTGTTTTTCCATTCCGAGTATCAGCAATCGGAGTATGGGTGAAGATTCCGGCATCAAAACAGACTTCTCGATCTAATTCCTCATCATAACATTCTAACTGATGAGACGCCTCTAACAGCGCCGAGGGGCCGTTTTCACATCCTTTACGATAGCTGGTGGTCGCTTCATAGGGAATCGGTAAAATCACGACTTTAGCCGTTTCGTAGTCAGGGACAATTTCAGAACCTAAAAAATCTACAGCAGTAGTCGCAGAGAGAGTTGAGATCATCTTTAATTCTATCCGAGGCAATATCAGTAGGCTAGTGCATCTAAGCAGAAGAGTTTACACTCAGCAGCCATTTTTGATCCATAATCGATTAACTGTTGACCGATCAGGGGTCAATTATTTTTGAGCTTTCTGCACTAAGGGATTAATACCTCTTAATTTTGACACAGGAGGGGGACAATTGTTAACCGTGCCATTACGGCAATTTTTATTTTGGGTTAAAATTTTACATTCATATTTACAATAACCGTATTCAAAGCCCACGTCTTTTAAGCGTGGGATGTAGAATACCCGCCTTTAGGCGGAGTAAAAGTTAATGAGAGTTCTGATTGGCAATATATTTCTTGATAGTTTTACTCTTAACACAACCAGCCGTCCCGCAATAATAACTCCTAGTCCATAAAGAAGGTAATTTAAGTAAATGAGGAAATTCTTTTCTTAATATTCTTGATGATGCCCCTTTAATCCTAAACATGATTTTCTGTCATTGTCGATACACACGATTCATCAACCTTATGTTATCATGGTTAACATGACTAAGATAACTCGGATAATTAAATTAAAATTCGTGGATCTCAACCGTTGTAAAGCTCAGATGTTTGAGCAAATGACGGAAGAAAACACACAAATTGCTAACAAGCTGTTGTCATTGCCGATTAAAGAACGGCGTAAAATGACAACATCTAAAATCATGTCCGAGTTGAAATCTGCCCTAGTTAATCAAGTAATCCGACATACCACATCCCCAACGGGTCGCAAAACTAAACAATATAAAGTTCTTCCTGTGGAAGTTAATAACCAAAACTGGAAGTTAACCCAAAAAGGTGAAACTTATTCAATTAGCTTCCCGACTCTCAAAGGTGAAAAAAGAATCCCCATTGAAGTTGCATTTGCTCATTGGCAACCCATTTTAGATGGATTATTAGAGGGAACAATTCAAGGAGGTTCTTTTAAGCTAATTAAACACAAAAATAAGTGGTATGTCTATCTGTCAATCACTGAGGATGTTCCAGAAGTTAAGACAGAAAAACGGTTGGGATGCGACAGAGGGCAAAATAATTTAGCGGTGGTTGCACCAAAAGAAGGTTTCGGCAAATTCTTTAATGGTCAAGGTGTTAAGCATCGAAGACGTTATTTTCAACAACGAAGAAAACAACTTCAAGAGGCTAAAAAGTTTCGAGCATTAAAGAAATGGAACAAGAAAGAGCAACGATGGAGCGAGGCAGTTAATCATACCATTAGTCGTCGAATTGTTCGTTTTGCCCAATACCACAATGCTGATGTTGTAATTGAGGATTTAGAAGGATGTCGCGGTACGATGAAACAGAGCCAGAAATTTCGTTCTGATTCAGGTCAATCTCGACATAGTTGGTCTTATTATTCCTTAGAACAAAAACTTGGTTATAAATTAGTTCTTAAGGGATTGAAGCTCATCAAAAGACCTGCACCTTATACTTCTAAATCTTGTTCAACTTGTGGTGTTATTGGTAAAAGAAATCGACAGGATTTTAATTGCCCTAATGGTCACTACCATAATTCCGATCTTAATGCTGCGAAAAACCTAGCTCAATGGGATGGGTTTTCATGTGATTTGAACCTAAAGAGAGATGCTTCTGTAATGGATTCATCCGGTTTAAATCATGGGGTGCTTGGCACACCCCCGAACTCGATGAATACTGTCAAACAAGAGTATATTCAACTAACCCTCTTTTTGACTGGGCTAGATACGAGAATCCCACCCCTTTAGCGTAGCGCAGGGGTGGGAGTGTCAATAATTGTTGCTTCTACCTTTAAACTTATGTTGATTACTTCATCTATACCGCAAACTTGGATTTGGAAAGGATACCCGATTTGTTATGTGCGGGAGGGCAATAATGGCCCTGCGGTGGTTTTGGTTCACGGGTTTGGAGCATCTTGGGGTCATTGGCGGAAGAATATCCCCGAATTAGCGAAACACTGTCGCGTCTTTGCTTTAGATTTAATCGGGTTTGGAGGGTCAGTGAAACCGAAACCAAGTCCAGAAATTGCTTATACCTTTGAAAGTTGGGGAGAACAAATCGCTGATTTTTGTCGAGAAGTTGTTCAAGAACCTGCGTTTTTAGTCGGAAATTCTATTGGTTGTATTGCGGTAATGCAGTCGGCTATTGATCATCCTGATACAGTTCAAGAAGTGGCTCTATTAAACTGTTCTTTAAGATTATTACACGATCGCAAACGTTCGGAAATGCCTTGGTATCGAAATTATGGATCTAGTTTTGTTCAAGAGTTATTAAAATATTCCTGGTTTAATCAATTCTTTTTTAAACTTTTGGCTACTCCAAAAACCGTTAAAAAAGTATTATTACAAGCCTATAAACGAGAGGAAGCGGTGACGGATGAATTAGTAGAAATATTATTAAAACCTGCCCAAGATCAAGGAGCAGTGGATGTTTTTGCTGCCTTTACTCGTTACTCTCAGGGGCCGTTACCGGAGGATTTATTACCAAAATTATCTTGTCCTGCTCTAATATTATGGGGAACGGATGATCCTTGGGAACCGATAGAACTCGGAGAAGAATTTAAACACTATTCAACGGTTAAACAGTTTATTCGATTAGAAGGAGTGGGTCATTGTCCCCAAGATGAAGCTCCAGAATTAGTCAATCCTATTTTATTAGATTGGATTTTAGGAGGGTAAATGTCACACTTTAAACCCGTTTTTGAGCAAAACTGAAATAAAATAAAAGCCGAGATTTTAATCCGTAAATAATCGCTATTCAGATGTAGAACAATTCAGGGAGTTGTTAAGATTTTAACGAATTCCCAGATTTATAAGCGATCGCACTGCCAATATTAATCATAGTAATTGAGCATGAGGCTGAGAGATGAACAGAATTCTACCCCAAATTTTGTATTGTTTTCGCCATCGGGCGATCCGAACAATTATAGTAATATTATGTTTGGGGGGAATAGTGCGATCGCTGCCCTATCTCGCTCCCATTCAAGCAGAAGATATTCAACAAAAAGATGTAGCGTTTGAATTTAGCGATCGCAATCATTTACCATTAGGAACCATTCTGAGTTCTAATCAAGATCATACTGCAATTGTGCCTTTAAGTCAAATTTCACCCCATTTTATTCAAGGGATTATTGCCGCCGAAGATAAACGCTATTATCAACATGGAGCGGTTGATTCTGTTGCCTTAGTTCGTTCTATTTTAGAAGCTTTTCAAGCCAAACAAATTGTGAGCGGTGCGTCTACAATTACCATGCAATTAGCACGATTATTAGAACCTGCACCCCGAACATTACCGAATAAATTTGGTGAAATTTGGTTATCATGGCGACTCACGGCGGGAATGAATAAACAGCAAATCTTAGAAGCTTATATTAACCGTTTACCGATGGGAGGAAATTTGTATGGTGTTGAAGCCGCTGCAAAAATCTATTTTAACACCTCAGCATCGGAATTAAATTTAGCCCAAGCCAGTATATTAGTAGCCCTTCCCAATGACCCTACAGACTTAAATCCATACCATAATTTATCTGCCTTAAAAAAACGTCAAAATTATGTCTTAAAGCGCATGATTGAAGATGGATATATTACTACTATTCAAGCGGAACGTGCCTATCAAGAAACGTTAACATTCCAACCCCAACAACAAGGAATTATTGCCGCACCCCATTTTCTATTTTGGCTAACTGAAAAGTTAACTCGTTCATCCCCTTCTTCTGAACCTTTGACACAGCGCGGATTAGCTAATTACATCAAAACCACCATTGATCGCCCCTTACAGCAATTTATTGAAGCACAAATTCAGCAAATTTTGATTAATTTAAAAGACAATAATGTTGATCATGCTGCTGCTATTGTGCTTGATAATCACACCGGAGAAGTATTAGCTTATGTCGGTTCTCCCAATTATTTTAATAGCGATCAATTAGGGCGAAATGATGGCGTTCAAGCTCTGCGACAACCTGGATCAACGTTGAAACCGTTTTTATATGAATTAGCCTTAGCAGAAGCAGTGATTCAACCCAATACAATTTTAGCAGATGTTCCTACTTATTATGCCATTCCTGGGGCAAAACTTTACAGTCCAACGGACTACAGCGAAACCTTTTTAGGCCCCGTGCGGGTGCGAGTTGCGTTGGCAAATTCTTTAAATGTTCCGGCGGTAAAAGTATTAGAAAAGGTGACAGTTCCCGTATTTTTAGAACGATTAAAAAAATTAGGCTTTCAACATTTAACCCATACTCCTGATTATTATGGTTTAGGATTAACATTAGGAAGTGGAGAAGTGAGTTTATGGGAGTTAGCCCAGGCTTATTTAATTATGGCAAATCAGGGTAAAGTTATTAATCCTAATGTGATCTTAAGTGAAGCACAGCTTATTAAGCTTAATTCACCATCTATTGATACGGCTGTATCCTGGCAATTAATCACCAATATGTTAAGTGATGCTCATGCGAGAGCTTATTCTTTTGGGATTGATTCTGTGTTAAATTTACCCTTCCCCGTTGCAGTAAAAACGGGAACTTCTTCTAATTATCGAGATACTTGGACAGTGGGGTTTACAACTGATTATACCGTTGCAACTTGGGTGGGAAATTTTGACGGTCAAGGAATGCAAAATGTGTCTGGGGTAATGGGTGCAGCACCTTTATGGAATCGAATTATATTGCATTTACATGAAACAAAAGAACCGGGTAATTTTCCCAAACCTTTAGGGTTTGTTCAGTTACCGATTTGTGCAACAACAGGGTTACGTCCGACTCCCGATTGTTCTGGAGGAATTGTATTAGAATATTTTGATCTAAAAAACGTTTCTGCATATTATCAAAAATCACCTCAAATCAAATTAAATTCTGAATATAATGAATGGTTATCTCGACAATCTCATCCTCAGTTAACACAAAATCAGTTAACAATTATTTCTCCTCAAGCTGATGATTATTTTGTGATTCATTCGGGAGATGATTCTAAATTGGAATTTAAAATTACTAACCCTTCTCAACAGTCTGTGGAATGGTGGTTAAATGGGAAAAAAATCAATGTTCAGTCTGCTAATTCTCTGTTTTGGCAATTGCAACCGGGACAATGGACATTAACAGTTAAACAAGGAACTCAACAGGATACCGTTCAATTTCAAGTGCAACAAGCAGAGAAAAAACCCTATCGTCGCGGGTTTTCAGTGGTTAATACTAATAAATAGGTTTAGCTAATTATTAGCTCTAATAAAAAGGGGGATTTACCGATTGTAGTTTAGAATAAAAATTTTGGATCTTTACAAAACTTTTATAATTTTCGATCAACTCTTTTCAAATCCTTTACCTAATTATTGATTGAGATTTGTAAAGTAGAAATTAGCAAACCGAAAATAACACGGTTCAATTGTACCCTAACAAGTCGAGATGTCTATGCGTAACCTAATCTCTCATCTGCTTAATCCTCTCCGTCAAGGGTTAGATAATCTGGATATTCATAATCCTGATTTAGCCCTATTTTTATATCGGGTAATTCCAGCGAAATGTCCCTTTGCACGGGATATTAAACTATTTGGATATACAATTTTGCATATTCCTCCCCTATGCAAACTCAATCCTTTTTATGAACAATTGATGGGTTTGCGGTTTCGAGCAATGTGTTATTTAGTCGATGAATGTGGGATGACGATTTAACCATCACAATTGATTATTTTTGAAGCGCAGGTCGCACTAAAATGACAGTACAGTGACAATTTTTAGCGATCGCTTCTGGGATATTTCCCTGAATCACTTGTCTTAACATTCCTTCTCGACTAGCTCCTAATAGAATCACATCACATTGATCTTTATTGGCTAAATCAATAACGGCTTCTGATACGGAATTAGAACAAACACTGTTAAAAATAACCTCCGTGTTTAAACGATCACTTAAATGTTCTGAAGCCCGCTTAAAATCTTTGATTTCCTGTTCAGAAATCCCCGTTTTCACCACCCGACAAAGACGAACTTGAGGAGATAAACTTAACTGAACTAATGCTGGTAAAAGCTGCACAGAAACGGAATGTTCTAAAGTATCTCTCACGGGAACTAACCAACGCTGCCAGCCCAAAACAGGGCAAGCCGCAATATCTGAATTGCCATCAGTTTGAGGATCATCAGAAATTTGATGTTTCGCCCATTTAACTAACATAATTTGGCAGGGAATTTGACGAATAACTGTATCCATAACGTTGCCAAAAATCCTGTCTGGGGCTGACTTCTCCCCATGCCAACCCATTAATAATAAATCAATATGTTCCTTTTGAGTAGTTTCTAAAATCGCTTGAGCAACATCATGGGAAACTCGAATTTGAGTATGAACAGAAATCTGTAAATGCTGTCCTAAGCGTTCAGCTTGTTGTAATAAACGCCGACTTTTTGTTAACCGAACTGGAGTTTCTGAAGGGGATTGACTATAGGGAATTGTAATCACGGTTAAACATTCTAATTCATAATTGCGTTCTTGGGCGATCGCTATAGCAATTTTTAATAAGGTTGGGGCAGTTTGAGGGTTATATAATGAGACTAATAAACGACCATTTCCTGTTTGTGGCCCCCTGGTTTGATAAGCAATATAAGAAGGTTCATGATGTCGTCCCACTTGGGTTGTTTCCCCACTAATTTGACCTAATTCGGCGCGAATAATATCACTGCGAGTAATAATTCCGATTAAATGATGATGTTCAATAACAGGTAAACGACTGAGTTTATAATGACCCAATAAATACAAAACCTGAGTTAAATTATCATCAGGCCCAACGGTAATCGGTTGAGTTGTCATTAACTGATCAATCGGGGTCTGATCGGATAATTGACGGCTACTAATTTGGGTTAAATCCGTTTGGGTAATAATTCCCACTAATTTGCCATTTTCAACCACAGGAAATCCGCGATGATGGGAGGTTGCAAAGGCTTCAATCACTTGTTCTAAGGTTAAATGACCCGACAGGGTTTCGACATTGCGTTGCATTACATCAGAGGCTCGTAATTTCTCTAATACTCCATCCATAGGTTTGTCGGGTTTAAGTTCAATTCCACTTAATTTTAATAACTGATCATAGAGAGATTCAGGATCAAGTTTTTCGGCAATTAAATAAGCTACAATGCAAGAAATCATTAACGGTAAAACTAACCCGAAATCCGTTGTAATTTCAAACACAATTACAACCGCCGTCATCGGTGTTCGCGCCACGGCACAAAAAAATGCCCCCATTCCTGCAAAGGCAAAAACTGTGGGTTGGTCAATGCCTAACATGAATTCTGATTCCCAACTTCCCACTAAATGTCCTAACGCCGAACCTAATACTAAAGAGGGAGCAAATAATCCTCCTGGTGCGCCGGAACTGGCTGCAATTGCTGTTAATATAAAATGAGCCGTAAACGCTAAAGCACTGGTTTGCCAGGGCAATTCTCCACTTAAAATTAATTCTCGAATTCCGGTATTATTTCTAAAGGAAAGAGGCAATAAAGATACCACTAAACCTGATAATAAACCTGCAACCGCCATGCGTTGAGGTAATCCCCAATGTAACACTCGACGATTAAATTTTGAACCCGCAATAATACTGCGGCTAAAGAGGGTTCCTAAAACTCCCGCTAGAATTCCTAATACAATAAATAACGGAATTTCTCTGGCATAAACTAATCGATCCTGTACCGTTTCTAATATAATTGTTTTTGTTAGGCTATCACTAAATTCTTGACCTCCTAATAAACGGGAAACCACCGCCCCAATAAAAGAGGCAATAATCGCAGGGCCAAGGGTAATTCCTGACACATCATGTAGCAGTTCTTCGACTACAAATAACACCCCCGCGATGCAGGGCTGTTTCATTCTACAAAATTGGGGAGACAAATTGAGTCCCCAATTTTCTAAATTAAAACCCAAAAACTGAGTAATTCTAGCTGAATTATCAGGAATGTTAGTCAAGGAATAATCTTTCTGATTTTTGAGTAGTAAAAACTCCTCTATGGCTTTTCCATAGAGAGTTTCCATCTATTTTATTTGGATTTTTACTAGAATTTACTCGATTATTTTTAGGATTTTAGGGGAAACAGTTCCCCAAGACTGAAAATCTTGTACCAGTGAGCAGTTAACCATCGTTGTCCTTCTGTTATTGATACAAAACCCCAACTTCTGAAAAGATTGATCACCAGAGTTTTGAGAGTTGAGAAGTTAGTAGCCGCTTGAAAGTTACGAATTCGGCTTTTATCTTCTTGAAAAATTACATCTTTTACCCAATGGCATTGATTCTCAATCCCCCAATGTCCTTTAATGATTTGAGCCAACGTTTGAGCCTCGTTAACGACACTACTGATATAATATACTTTTTCTTTGTAGGGCTTTTTTCCTCTATTGCCACTTCTTTCTATCTGAATCACAAGTTTCAGATGATTCCACCCTTTGTAGAAGTCGCTATTGACTTGATAAATCGAAACTTTTCGAGTAATTTTTCTGCCATGGCTGTGTTCATGTGTCACATCTACACTCAAAGGATTTTCACTTTTTATTACAGCTTCAACTTGCTCATATAACTTTTTTTGATTTTTCTTTAAAGCCATTATATAATCATTTCCACTCTCAATGACTAGAGCAGCAGTCTTCTGATTACAGTGCAACGCATCAAAGGTTATTACTTTTCCTTTTAACTGGCAATCCCTTACTATCTCTTGCGCTTGGCTGATTTCTGATCCTTTTTTGTTCTCCAACTTTTTCAGGTTTAATACACATCCTGTTCTTTGACTAAATAGTGAAACAATCATCACAAAATTTTGGGAGTTATCTCCAAAATCTTTCAAAGTGCTTCTGAGGCTTTTTCCATCTACTGCTAACCAATCTAGTTCTTCTTGATGCGGATAATTCAAAGCCGCCCATTGATTAAATATCTCGATTAAATTTGACCATTCTACCCCTTGTATTACTCTTCTTATTGTTGAGTATGATGGCAGTTTTTCTAGCTTGATTTTTAAAACTTGGCTGAGTTCTTTTCGATTAATTTTAGCAAAATTTTCCAGTTCTCTGTACCCTAAATTTCTCGACATTAGCCCCAAGATGACTATTAATAATACTAGCCATATGGGATGCCTTGTCCCCTGGGCTTTCCGGTAATCCTTGACTTTTTTCAGTTTTTCTATTAGAGTTGTTAGCATCTTTATTTTTGTAAAAAATAAGCGACCGCTCTTGATTTTATCAGGTAGCGATCGCTCTTTCTTTACTCTTTTCCCCCCGACTTTGAAACAGCCCTGCCCCGCGATGGGGGCATTAAATCCGGCGGCTAACCCGGCGGCGGCACCACAAGCTATTAATTGACGGCGATAATTAGGAGAAGTGGGAACCCAACGACTAATCCAAGCAGCTAAGGCGGCGCCGATTTGTACGGTCGGCCCCTGACGTCCTAAAGTTAATCCCGAACCCATCGTAAACATCGTACCGATGAGTTTAGCAAATGCGACTCGAAAGTCAAGGGAAATCGGTTCTCCAGCCAATGCGGCTTTAACTTGTGGAATTCCACTTCCGGCGGTTTCTGGCGCTAATCTTTCTACTAAAAAACCTGTCAATAAACCACCCATTAATCCCACACCTGGAAGAAAAATCCAAGCGGGAACCGCAGCATTTAAGGATTCGGAAATTCGCCAAGACCCTAACCATCCTGCACCTTCTTTTAATAGAAATGCAGCCAAACCCGACACTAAGCCAATTAAACAGGCTTCAATAATGGCATAACGTTTAGGGGTCGTGGGTGATAAAATTTTGGAGGATAGAACGGAAATTTCTCTGGGGATAGAGATGCGCCACATAAAGACAATAGAAATTTTGGCTATTGTTTAGAATAGCAGCTTGTCAGGGAGATTTAGAGCATGATTTTTAATTAGGGATTTTTCAGATATGACTTATTATCCAAACAATCAACGATAGAGATTGCTAATTCGTGCATAACTTCTATTGCAGCATCTTCATATTTTTGATATTCTTGCAAGTCTTTGATCACCATCTGTTTCCCATGAGCAATTTCATTCCGCCTTTTTACCAAAGTTTTCAACTCTATTTCATATTTTTCAACTAATTGGTAATTTAAACAAACCTGAATAGAGTTTTTCTTTAATAAATTTGGATAAAGATTTGATTCTGTATCAAGTTTTGTTGAAAAATCTAAATTTTCTTCTAACATTTTTTGAAACCCCGTTTGCCCGAATTCCCAAAAGCTATCTATACTTAAGTCCCATTTAAAGCTATTAAGATATTTTTGTAACGATAGTTTAGCGATTTCTTCTCTACAATCTTTTCTCTTAATTCCTAATTTCTGTAATTCTTCTAAATAAAGATCCCAAGCAAATTTGCAAAATCCCTCATAGTGAGCATAGAGCATCGCCAATAATGCACGCAGAAGAACTCGATATCGATCCGAGTCTTTGGAGGCTAAACGAGCTTGCTGCTTTAAAATCCCTAGCTCTGTCTCTCTCCAGTTTAAATCTTCTTCTAATCTTTTTAACCAGTTACTCATTGCTTAATTTTAAAAGTGCATTTTCAATAACTTTAATTCTGCCTTCTAACTTTTCCCGTTTGTTGGCTCCCGAACCTGTATTTTGTCTAAATTCTTCAGTTTGAACCGTTTGGATAATCTTATTTTTAATGTGATCAATTGGAAGATTACGGATTTGATCCAGCGCATTCAATGTTCCAACAGTAATAGCTTCATAATATGCAGGAGCTAGACCCCCTATAGGTTTTTCTCCTCTATACTTTACAAATGTTCCTTCACCTAATGTGTTACTTAAAAAAGCAAATAGCTGATTAAATTGATCTTGTTCTACCTGATAATTAAAATCAATTTCTTTTAACAATACTTTTTCCATATAATTAGTCAGCCAATCTTGTACACTTCCTTTAAATAGATTTTGAGCATTTTTAGCAGCAAAAAATCTTAAAACTAATTCTTCATCTCCTTTTTTGTCTTTTTCTACTTGGGCTAAAGGTTCTATGCAATTGATAAAGGCTGGATAAGAAGCACATTTCTGAATAAACTCACAGAAACGAATTCCTTCTTCTCCAACCATTCTGGCTGAACAGTTGCGAATTTCTTGAGAATCTAAGTTTTCCCCTCCTGTATTTAAACGTTTAAACATCGCATACCTTAAAGTAGATTGGCTGGGACGTTTAATAATAACTGTTCTGATGGATGAGCGTTTAATGGTTAACTTGAGTCTTAAGGGCAAGTCTTCAAATGTTTGACCGTTTAATTCCTGAATTAAATCACATCCCTGAAGGACTAGAGGTTCTAAACCTAATACCGAAGAATTTATAAATTGAATGACAGAAACCAATCGTTGTAAACCATCAATTAATTCTAAGACACTCTTCTCTCTTTCCATAACAAAAATTTGAGGAATCGGGAGTTTGAGAAGAATTGATTCTATCAATCGTGATTTTTTGTCATCTGACCAACGAAAAAGACGTTGATATTCCGGCTGAATAACAAGCTCTTGAGGCGATGCTGAGTAAAGATTAACCAACTCACCAAAACTGAGATCTAAACTATCAGTTTGAACTTCTCCAATTCTTTTATCTATTATTTCTTCGAGAGAAGGCATTTTTATTTCTCCTTTGGCTGTTTCATATCAGTTGTAAATTATTACAACCTATTTGGGATTGCTATAGATGTTTTTCGAGTGTTGTTAACCTTTGGAGGTTATTATAGCAAGAAATTAAGCCGATCACATGATTAAAAACATCAGTATTCCCTACAATTTCATTGTTAAACTAATCCGTTTTAACTTCTCGTTAATTTCCATTACCCGTACTTTCACCACTTGACCCACTTTAACAAATTTATTTGGGTCATCAACAAATTGATCCGCGATTTGGGAAATATGAACTAACCCATCTTGATGAACTCCAATATCAACAAATGCACCAAAAGCAACTACATTCGTCACACTTCCTTCTAATTCCATTCCTATTTTTAAATCTGATATTTCTTTAATTCCTTCTTTAAACGTGGCATATTTGAACTCCGCACGGGGATCTCGTCCAGGTTTTTCAAGTTCATTAATAATGTCTTTTAAGGTCGGAATTCCAATGGTGTCAGTAACATATTTATCCAGTTTAACAGATTTAATTTTATCCTTAAATTGGCTAATATTATTTAAGGAAACCCCTAAATCCTTCGCCATAACTTCCACCACCTTATAACTTTCCGGGTGCACGGCGGTATTATCTAAAGGGTTAACCGCTCCTCGAATTCTTAAAAATCCTGCCGCCTGTTGAAAGGCTTTAGGGCCTAATTTTGCTACTTTTAACAATTCTTTTCGGGTTTTAAAAGCTCCATTTTCATTGCGATAATTAACAATATTCTGAGCCACTGCTGGCGTAATTCCTGATACAAAGGTTAATAATTCTTTGGAGGCGGTATTTAATTCCACTCCCACATAGTTAACGCAACTTTCGACGGTATCATCGAGTTTTTTCTTCAATAATTTTTGATCGACATCATGTTGATATTGTCCAACTCCTATAGATTTCGGGTCAATTTTAACCAATTCTGCTAAGGGATCTTGTAACCGTCGTCCGATACTAATCGCACCCCGCACCGTTAAGTCTAAATCGGGGAATTCTTGTCGCGCCACGTCACTCGCCGAATAAATCGATGCACCGGATTCATTTACCATAACTTTTATCGGTTTCCGGTCTAATTTAGCAATAATTTCTGTTATAAATTCATCGGTTTCTCGTCCGGCGGTTCCGTTTCCAATAGCAATTAATTCTATTTTATATTTATCGATTAATTGTTTAATCTTTTTCGCAGCATCTTGACGTTGACCTTCTGCTTGATAGGGAAAAATAGTATGATATTCACAGAATTTTCCCGTTTCGGATAAAACTGAAACTTTGCATCCGGTTCTAAACCCTGGGTCAATGGCTAATGTGGGTTTCATTCCCGCAGGTGAGGCGAGTAATAATTCTCTTAAATTGGCTTCAAAGGTTTTAATTGATTCTAAATCGGCGTAGGCTTTGCGATCGCTTCTAACTTCACTCATTAACGAAGTTTTCATTAACCGATTAAAGGCATCTTTTAACATCGGTTGATAAAATTTTCTAATAACTGAATTTTTGGTTTTAATTTCCTGAGATTCTAAATAAGAAAGAACAAAATCCTGATCAAATTCAATTTCAACTTTTAAGATTCCTTCTGTTTCTCCGCGAAATAACGCTAACAAATTATGGGGTTTAATATCCTGTACATTTTCTCGATATTGGCGGTACATTTCAAATTTAGTTGTTCCTTCGGGGTAATCCTCTTTTACTAAGGATGAAAATACCCCATTATTCATTAAATATTCTCTCAAATAGGCTCGTAAATTTGCTTTTTCTGACACGATTTCTGCTAAAATATCAGAAGCTCCATTTAAAGCATCTTCAACGGTTTTAACGCCTTTTTCTTCAGAAATATATTTCTCGGCTTCCAGTTCTAACGCAACGGTTGGAGAATTGGGTTGATTAAAATTAGCAATAAATTCAGCTAAAGGTTCTAATCCTTTTTCTTTAGCAACGGTGGCGCGAGTTCTTCGTTTGGGTTTATAGGGTAAATATAAATCTTCTAATTCCGTTTTTTGTAAACAAGTTTCAATTTTATCTCGCAGTTCATCAGTTAGTTTATCTTGGGAGGCGATCGCTTCTAAAATACTTTTTTTCCGGTCTTCTAATTCCGTTAAATAGGTATAACGTTCTGAGAGATCCCGCAGTTGAATTTCATCCAAAGAACCTGTGAGTTCTTTCCGATACCGCGCCACAAAAGGAATCGTTGCACCCTCAGAAAACAATTGTAGCGCGTTTTCCACTTGAAAGGGTCTAAGAGACAGTTCTTGTGCGAGGATTTTGGGAATATTGAGCATGGGATTCAAAATCAACAGTGGCTTTATCCAGCTTTAATTATACCATATTCCTTTTTTTTAAAGTTAATATAGCAATCCTATTTGAGTTGTTGGGATAATTGTTTAAAGTCTTTTCTAACTTTAGATTTCTTTAACCACCAAAACTGAACAATTTGCCTCTGAAACCACCTGAGAACTTACTGACCCTTGTAAAATTCGCTTCACTCCCGTTAGTCCCCGATTGCCAATAATAATTAAATCCGCCTGATAAATATTAGCTAAACGAATAATTTCCTCCGCCGGATCACCTGCTACAATCTCAATTTCAGTTTCACAATCCAATTGATCCTGGTAAACTCGCAATTGCTTTTCCAGATGACGGTAAGAAAATTCATCAGTACCCGGATGAGGTCGATCCGCCACCAGATCAAAATCCGATTCCACTGTCGGAACAACATGAGAGAAAATCACGTTTGTTGTCGGTTGCAATTGCAGTTGACCCAGTGCCTCAATCACAAACTTCGCAGTCGGTGAATCATCCACAGCAACTAAAATCGTATTCAGCACAGCAACGTCTCCTCTAAACAATTGGAAAATCAGGAACTTGAAATCTACAGAACTCAAACTCCCATTCTAAAGGCAAGACGTTACACTTAACACTCACCCCTTCTCAGTCATGGGTTTCCGATCCAAAATTCCTGATCAAAAAGACAGCCAACCTAACCGGGGTGAAAGGTTAGTGTTCTAGGGTTCGGTTCTGAGTCGTACCGAGTCCCCATGAGACGGTAGACCTTCGGCTATTGTCAACACCTGAATGGCACTAGCGACTTTCTGCAAAGCAGTCGGAGAATATTGAATTAAACTGGAGTGTTTCATAAACGTTTCTACCCCTAACGCCGACGCATAACGGGCCGCTCCCGATGTCGGTAAGGTATGATTAGGGCCAGCTAAATAATCTCCAACGGCTTCCGGCGTCGAACACCCTAAAAAGATCGCTCCCGCATGGCGAATTTTCTCTAATAAATCCCAAGGTTCAACCACCTCTAGCTCCAAGTGTTCGGGAGCAAACTCATTAGACAACTGGGCTGCCGCGTCCAAGGATTCCACGACTACCACTAAACCATAATGGGCGATCGCTTTTTCCGTCAACGTCCGTCGGGGATGGTTAACTAACTGTCGTTCCACCTCCGCCACCACTTGCCGCGCTAAGGCAGAATCCGTTGTTAATAATATCGCTGCCGCTAAGGTATCATGTTCGGCTTGGGCCAATAAATCCGCCGCTACATGAACCGGGTTCGCGGCTCCATCAGCAATCACCAACACTTCCGATGGCCCCGCTAGGGAATCAATTCCCACCGTTCCATAAACTAATTTTTTCGCCAAGGTGACATATATATTACCAGGGCCAGTAATTACATCCACTTTCGGCAGGGTTTCTGTGCCATAGGCCAAAGCTGCGATCGCTTGCGCCCCACCGACTCGATAAATCTCCTGAACCCCGGCTTCCTGAGCCGCGACTAAAACCGCCGGGTTAATTTTACCTCCTGGCCCTGGGGGAGTCACCATCACAATTCGGGGAACCTTTGCCACCTGAGCCGGAACCGCATTCATCAAAACCGTACTGGGGTACGAAGCTTTACCCCCCGGTACATATAACCCGGCTCGGTCAACGGGAGTAAATCGTTTACCCAGAACGACATCATCATCCCCAAACTGAACCCAGGACTTAGGAATTCGTTGGCGGTGAAAGGCTTCAATTTGTTTGTGGGCCAACTGGATCGCATTTAACAATTCCTTAGACACTTGCTGGTAAGCTGCGTCCAACTCCGAACCACTCACCCGCAACTCGTCTAATGTCAAGGTCTGTTGATCAAATTCTTCCGTATAGTGCAGGAGTGCCTTATCCCCTTGACGCCGTACCGTTTGCAGCACTTCCCGCACGGTGGCCTCTTTATGGATCATCGTGTCATCATGGGTACGATCAGAGATCCGTCGCAGTTCAGCTTGTGCTTCAACCCACTGAGTAATAATTCGCAGCATGGTGATTCGGAGTGCCAACCTTAAGAAACTAGGGCCGAGATACGGAACACACAACAAGGATTCAGCTTCTAAGGGCTGGGCCAAACTGACCACAGTTCAGAATTTATCCCCCTTGTTTCCTTGCCAACACAAGGCTAACCCGTATTCTTGTATATAATAGTGTAACGTGGATTCTCAATTGCCATGCTCTACCGAGCGATGAATCTCAAATAAAATGCCAATGTCCAGAATTTTTGTTATACTCCCTGTGAGTGAATAGGGAGTTTAGTTGATTTTGACAAAATAAATGCTATATTATTAGGTCTGTAACTTAGTATCTCCAATCGGAATACCTGCGTCTTCTTCAACCAGAACCTATGGCCAATATTAAATCTGCTGTCAAACGAGTCGAAATCGCAGAGCGCAATCGGTTGCGTAACAAATCTTATAAGTCAGCCGTTAAAACCTTAATGAAAAAATGTCTGACTCTAGTTGACAAATACGGGACTGACCCTACAACCGATAACCTCACCGCCGTAAATCAACAAATGTCGGTCGCTTTTAGTAAAATCGACAAAGCTGTCAAAAAGGGCGTTCTGCACGCCAACAATGGCGCTCGCAAAAAATCTCGCTTGGCAAGAGCTTTAAAGCGCCATCAAAACGTTGCAGCCTAACTGATCAGTAATCAGTGATCACTGATTGATTTGACTGGACAGACTATGCAACTGATCGATACCCACGTCCATATTAACTTCAAAGAATTGGCATCCGATTTAGAAGCAATTCGGCAGAGATGGCAAGACGCAGGAGTTGTGCATTTGGTACATTCCTGTGTTCACCCTGGAGAATTCCCGGAAATACAGGATATTGCCAATCAAGTCCCCGAACTCAGCTTTGCTGTTGGGTTGCATCCCTTGGATGCCAAGCTCTGGAATTCCACCTCGGCGGAAACCATTACCCAACTCGCCCAATCCGATGATAGAGTCGTTGCAATTGGGGAAATGGGACTCGATTTCTACAAAGCCGATAACCGAGAGCAACAAATCCAGGCGTTCACCGAGCAGCTAGAGATTGCCTATCGCCTGAACAAACCTGTGATTATTCACTGTCGGGATGCAGCAGCAACAATGATTCCTCTATTACAGCAATTTTGGCAACAACGCGGGAGAGTTTCTGGAGTGATGCACTGTTGGGGAGGAACTCCCGAAGAACAACAGCAGTTTCTAGCGTTAGGGTTATATATTAGCTTTAGTGGAACAGTGACGTTTAAAAAGGCGATTGGGATTCAAGAATGCGCTCGTCAAGTTCCCTTTGATCGGATTTTAATTGAAACAGACTGTCCCTTTCTAGCCCCCGTTCCCAAACGCGGAAAACGCAACGAACCCGCCTTTGTGCGCCATGTTGCAGAAACCGTTGCTCAACTTCGGGAGATTCCCCTAGAAACCCTGTGTCAACAAACCACTAATAACGCCTGTAAACTGTTTGGTTTGTTAACAGTTGAAAGTTGAGGGTTGACTGTTAACAGCTAACAATATTTAGATAAAAAATTTTCTCTGCTTCGAGTGTCTAACCTTAATTATTATGAGGAGAAAATGACCTTAAACTCTTCCCAGCCGCCACAATTAATTCTAGTAAACTTATTAGAAGACAGGAGACAAAATCCAGAAGAAAAATAGAGGCTTTGATTAACAATCAACCATCAACCGTCACCTGTAGAGATTCTTTATATCCCTAGAACTAATGGCAAATTTAACCCACAACGAGCCCACTTTTTTGCTTCCTGACTTAATTGAAATTCAACGGTCAAGCTTTCGTTGGTTTTTAGAAGCGGGGCTGATTGAAGAATTAGAAAGTTTTTCCCCAATTACCGACTATACAGGTAAACTGGAACTGCATTTTTTAGCCAAAGATTATAAACTCAAACGCCCTAAATATGATGTCGATGAAGCCAAACGGCGGGATAGTACCTACGCCGTGCAGATGTACGTTCCGACTCGTTTAATTAATAAAGAAACTGGAGAAATTAAAGAACAAGAAGTCTTTATCGGCGACTTACCCTTGATGACAGAACGGGGAACCTTTATCATCAACGGGGCTGAACGGGTAATTGTTAACCAAATTGTTAGAAGTCCGGGGGTTTATTATAAATCGGAAATTGATAAAAACGGACGCCGGACTTATAGCGCGTCTTTAATTCCCAACCGAGGGGCTTGGTTAAAATTTGAAACCGATAAAAATGACTTAGTGTGGGTGAGAATTGATAAAACCCGCAAATTGTCTGCCCAAGTTTTATTAAAAGCCTTGGGACTGACCAATAACGAAATTTTTGATGCCCTGCGCCATCCCGAATACTTTGAAAAAACCATTGAACGGGAAGGAGAATTCACCGAAGACGACGCCTTAATGGAACTGTACCGCAAACTCCGTCCAGGGGAACCGCCAACGGTAGCCGGAGGCGAACAGTTACTCAATAACCGCTTCTTCGATGCCAAACGCTATGACTTGGGCCGGGTGGGACGCTATAAACTCAATAAAAAACTACGGCTAACTATTCCCGATACCACACGGGTTCTAACTTCCGTTGATATTCTGGCGGCTATCGATTATTTAATTAACCTGGAATACGATATCGGCGAAACCGATGATATTGACCACTTAGGAAATCGTCGGGTACGTTCGGTGGGTGAACTGCTGCAAAACCAAGTTCGGGTAGGCTTAAACCGCCTAGAACGAATTATCCGAGAACGGATGACCGTTAGCGATGCCGATGCTTTAACTCCCGCGTCTTTGGTGAACCCCAAACCCCTAGTTGCCGCCATTAAAGAATTCTTCGGTAGTTCTCAATTATCGCAGTTTATGGATCAGACTAATCCCTTAGCGGAACTGACCCACAAACGCCGTTTATCTGCCCTCGGCCCTGGAGGATTAACCCGTGAACGGGCCGGGTTTGCGGTGCGAGATATTCACCCTAGTCACTACGGCCGGATTTGTCCGATTGAAACCCCAGAAGGGCCAAACGCCGGATTAATTGGCTCTTTGGCAACGTTGGCACGGGTCAACCCCTACGGATTTATTGCCACTCCCTATAATAAAGTTGAGAATGGCAAAGTCCGCTTGGATTTACCTGCGGTGTACATGACGGCTGATGAGGAAGACGACCTGCGGGTCGCGCCGGGAGATATCAGCACCGATGCCGAAGGAACGATTTTAGGGGAAATTGTTCCAGTGCGCTATCGCCAGGAATTCACCACCACAACCCCCATGCAGGTAGACTATGCGGCGGTGTCTCCGGTACAAATTGTATCTGTGGCGACCTCTTTAATTCCCTTCCTCGAACACGATGACGCTAACCGAGCTTTGATGGGGTCTAATATGCAACGGCAAGCCGTGCCTTTGTTACGCCCTGAACGGCCCTTAGTGGGAACCGGATTAGAAGCGCAGGCTGCCCGTGATAGTGGGATGGTGATTGTGTCTCGTATGGATGGGGAGGTCAGTTATATTGACGGCTCTCGGATTATTGTCAAAACCCTGGGGGTAGATGCCGAGCCGAATTCCAGCGAAGAAAGTTTCCTGATTCGCGAATACGACGACCTCGACCTCAAAACCAAACAGCCCTCGGTATGGAAGCAAAAATACGCTGGCTATATCGAGTACGAACTGCAAAAATATCAACGTTCTAACCAAGATACTTGTTTAAACCAGCGTCCCTTGGTTTATGAAGGAGATCAGGTGGTAGCGGGTCAGGTGTTAGCCGATGGTTCCTCAACTGAAGGAGCAGAACTGGCTTTAGGTCATAATATTCTGGTGACTTATATGCCTTGGGAGGGCTACAACTACGAAGACGCGATTTTAATTAGTGAACGTCTCGTCCAACAGGATATTTACACCTCCATCCACGTTGAAAAATACGAAATTGAAGCCCGACAAACCAAACTCGGCCCTGAAGAAATTACCCGTGAAATTCCCAACGTTGGGGAAGACTCCCTGCGTCAACTCGATGGAAATGGGATTATTCGCGTCGGGGCTTGGGTAGAGTCCGGGGATATTTTAGTTGGTAAAGTCACCCCCAAAGGGGAATCTGACCAACCTCCTGAAGAAAAATTACTGCGGGCAATTTTCGGAGAAAAAGCACGGGATGTGCGGGATAACTCCCTGCGAGTTCCCAACGGCGAAAAAGGTCGGGTTGTGGATGTGCGGGTGTTTACCCGTGAACAGGGGGATGAGTTACCTCCCGGTGCCAATATGGTCGTGCGGGTGTATGTCGCCCAAAAACGCAAAATCCAAGTTGGGGATAAAATGGCGGGACGACACGGAAATAAAGGGATTGTATCTCGGATTCTTCCGGTCGAAGATATGCCCTATTTACCCGATGGTCGCCCGGTGGATATTGTGTTAAATCCCTTGGGAGTTCCGAGTCGGATGAACGTCGGCCAAATCTTTGAATGTTTATTAGGGTGGGCGGGTCAAAACCTGAAAAAACGGTTCAAAGTCGTTCCCTTTGATGAAATGCACGGGGCCGAAATGTCACGCGAAACCGTTCATGCGAAATTACGCGAAGCCCGTGATAAGGTCAAGAAAAATTGGTTATTTGATGAAAATTACCCCGGAAAAACCTTAGTTTATGATGGTCGGACGGGAGAAGCCTTTGACCAGCCCGTGACGGTGGGGATTGCCTATATGCTGAAACTGGTTCACTTAGTCGATGATAAAATTCACGCCCGGTCTACTGGCCCTTACTCGTTGGTGACGCAACAACCCTTGGGAGGGAAAGCGCAACAAGGGGGTCAACGGTTTGGAGAAATGGAGGTGTGGGCTTTGGAAGCCTTTGGGGCTGCTTATACTTTGCAGGAGTTGTTAACGGTTAAATCCGACGATATGCAAGGACGCAACGAAGCTCTCAACGCTATTGTTAAGGGCAAAACCATTCCTCGTCCAGGGACACCGGAATCCTTCAAAGTGTTGATGCGGGAGTTGCAATCTTTGTGTTTGGATATTGCGGTACATAAAGTGGAAACCACCGACGAAGGAGGAAGTCGAGATGTGGAAGTAGACTTAATGGCTGATATTCCGGCAACCCGCATGACCTATACCACTAATAACTTTGCCCCCGCTAAACCGACTTATGATTTAAGTAGTTCGGTGGAAGAAGAAGACGAATAATTAATAGTTGGAGAGGGAACAGGCAACAGCCAACAGGCAACAGGCAACAGCCAAGATTTACAGTTGGAGTTGCCTTGAAGGTGGGTTCAATCCCCCATTACACGTCTTCCCTGTTCCCAGTTAAGCTGTTCCCTATTCTTTATTCACTGTTCCCTGTTCCCTGTTCCCTGTTCCCTTCTTATTACTGAAAAATGGCTAAACTTGAACAACGGTTTGATTACGTTAAAATTGGAATAGCGTCTCCAGAACGAATTCGTCAGTGGGGAGAGAGAACGCTGCCGAATGGTCAAGTGGTGGGAGAAGTCACCAAACCCGAAACCATCAATTATCGGACATTGAAACCGGAGATGGATGGGTTATTTTGTGAACGAATTTTTGGCCCTGCTAAGGATTGGGAATGTCATTGTGGAAAATATAAACGGGTCAGACATCGTGGAATTGTCTGTGAACGTTGTGGCGTAGAAGTCACCGAATCCCGTGTCCGTCGTCATCGCATGGGTTATATCAAATTAGCGGCTCCTGTCACCCATGTTTGGTATCTCAAAGGGATTCCGAGTTATATGGCTATTCTATTAGATATGCCATTACGGGATGTGGAGCAAGTGGTTTATTTTAACGCTTATGTGGTGTTAAATCCAGGGAACCATGATAGCTTGTCCTATAAACAGTTATTAACAGAAGATACTTGGTTAGAAATTGAAGACCAAATTTATAGTGAAGAATCCACTTTAACGGGGATTGAAGTGGGAATTGGTGCTGAGGCTATCTCCCGTTTATTAGAGGATATTCCCTTAGAAGAAGAAGCGGAAAGATTGCGGGAAGAAATCGCCGTAGCCAAGGGACAAAAACGCGCCAAACTCATTAAACGGTTACGGGTGATTGATAACTTTGTGGCAACGGGTTCTAAACCAGAATGGATGGTTTTGAATGTGATTCCTGTGATTCCTCCTGATTTACGGCCGATGGTGCAGTTGGATGGGGGACGGTTTGCGACCTCGGATTTAAACGATTTATATCGTCGGGTGATTAACCGGAATAATCGATTAGCACGATTACAAGAAATCTTGGCTCCTGAAATTATTATCCGTAACGAAAAACGGATGTTACAGGAAGCGGTTGATGCTTTAATTGATAATGGTCGCCGAGGTCGAACTGTGGTCGGGGCGAATAATCGGCCGTTAAAATCCTTGTCGGATATTATTGAAGGAAAGCAGGGACGATTCCGCCAAAACTTATTAGGAAAACGGGTCGATTATTCCGGGCGTTCTGTGATTGTGGTGGGGCCAAAATTAAAAATGCACCAGTGCGGTTTACCGCGTGAAATGGCGATTGAATTGTTCCAACCCTTTGTGATTAATCGCTTAATTCGTCAAGGATTGGTGAATAATATTAAGGCGGCGAAAAAGTTAATTCAACGCAATGATGTCAGTGTTTGGGATGTTTTAGAAGAAGTGATTTCAGGACATCCGGTGATGTTAAACCGTGCCCCAACGTTGCACCGTTTAGGGATTCAAGCTTTTGAACCGATTTTAGTTGATGGTCGAGCCATTCAGTTGCATCCGTTAGTCTGTCCGGCGTTTAACGCTGACTTTGACGGTGACCAAATGGCGGTTCACGTTCCTCTCTCGATTGAATCCCAAGCGGAAGCTCGATTGTTAATGTTAGCTTGTAATAATATTCTGTCTCCAGCCACAGGAAGACCGATTGTTACTCCGAGTCAGGATATGGTTTTGGGGTGTTATTATCTAACAGCAGAAAACCCTAAGTTAGAAGATCAAAGCCACCGCTATTTTCCTGATTTAGAAGATGTAATCCTAGCCTATAAACAAGGTGCTTTGGGTTTACATTCTTATGTTATGGTGCGATTTGATGGGGAGATTATCTCTGATGAAGCGGAACAGATAGGTGTTGAACAGCAAGATTCTATCAGTGGAGTCATCACTAAAACTTATGTCGGCAAAAAGACAGGTAAGCTGTTGCGTCGAGTTCGAGAAGATACCGATGGCAATATTATCACTCAGTATGTTCGCACCACTCCCGGCCGGGTGATTTTCAATAAAACCGTTCAAGATACTTTAATAGAGTAATTGTTCCCTGTTCCCTGTTCCCTGTTCCCTGTTCCCTTCTTATACTGATAATGCGGATACTTGAATCATGACTAACAAAAAAATCTTTCGGAATCAAGTTATTGATAAAGGACAATTAAAAAAAATCATGTCCTGGGCTTTTATGAATCATGGTACAGCCAGAACTGCCCAAATTGCCGATGAGTTAAAGGAATTGGGATTTCGCTATGCCACAAAAGCTGGGGTTTCTATTAGTGTTGATGATTTACAGATTCCCCCTTCCAAAAAAGATTTATTGGAAGAAGCAGAAGAAGAAATTCGGAACACTGAACGCCGTTATATGAAAGGGGAAATTACCGAAGTTGAACGCTTCCAAAAGGTAATTGATACTTGGAATGGGACTTCCGAAACTTTGAAAGATCGGGTGGTGGAAAACTTCAAAGCCAGCAACCCGTTAAACTCTGTTTATATGATGGCTTTCTCCGGCGCACGGGGGAATATTTCCCAAGTCCGTCAGTTAGTGGGAATGCGGGGGTTGATGGCTGACCCCCAGGGGGAAATTATTGATTTACCGATTAAAACGAACTTCCGTGAAGGTTTAACTGTTACTGAGTATATTATTTCCTCCTACGGGGCGCGCAAGGGTCTGGTAGATACTGCCTTACGGACGGCTGACTCTGGGTATTTAACTCGCCGTTTGGTGGACGTTTCCCAGGATGTGATTCTGCGGGAAATTGACTGTGGGACAACACGGGGAATTCGGATTCGCAGTATGACTGATGGCGACCGGGTGTTAATTCCTCTCAAAGATCGGTTAATGGGTCGGGTGTTAGGGGAAGATGTTCGTCATCCCGAAACTGGAGAAATTGTTGAATATCAAGGGGAACAGGCGGTTAAAAATCACTCTGTTAGTGAGGAGTTATCCGTTGCTATTCAACAAGCTGGGGTTCAGGAGGTGTTTTTGCGATCGCCCTTGACCTGCGAAGCCAACCGTTCTGTCTGTCAAACTTGCTATGGCTGGAGTTTAGCCCACGGTCATAATGTGGATTTGGGGGAAGCTATCGGAATTATTGCTGCTCAAAGTATCGGTGAACCCGGAACTCAGTTAACGATGCGGACATTCCACACTGGGGGGGTATTTACCGCCGAGGCTGCCGAGGTGATTCGCTCCCAGGGGGAAGGGGTGGTTAAATTCCCGAAAACGTTACGCGCCCGTCCTTTCCGTACCCGTCACGGGGATGATGCTTTTATTGTGGAAAGCAATGGCCATATTCTTGTGGACAATGGGGAGAAGAAGCCGGAAAAACATGGCCTTTCCCAAGGGACAACTATTGTTGTGCAGGATGGACAACAGGTAAAACCAAACCAAATCTTGGCTGAGGTTGCTGCGGGGGGTCGGACAGCCCGGAAGACGACGGAAAAAGCGACGAAAGATGTGGCGACGGATTTGGCTGGAGAGGTCAAGTTTGCTGATGTGGTGCCGGAAGAAAAAACCGACCGTCAAGGAAATATGACCCGCATCGCCCAACGGGGGGGATTAATTTGGGTCTTGGGAGGAGAGGTTTATAATTTACCTCCTGGGGCGGAGCCGGCGGTGAAAAATGGGGATGCGGTCACACCCGGAAGCGTTCTGGCTCAAACGAAGTTAGTCTCTGAACATGGGGGGTTAGTCCGAATTCGGGAACAGTTTGCTGACGGTGAGTTACCGCGTGAAATTGAGATTATTACGGCTTCGGTGCTGTTGGATGAAGCTTTGGTGCGGTTAGTCCAGATGCAGGGACGGGAACAATACATTATTGAAACCAATAGTAGTCACCGCTTCTTGCTGAAAGTTAGTCCTGGTTCCAAGGTGGAAAACCATGATGTGATTGCGGAACTGATGGATGATAGCTACCGGACAAAAACCGGGGGGATTATCAAATACGCTGGGGTGGAAGTGGCTAAACGGGGTAAGGGGAAACAGGGTTATGAAGTCACCCAGGGGGGGACTCTGTTGTGGATTCCTGAAGAATGCCATGAGGTGAATAAGGATATTTCCTTACTGTTAACTGAGGATGGACAGTATGTAGAAGCGGGAATGGAAGTGGTGAAGGATATCTTTTGTCAAACGAATGGGGTGATAGAAGTAACTCAGAAGAATGATATTCTGCGGGAAATTGTGATCAAACCGGGAGAATTGCATTTAGTCGATGACCCGGAAATGGTGATGGCGATTGATGGTCAGATTGTCAATCCCGGTCAAGAGGTGATTCCAGGGATTATTTCTCCCGACTTGCATTATGTGGAGTATGTGGAGACTCCTGAAGGCCCTGCGTTGTTGTTGCGTCCGGTTGTGGAGTTTAGTGTTCCTGAGAACCCGACTGTACCTTCTCAGGAGTCTTTAAATGAGTCTATTGCCCTGCGAGCGGTACAACGCTTAACCTACAAAGATGGGGAGCGGGTGCGGTCTGTGGAAGGGGTGGAACTGCTGCGAACTCAGTTGGTGATTAGTATTGGGACGGAAGCCCCGCAGTTAGCGGCTGATATTGAGTTACTTCCTGATGATAGTAGCGCCGATGTCATGCGGTTACAGTTGGTGATTTTAGAGTCTTTGGTGATTCGTCGGGATGTGATTGCTGATGCGACTCAGGGGAGTACGCGGACGCGGTTACTGGTTCATGACGGACTGGAAATTGAGAAGGGGGCTGTTGTTACACGGACAGAGATTCTGTGTAAGGAATATGGGATTATTCAGGGGATTCGGTCGGGGTCGGAAATTCTGCGCCGTTGTTTGGTGGTGCGGGATGTTGACCAAACGACGATTGATTTTCCAGAGGGTGTGACACCGGAGGTCAAACTGGGTCAACTGTTGGTTGAAGGAGCCGAAATTGCGACCGGGGTAATTTTACCGGAGTCGGGTCAAGTGATTGCGTTGGGGGACAAAATCGTGGGTGAGGGGACGACTCCGGTGACGGGAAATCAGATTACGATGCGTCGCGGTCGTCCTTACCGGGTGTCTCCGGGTGCGATTCTGCACGTTAAGGATGGGGATTTGGTACAACGGGGGGATAACCTAGTGTTACTGGTGTTTGAACGAGCCAAAACCGGAGATATTATTCAAGGGTTGCCTCGGATTGAGGAGTTATTAGAAGCCCGCAAACCCAAGGAAGCTTGTATTTTAGCCCGACGACCGGGGAACGCCCAGGTGACAATGGATGAGGAAGTTGCTGAACTGCGGGTGGTGGAAGCGGATGGGACGGTGATGGATTATCCCCTGACTTCTGGTCAAACGCCTTTGGTGTCCGATACCCAAAAGGTTGAAGCCGGACAACCTTTGACCGATGGCCCTAGTAATCCCCATGAGATTCTGGAGGTGTTCTATGACTATTATCTGGAACGGGGGGAAGGGATGTATGATGCGGCTCTGGGTAGTTTCCGCCAGTGTCAGGCTTTTTTGGTGAATGAGGTGCAGTCGGTGTATCAGTCCCAGGGGATTGATATTTCTGATAAGCATATTGAGGTGATTGTGCGTCAGATGACCTCGAAGGTTCGGATTGATGATGGGGGCGATACGACGATGTTACCTGGTGAACTGGTGGAATTGCGCCAGGTGGAACAGGTGAATGATGCTATGTCGATTACTGGAAGTGCGCCGGCGAAATATACTCCTGTGTTATTGGGGATTACCAAAGCGTCGTTAAATACTGATAGCTTTATTTCGGCGGCGAGTTTCCAAGAAACTACACGGGTATTGACGGAAGCGGCGATTGAGGGCAAGTCCGACTGGTTACGCGGTCTGAAGGAGAATGTGATTATCGGTCGTTTGATTCCGGCGGGGACGGGGTTTAATGCTTATGAGGACGACCGTAATGCCGATTATGGTTTTGACAACGCGACGTTATATTTGGATGAGGAGGATCAAGATGAACTGCGAGATGTGGTGCTGGATGATAAAACCGCCCGTGTCTATAGTAGTTTTGAACGGGAATTACCCCCTGAACCCAAATCAGTAACGCCTAGTTTTGGCAAAACCACTAAGGCTTTATTTGAAGATAGTGAAGATGACCCGTTGTTGTCTGCGATTCTCGATGATGAGTTAATCGATGATGAATACGAAGACGACGATGAGGACGAAGATGAGGAAGATTAAGAGTTAATCAGTGTAGAGACGTTGCATACAACGTCTCTACAGGGGGGTTAGGAGGGATCATCTGTAGCATCTACAATGGGATTTTATATAACTCTAGGACGCAATATTGTACCCCAACATCAAAAATCCGAGTCCCCCCTCCTTCAGCGATGGTTTGTCGTAATGCGTCTGTATCGGTGACTTTTACCCCAGCTAGATAGTTAATCCCCATATCCGCTAACTCTGGTAGCCAGGGAGTCGTAGGCCCCATTAATACTAACTGTGCCTGTTGTGATAACTCCACCAACCGGGGGAAGGTTTTGTTAGCAATGGAGGTGGCGGTGAGAAAAACCCAGTCTGCTTCTGGGAGCAGGTATTCGCAGGCTGTATCGGGTAAATCCTGGGAAATGGGCTGACGTTCCAACACAGTAATATCGGCTTCTTGTTCGTACTGAGAAAGTCCGGGGTAGCGCCCAATAATCACAACTCGTTTTCCCCGAATTAGCGGGAGAAAATGCTCAAATACGGCTAAATTGGCTGAACCTTGAGAGGAAAGGGGTTGAGCCTGTTGGAGTAAGGGTGACGTGCTATTAATCACGGAATTGATCACAGCCATACCGATAGTAGCCTGGTAGCTATCCCAGGAACGCACCCAGGGGGCTAAATCAGCGATGGCTTGACCCACCAAAGTCCCTGACCAGGATAGAGTGCGGTTCGGTTGACCGGGACTCATACACAGCCCCATACCCTCGCTTCGGCAGAATGTCCAGGTCAGTCCTAAGATAATTTCCTGCACTGTTGCGTTACTGTGGCTTGATTTCTCTAGTAGGAGATCGTAAATTTTGCGGGGATGAATTTTCATTGAAATCAGTTTTTAGTTCCGCTTTTTGTTGGGTTATACCTATAACAGGCTACAGGATAACGTTTAAATGCGGAACAGCTTATTATCTAATTATCCACCAATATTAGTGATTCTTCTAAATAGGCGATCGCAATAGGGTGCTTTTTTACGAACAATAGAGACATCAATTTTTTCTAAGATTTTAGGCCCATGCTTAATCTTGTGATATCTCCCTTTTTGTGTTATTTGCGTTGCTCTGTTTAACGCAGATTCTATATCGGCTGTAGAAATTTCTTCAACATTATCATTACGAGGAATTGCCTTTCTATTAAATTTTTGCCCGTAATGTTTGGCTAAGGTATCAATGTCAGCAATTAGCCAACTTTCCATGACTTGAACCATTAAATGAATGTCATTTTCATCAATTCCAGACAAATCCCATCCATCACGGTTGATGAGATGTTGTCTAGCAATTAATCCCATGACACGATCCTTTTCCTCTGGATCTGCATTGGGATCAATTGTTAAAGTATTGACCGGGCCCTCTGAATCAACTAACAAAAGATTAATAGCATCAGGATAATTTGTTAAATCATGCGTGAAGTTTCTATGAGCGGCATTTCTTCTCCCGCATACAACACAGGTGATCTTGATCTGTTGCTGTTGTCCAGTTAGGCGTTTTAAAAATTTACTCATTCCCTCTCGAAAGGCGGCTTTACTTTCCTTTCCATCACCCCCACCTTCTACATAAATCCGAATTTCTACCATCGATTTCCTCCAAATTCTCCCATACGCCATAAATCCCCTAAGCTATAATTATAATCTTTTAGCCATTTTTTCAACTTTTTAGGTTCTAATCGTCTCATTCGGCTTCCTCTTTCATCTCGTTCACAGACGAGAATAGATTCGGGAATTTCACTTAAAGCGGATATCAAAGCATCGGAGTGAGTGGTAACAATTAATTGAGTTTTTTGAGAAGCTTCAATTAATAATTGAGCAATGGTCGGTAAAATATCAGGATGCAATCCTAATTCGGGTTCTTCAATACAGATAAGCGGAGGAGGAGTTGGATGTAAAAGAATCATTAATAAGCAAAGATAACGCAATGTTCCATCAGAGAGACGAGTCGCTGGAATTGGTCGATTAAGTCCTCTTTCATGTAAAAAAATCTGACCTGTTACCCCCTCAATGTTTATAGTAATATTCGTTACAGGTTCATAAAACTTTTGTAAATTTGGAACAATTTCTATGTTTCCCTTATGCTGTAAATTATTAAGAATTAATCCTAAATTACTACAATCTTCGAGTAAAAAATCTCTAGGTAAATCAAACTTTTGGGGCATTCTAGGAGGAGTATAACGCCCTAAATTCCACTCTCGATAAAGTCGGATTTGAGAAAATTGATTACTTAAATAACTTAATTCTGGGTATAAATCTGGATCTTTTCGTTGTGATAAAACCGATTGATCAGGTTTTAAGTCTTCTCGTCTCAATTGACGGCGAGTGGGTTCATTTTCTGTTATTGTTCTTGCATTGAGTACGGGATGACCCTGTTGATAGCGATAGAAAAAGAAAACATCCTGTGCATCATCATTATTTTTTTGTTCATTTTCGATAGCTTCATCAATCAATTCTAAGCGTTGGGCAACCGTTGTAAAATCAATACGATAGCGTAAAGGCATCGGTATCTGACCCCGACCTTCTGGATAATTAATGATAGCTTCAATTCTGGCAATGGGAGTTTCTTTAGTTCCTTTCCATAGCCATTCATCGACTCCGCCACCCTCACGAATCGGCTTAGTTAAATCGGTTGGAATCCCTTGCAATAAGCCTAATACTTCAATTAAATTTGATTTTCCTACACCATTTGTGCCAATGATGACATTTAGTGGCTGTAAATCAATTGTTTCTCCTGATGAACCATAGGAGAGAAGGTTTTGGATTTTTAGCGAATTAATAAATTTATAGCCTTCCATAAAGCAAGTTTTGAATACCCCTTAAAGTTTATTTCATATCCTGTAAAAAACATAAATTACATTTTAATATAACGCAAAACCTTTGTTTTGTCAAATGCTGATCTCACTGATTCCAATTTTGCCAGAGATCAAATGCTTATACCATGAGATTTTGGTTTTTTAGAACTCAGTAACTATTTTACTTATTTCTAAAGAAAAATAGTTGACTGTTAATGGTTGACTGATCAAGCTGAGATTAGAAACTATTACATCCAAAAGTAGAAGATTGAGGTACAATTATAAAATATTTGTCAATTGTATATTAACAAACAGATGAATGACTTAGATCCTACAGTAGAAGAACTGAACAATTTGCTAGAACATCATCATCCTGAACATTCTAGCCATCCCCATATTCATAGTGAAGAATCTTTGCGAAAGATAGTTAATCGTCTATCACGACTAGAGGGACATATTCGAGGGGTGAAAACTATGGTACAAGAAAATCGTCCTTGTCCTGATGTGTTAGTTCAAATTGCTGCAATTCGAGGTGCTTTAGATCGGGTAGCTCGAATTATTTTAGATGAACATTTGAGCGAATGTGTGGCTAGAGCCGCGAAAGAAGGCAATATTGATGTTGAAATTGAAGCTTTAAAAGCAGCATTAGATCGATTTTTACCCTAAAATATTGCCGGAAATTTAACGATGAAAAATAAAATCATTTTTGGCTCAATTTGGCTAGGTTTTATCCTGTATGCGTTTATTTTTGCACCGCCTGATCAACCCGATACTTTTACATTAATTCAAAATCTCTCAACCGGAAACTGGACAGGGATTAATCCTTTAATTATTGCCCTCTTTAATATTATGGGGATTTGGCCGTTTATTTATAGTTGTGTTCTGTTTATGGATGGACGGGGACAAAAAATCCCGGCTTGGCCCTTTGCAACATTATCCTTTGGAGTGGGTGCATTTGCCATATTACCTTACTTAGCATTACGCCAACCTAACCCTCAATTTTTAGGAAAAAAATCAGTCTTGATTAAAGTGTTTGATTCTCGAATTACGGGACTTTTGTTAACCTTGGGAGCGATCGCTTTAGTTCGTTATGGTTTAACCCAAGGAAACTGGGGAGACTTTATTCAACAATGGCAAACTAACCGTTTTATTCATGTCATGAGTCTTGACTTTTGTTTATTAAGTCTTCTATTTCCAGCTTTATTAGGAGATGATATGACACGGCGCGGGATGAAAAATCCGGCTATCTTTTGGGGGGTTAGCTTGGTTCCTTTATTCGGCCCTCTATTTTATTTAATCACAAGAATTCCGTTGAACAAGACCCAACCGTTAACAACATCTGAATCACCCTCCATCTCGGTTCAAAATTAGCTATTGGTGAGGCTATGGGAAATTAGGGTTAGACAATTTTGACACTCCCCAGCCTGAAGGCGTGGGGATTCTGGGTTCAACGAAACCACTTAATCAAAGTACCTTGCAGTGCTTTAATCAGAGGTGGGATTCACGCCCTTGCGTAAATTTGGGTATGCCCTACCCTATTCGCATTGCTGCGAGTTCTTTTTTAACTTGAAACAAATTAAATTTGCTTCAAAAAAACTGGTTGCCTAGCTCCCACGAATCTTTTACCCACTGCTGGGGGAAACTAGAACTGTGCAGTAGAACCGCATAGATTCAATTGTCAAGGTAAGCGCGTTTTGCCGTTAGGCATACTAGGTTTTTATACAGGTTGTTTACCCTTTCCTGTTATCGTAAATGGTAGCACAATCGGATTTGAACTGACAGCCTAATATAAAGCCTAACTAGGTATTAGGGGTTTTAAACCCATTTTTCTGATAAGAATTATTGTCGTAAGTCCAAAATTTCCAGAAAACCCGCTATGCTATATATCCAAAGAAGTATTGCCAACTCAGTTATTTCTTGTTAATGATTATCTATCCCTAGCCAAACTATGCAACAGCATTCTCCCTTCTGGAAGTCCTATTTTACTCTGATCTTGGGTAGTATTTTGATGGCAGGTTGTGGGAGTGAACCTCAAGCCGCAGCACCCCCACCCGTTGTAGTAAGTTTGGCAACTGTAGGAGCGAGTAACGTAAAAGACAGTAGCGTCTATAATGCTAGAGTTGAGGGGGTTCAGAATGCGGTGATTCAACCCCGTGTTAATGGTTTGGTCAAACAAGTTTATGTGCGGTTGGGCGATCGCGTTTCTCAAAATAGCCCCCTAATTCAAATTGACGGACGACAGCAACAGGCTAATTATGAAAGTCAATTAGCCAGTGTTGAGTCCAGAATTGCCCAGTTGAATAGTGCTAGAGCTAATCTGGATGCTCAACGAGCCGAATTGCGACGCATCCAAGCCCAACTCACTTACCAATCTCAAGAAGCCGATTTAGAAGACGCTCAACAAACCCTAGCCGCAGAAAAGAACGAAAAAGAGCGATTACAGTATGAATTAGAATATACTTCCGTTGCCGATGAGTTGCAAACTGCCCAAGAAAACGTGCAGGTCGGGATCAAAGAACGGGAGCGCAGACGGGCGATTATGGACGAACGCAAAAAAGCTTATGATCGCTATCAACAACTGTATGAACAAGGAGTAATTTCCTCAGAAATCTACGATCAAAAATTACGAGATTATCAAGCCTCTCAAGCGGACTTTGCTGCTCAAGAACGGGAAATCATGTCCCTACAGGCGAGAGTCAGAAGTGCTCAACAAAACCTAGAGCGTCAAATCTCCACCCTAAACACCCAAATTGAGACTCAACAAAGACGAGTTGATTCCTCCGTTGCTAAAGTTGAAAGTGCTAAACAAAGTTATAATCGTCAAGTTTCAACCCTCAACGCTCAAATTGCCACTCAAGAACAAGTCATCATTGCTCAAGAATCAGAACTAAAACGACTACAGCGAGATATTGACCAAGCTCGCTCAAGCGCAACGGCTCAACAGGTACAGTTAGAATATTACGAGATCAAATCCCCCATTACTGGAATAGTGGGAGATGTGCTCGTGAAACCGGGGGATTTTGTCGATAGCCAAACCCAAATTACCAGTATTCGTCAAAATGATTTATTAGAAGTTCAGATTAATATTCCCGTTGAGCGTTTATCCCAAGTCAGAGCCGGAACCCTTGTTGAACTGCTGAGTCAAGAGACCGGAGAATTAATCGGAAGATCTCAGGTGTCTTATATTGCTCCGAGTGCGGGTTCAGGAACTCAAACAATTTTAGTTAAAGCAATTTACGATAATCGGGATAATGCACTGCGAACGGATCAAATTGTCCGAGCTAAGGTAATCTGGGAACAACAATCTGGAATTACCATTCCGGTGACAGCCATTAGTCGGATTGGAGATCAAAGTTTTGTCTTTGTCGCTCAAGAACAAACTCAAGAGGGAAAAACTCAATTAGTAGCAAAACAAAAACCCGTACAATTAGGCAGTATTCAAGGTCAAAGTTTTGAAGTCCTATCGGGCTTAAAAGCAGGAGAAAAGGTTGTTACCGATGGTGTGGTTAAATTACGAGATGGTTCGCCCATTACCAATCAAAAACCGCAACCGACTCCAGCTTCTTCCCCAACACCGGAAACACCAAAACCCCAATAATGATCACGGATTAAGACGGATTTACTGGATTTCACAGATTTGTAGGGGCGAGGCGCGCCTCGCCCCTACTCCGCCCGTACCCGTCAACCGTCAACAGCCAACGCCCTCCCCTATTCAGAGCAGATCCCCATGATCCTGTTTGTTCAAACCTTTATTAAACGACCTGTCCTAACGACGGTCTGTAGTATCCTGATTATTTTGGTGGGTGCTATCTCCATTCCCCTGCTGCCGATTACTCAACTTCCTAACCTGGCGAATACCCAAATTAGCATTGTTGGGGTCAATATTGGTGCGGATGCGGAAACAACAGAAACCACCGTAACCACTATCATCGAGCGAGAAATTAACGGGGTGGAGGGGATGAAATATCTCTCCTCCAGTACGGGAAATAACGGCATCAGTAATATTTCCGTGTTTTTTCCCAATGATGTTGACCGGAATATTGCCCAAGTTAACGTTCAAAACCGAGTCGCTCAAGCTGAGTCTAATTTACCCGATGTTGTCAGGCAAGTTGGGCTTTCAGTGCAGGCTTCATCCCCTAGTATTCTATTGGTGATCGGTTTTTATTCCGATAAAGACGAAAGCGGAAAGCCGATATATGACACCACATTTATTAGTAATTATATTGATCTTTTTATTGTTGACCAACTGAGTCGGGTTCCTGGGGTAGGTCAGGTAACAATCTTTGGGGAGCGCAAATATGCCATGCGGCTCTGGCTTGATCCGTCTCGGATGGCCGCGAGGGGATTAACGGCCCAGGATGTGGCCGCAGCCTTAACAACACAAAACGTCCAGGTGGGGGCCGGAAAAATCGGTCAACAACCCACACCCGCCGATCAACTCTTTGAAATTCCCCTACAGGCCGCTAGTCGCCTCCGCACCGTCGAAGAATTTGAACAAATGGTACTCAGAACCACCGACAGTGGAGAGTTAATCACCATTAAGGACGTGGGCCGAGCCGAGTTAGGGGCAGAAAATTATGATTTGGAATCTACCTTTAATGGTGAACCCTCCGTCGGTTTGGGGATTTATCAGCTTCCGGGTAGTAATGCCCTAGAAACCGCCGCCCAACTCAAAGCCACAATTAAGGAACTGAGTAAAAATTTCCCACCGGGCATGAACAACAAGATTGCCTATGACACCACCCTATTTATTAATGTGTCTCTGAGGGAAGTGGCAATTACCCTGATTATGGCTATTGCCTTAGTGGTGTTGGTGATTTTTGTATTTTTGCAGGATTGGCGAGCAACCTTAATTCCCGCCGTGGCGATTCCAGTGGCTCTGATTGGGGCGATGGCTGGGTTGAAAGCCCTGGGCCTGGAACTGAACACTTTAACCCTATTTGCTTGTACCCTGGCTGCGGGTTTAGTGGTGGACGATGCCATCGTGGTTGTCGAAGCGGTGATGATCAAGATTGAACAGGGGATGAAACCGATGCAAGCGGCCCTCGATGCCATGTCAGAACTGACCGGGGCGATCATTGCCACCTCGATCGTTTTGCTGGCGGTGTTTGTTCCGGTTTTGTTTTTCCCAGGAACAACGGGAGTAATTTATAAACAATTTGCGGTAACAATTATTTTTGCGGTGGTGTTTTCTACCTTTAATGCCCTTTCCTTTTCTCCCAGTATGGCGGGGCTATTGTTACGTCGCCAAAAGAAAACCGGGGGGCCTTTGGGGTGGTTTTTTGAGCAATTTAACCGAGGTTTTGGTTGGGTACAGGAAAAATACGCTGGAGTTGTTACCTTTCTCACCAAGATTAATACTTTGGTGATGATTATATTTGTGGCCGGGTTAGCAACAACGGTATTTGTTTATCAACAAGTACCATCGGGGTTCGTCCCAGAAGAAGATCAGGGCTATTTAATCGTGATCTTTCGGACTCCTGATGGGGTGTCCCTCAACTATACCTCTAAGGCTTCTGAACAAATTGTAGATCGGACTTTAGCAATTCCTGAAGTTGAAAGTGTGTTTGCGGTTCCTGGATTTGGTTTTGAGGGCCAGAATCCCAGTCAGGGGATTGCTTTTGTGTTACTCAAACCTTGGGATCAGCGACCGGAGGCGAATCAATCGGTTTTTGGGGTTTTAAGACGCTTAAATGGGTCGTTACAATCGATTCCTGAAGTTCAAGCCTTTGCGGTGAATGCTCCCCCGGTTCAGGGTTTGAGTACCACTGGGGGCTTTGAATTTCAGTTATTAGATACAACGGGAAATTTACCGATTCAATCCTTAGTAGAAAATGGCAATCGTTTAATTGGAGCGGCTAATTCTAATCCCACTTTTGCCGGGGTATTTAGTCAGTTTTCTGCGAGTAAGGCTCAGAAAAGGGTTGAGGTATTGCGCGATCGCGCTAATGCTTTGAATGTGGATGTCAGCCAAATTTTTAGTACCTTACAAACCTATTTGGGCTCATCCTATATCAATGACTTTGTGTTAGGTCAACGTCAATATCGGGTTGTCGCCCAGGCGGAAAAAGAATTTCGCGCCCGACCGGAGGATATTACTCAGTTATATGTGCGTTCCCGGGATGGACAGATGATTTCCCTGAGTAATTTGGTGAAACTCACGGATTTTGTCGGGCCAGAAACTATCAACCATTTTAATATCTTCCGTTCCATGTTGATTCAAGGAAACCCCGCTCCTGGAGCCAGTACGGGTCAAGCGATCGCTGTTATGGAAAAATTAGCATCTGAGGTCTTAGACCCCGGTTTTGATTATGCTTGGCAGGGTAGCGCCTTGGAAGAAAAGTCTTCCGGGGGGGCGGCGATTTTAATTTTCGGATTAGCCTTTATCATGGCCTTTCTGGTGCTATCAGCCCAGTACGAAAGTTATATTGATCCGATGATTATTATGTTATCGGTGCCTCTGGCGGTCTTGGGAGCCATGGCTGCGGTTTGGTTCCGGTCGAATGTTCTCTTGCAAGGGACGGTCTGGCCCCTAATTACTAATGATGTTTATGTGCAGGTGGCCTTGGTGATGTTGATTGGTTTGGCGTCTAAAAACTCGATTCTGATTGTGGAGTTTGCCAACCAACTCCGGGACAAGGGTTTAAGTATTACCCAAGCCGCTATTCAAGCGGGGGAACAACGGTTCCGACCGATTCAAATGACGGCTATTTCTAGTTTGATCGGGTTCTGGCCCTTAGTGGTGGCTGCGGGAGCGGGTTCTAGCAGTCGTTGGTCATTGGGTACGGCAATTTTTGGGGGTTTATTAGCAGGAACCCTCTTAAGTTTGTTAATTACCCCGAACCTTTACATTACGGTTAAAACCCTAGAAGAACGTTTTCTGAAAGGCAAAAAATCCGATTCATCCAATAATAATAAATCGGATAAAAATCAACCCCCCTCTCCACCGGAAGATCTGCATTCTCCGGGTAAAAATTCGGAGACTTTAGCCCCCTCGGATAATGGTTCTATCCAACCCGATAGCCGTGTCAGTAAACCCTAAATTGTCATAGTGCTAGGGAACAGGGAACAGGGAACAGGGAACAGGGAACAGTAAGCAGTGAAAGCGTTTCAGAACTCAAAAGTGTCCTAACTGTAATGCGTAGCGCTATACCGATCAATCAGGGAAAATGTCAAACAATGGGCTATCTAGGTCATATAGCAATCCTAAATAGGTTGTAGCATTTTATCGTAGGGGTTGGGTCTCCCAACCCAAGCGCAAAGAGGGTTGGAAGACCCAACCCCTACCGGTTTTTATCACAAATCATTTAGGATTGCTATAGTTGCAGATCAGTTTTAAATGCTTAACAGCTTAGTAGTTAACTTTCAATCAAATCCCTATAAAATATGTCAAACCCATCGCAACAACCCAAACAGTCTAAACCTCAATCTCAACCTTTGAGTTTGGATGCTTTATCAGAACGAGTTGAACGCTTAGAACAGAAGTTAGATAAAGCGTTATTATTATTAACGGATATATACCGATACCAAAAATTACGGGATTTTTTAGAAGCAGGAAATTGGAAAGAAGCAGATCAAGAAACCACAAGAATTATGTTAGAAATTATGAATAAAAATAGCCTAGACGATATTATTCCTGATGAGATTATGATTTTTCCCTGTAGTGCATTAAGTTTGCTAGATCAACTATGGATGAGTTACAGTAAAGATCGTTTTGGCTTTAGTGTTCAACAACAAATTTATACCCGGTTGGGAGGAAATGATGATATTTCTGATATTGATATGAAAGTTTTACAGGCTATGGAGGCTGAATTTGGATGGAGTGTTAATCATGAGTTATTAGATTATGATGATCTTGATTTTAGTTTAGAAGCTCCTGTGGGCTGTCATCCTTCTGGGTGGTGGCGATCGCCCTATGGCGGAAAAATGGCGGTTTATTTTATTGCTCGTTTAATTCGTTGCGGTGTTGATTGATCTGGAAAACCTATGAGTCTTAATCGATTTAATCATTGGTTGAATCAAAGACAAATTCAACTGTTAGAATCCGCTTATCAAAGTGCTAAAGCAATTAAAGCCCTGGAAGATAAATATTTTCAGGGTAATTCGATTGGTTATTGTCCTGAATCTAAAAAAACGGTGGTTGATTATGTTCAAAGTTTGCGCGATCGCCACTTATTAAAAATTCGTCTAAATTTAACTCAATTTCAATTCAATAGTTTTTTGTGGAATCCTCAATTTTCACCTTCTGAGCAGACGGATGATCCGGCTTTAATCACCGATAAATTTCTAACATCAGAGCATGAAATTGTAGAGAAACTCAATTTTATTGATTCTGTTGTTAAAAAATATCGTCAAGATTCTGAGGATACCTTAATTGAGATTTTGGCAAATCCTCCCGCCGTAAATTCCCCGACGGTTATGGGATTAACCTCAGAGGAATTAAAACAAGAAAAAAATGAATCAGCGAGCGCTCGGACTACCGATCCAGCAGCGATCGCAGCTACATCTAATCTTGGCTTTCAACCCCCAGGAAAAAGTTGGTTTAGTTGGGGATTTTTGGGGTTTCAGAAAGCCAACCCGAACTATGAACAACAGGTTGTTCAAGAATTGCGAGTTAGACGCATTCAAGATAAAATAGCGGTGCGTTGGTTGATGATTTTATTCTTGATTCCTTTATTGGTTCAAGTCGCTGTCAAAAACATAGTTTTTAATCCTTTAATCGGAAGTTATAGTAATAAAAACCCGACTAAAATTGAACTCAGTTCAGCAATTCAACAGGAGTTTTTAAGAGAATATTCTGCTTTTAAAGAAGGTTTAGAAATTAGACAATTACTGGGAGTAATTCCGTCTCTTTCAGAAGTTGAAAGAGAGGAAAAATTATCAGAAAAAGCGGTTGAAATTTGGCAAGAATCACGAAATCGCGCCTTAAATGGATGGAAAAATATTTTATCCGATGGTGTTGCTTTATTAACCTTTGGGGGATTAGTTTATTTTAATCGGACTAAAATAACAATTGTCAGAGGTTTTTCTAATCGAACCTTTTTAAATTTGAGTGATCCTTTAAAAGTATTTTTGTTTATTTTAATTACGGATATGTTTGTGGGCTTTCACTCCGCCGAAGGCTGGGAAGTTTTATTAGAAGGAGTTGTAGCTCATTTTGGACTCCCAGAAAGTCCCGTAGCAATTAATGCGTTTATTGCTACTATTCCTGTTATTATTGATTCCTGTATCAAATTCTGGATTTTTAGCTACCTCACCCGTTACTCTCCGGCTGCTTCCGCAATTTATGAACGGATGAATACTTAATCGGTAAATAGATGATAAAATTATGATCGAATCTATTATAAAAACATAGTTACACCCTTTCTGTTCAACGCTGTCAATAATTTAACTTCTATTTCTGATCTCCTATCTCCTGTTTCCTAATTCTCAACTTCAACGTCTAGGTTTGCTACATTAGCCTTTACCCATCACCCTGTTGGTATGACTGCTATAAATTTCTGTTTCGGAGATAAACTCATATTTTTAATATATCATTTCAATATATCAAAGTTTAATATCTAGTCTAAAAGCATCAAAGGGTTAGAGATTAAGTCCCTAAAATTGCATAAGTTTAATCAACTTTTTTAAACTTTTGTAAAAAAGATTAAAAATAGCTTTGAAAGATCAAAAAATAGAGCTACTTTTAAAGTATAAGGATTATGATTACAACAAATTATTTGTGATTAGGTCAATCCTGGGGAAATAATTATGAATATGCGACTTGTGATTTTTTCTGGAATGATCATGATGGTAGTCGGTACAATTGCTGGACTAGGGGCTTCTAAATATAGCGAGAAACAATATCAATGCTGTAATATTGGCCCCTCCTTAGATTTGGGTTATAGTCAGTCGAGAGCACCCCGGACTTATGCTTTAGCAGGTGCGGTGATGGGCTTTATTATCGGTTCTAGCCTAGAATTAGTCCGACAATCCACACCTCAAGAAGCCGAAAAATAATCATAGGTCGCACAGTTAAACTGAGGGTTAACGGTTAACCGTCAACCCTCAACCGTCAACCGTCAACTAATTAATGCCTATTCATCGCTAATCGTATGAATTTTTAAGAAATTTGTCCCCCGTGCCTTTTTCGTGGGAACGCCTCCAACAATTAAGATTTTATCTCCGATTTTAGCTAATCCCCGTTCTAATAATTTCGTTTGGGCGAGATCAATTAATCCTTCAAAAGAATTCACTTGATGTTCTAATAAAACAGGTTGAACACCCCAAACTAAGTTTAAACGATGATAAACACTGCGATCTGGAGTTAATGCAACAACGGGAACCTTCGGTCGTTCTGCTGCGGCTAAAATTGCCGTATATCCGGTACTTGTATAAGCAACAATACAGTGCAAATTCAAGATTTTATCAATCGTATTTAAGGCTTCACTTAAGGCATGAGTTTCATCGGACATCACCGGAGGATAGTTTTTAAATTCGATTTCCGGTTCAACATCACTAGCAATTTTAGATAACATTTGTACCGACCTTACCGGAAATTTCCCAACGGCAGATTCTCCCGATAACATTACCGCATCCGTACCATCAATAATTGCATTGGCAACATCACTCGCTTCGGCACGAGTTGGACGTGCATTGTGAATCATACTATCTAACATTTGGGTTGCCGTAATCACAGGAATGCCTCTTTGATTGCACATCCGAATAATTTGTTTTTGCAATAATGGCACTCTTTCTGGGCTCATTTCTACCCCCAAATCCCCCCGTGCTACCATTAAACCATCGCATTCATTAATAATAGATTGTAAATTAGCGATCGCTTGAGGTTTTTCAATTTTGGCAATGACTGGAATCTCCGGTGCCCCCTTTTCAGCTAATAACGCTTTTAAGGCTTGAACATCCTCCGCACGACGGACAAAACTCAAAGAAATCCAATCTACCCCTTGAGAAACACCAAACTCTAAATCTTGTTTATCCTTCTCGGTTAAGGAGGGAAGACGCAAAATTAAACTGGGTAAATTTACCCCTTTTCGACTTTTCAACATTCCGCCTTCAATGATGCGACATTTGACAGCATTTCCCTGAATTTCTTCTATTTTTAATTCTAACAATCCATCATCCAGTAAAACCTGTGCGTCTGGTTCCGCTTCTTCGGCTAAATAGGGATAATCAATGGGAACGGTATTCGGTTGATTATGAAAATCATCAACAGGAACTAAGGTTAAATATTCACCTTCAACTAATTCTATTTCTTCCCAGGGTAACTGACCAATTCTAATTTTTGGCCCCTGTAAATCTTGTAACAAGGTAATCGGGGTATCAAGTTCTTGGGAAACTAGCCGTAATAATTTTACCATTTCTGCATGATCTGCATAACTACCATGAGAAAAATTTAATCGAGCAACATTCATTCCCGCATTCACCATTTGACGAATAGTTTCTGGCGATTTACTAGCGGGGCCAATAGTCGCAACAATTTTTGTTCTGTGGTGCAAAAGGCTCATGATTTTATTCCCTAAATGAACAATTAACAATGATGACTCAGGAAAATTAAATTGAATTTTAATTAACCTGAAAATAAAATTAGCTAGGGGTTCTACAAATCCAAGGTTTCAATAATTTCATACAAAACTTTACAGGAGTTTTGTAACTGTTTTTCTTCCGTTTCAGTCAACGAAAGATTAATGATTTTAGTCGCGCCTTTGCGGTTGACTAATACAGGTAAACTCACACAGATTTTAGGAAGACCATATAATCCTTGCACGGAACGACTCACCGTTAAAATTCGATTTTGATCTCGTAAAATGGCGGTGACAATATCCGTATTCAGCAATTTCTCCGATTAATTTTTTGAAGATTTCTACATTTCGTCCGACTAAATCTAAACGGGTTTCACCGGCTCTTTGACAGGCTCCGGCTTTTATAATCACTAAATTAGCATCCCCTCCAGCATCAGCAACGGTTCCCACTGTCACTTGAGTCGGTTCAATAAACGAGAGTCTGGGACTCAAGGGACTATGATCATCGGGATGAGTTGTAAATAGCTGATCAAACATAAAACCTCCAATGATTAATCGGCTCATAATCGAGGATTGATCCCATCAAATTTAGCTCCTGCCTTCAAAAAATGTATCAATTATAACCTCTGAATAGATTAAACCAGTTTTGGTTTTATAGATTTTAACATGATCTTTTTTTATTCGATAGAGGCAACCGGAAACAGCACAGAGAATCAGTTTAGATCTCAAATTAAGATATTAAAGCCATTGAGGATAATATCGCTATTCTTAAGAATGATTTAACTTTTAAAGTTTTGAATTACATGATCAAAATAGCGATTTATTAGGGATAACAATAAACTATGGAAGATATTTAAAAGTTTAATTTCCAATCCAGGGGTGATGGCAAATTGATTGTTTTTAATTCCTTGAAGAATATCCTGAGCAACGGCTTCAGGTTCCCAAGGTTTAACCATTCCATTAATAGCTTTAGTTTCTGGAGGCTTTGTTTTATTTTCAGCGACGAGTTGAGGCGTATTGGTATCGGGAGGATAAACAATTGAAACTTGAATTCCCAAGGGTTTTAATTCTCCTCGCAAGGATTCTGCTAATCCTCTTAAAGCGAATTTAGTCGGACTATAGGCTGTATAACCATAAATTCCAATTAATCCGGCTGCTGATGAAATCAGAATAATTTTACCCTGGTTTTGTTCTACCATTTTGGGTAAAACTTCTCGAATACAATAGAGAGAACCCCAATAATTAACAGCCATTGTGCGTTCAAAAACTTCTATGGGGAGTTCTCGAAAATAACCCGGATAAGCCATTCCCGCCGATAGAATTAAAATATCCACACTTCCCAAAAGTTCAATTGCTCGTTTGATCGCATTTTCGGCTTCTTCCCGCACAGAAACATCCGCAGAAAGTGTAAAAAATTTCTGGTTTTGATGCAATTTTACTAATTCAATTTCAGCTTGTGCTTGATCAAGTGTTGTTTGATTTCGAGCAATAATGGTTAAATTTGCACCCAGACTCACTAATAATTGAGCCGTTGCTTTACCAATACCACTTGATCCCCCCGTAATAATAATATTTTTTTGATTAAAATTCATAGCGAAAGCAAAGGAAGTACGCGCACTCTTAACGGATTATAACAAAAACCATAACAATAAGATAGGGTTATAAAAAACGGAACCCTATTGTGATCGGTTAAAGTTAGATATAATCAGGTATAATTTAACGAGAAATCTAGCAATAAACTCCTAATTATGGCAACAGGTATACCCAATAAAAATCAGGATAAAGGATTAAAAAATAGTGGCTCAATTCCCTTTTCCTTAGAATATGCGGGAAAGGTTAGTATTGAAGATATTTTAGAGAGTCCCCCAGCAAAATTAACTCGCGTTATAAAAGTAAAAAACGCACTTGAAAATCAGTTGATTTATGGAGAGAATTTAAGAGTTTTAAGGAATTTATTAGAGAACTCTGATATAGCAGGAAAAATTGGATTAATTTATATTGATCCACCTTATGCAACTGGACTAGGATTTGAGTCAAGACAACAAGCTTATGCTTATCACGATTTCAGAGAAGGTGCAGATTATTTAGAATTTATTCGTCAACGATTAATTTTACTTAAAGAACTTTTAGCTGATCAGGGATCAATCTATGTTCATCTCGATCAAAATATGGCTTTTCCAGTTAAAATTTTAATGGATGAAATTTTTGGAGTTAAGAATTTTCGCAATTGGATTACTCGAAAAAAATGTAATCCTAAAAATTATACTCGGAATCAATATGGAAATATCTCAGATTATATCCTTTTTTATACAAAAACTGATAATTATATTTGGAACCAACCTTTTGAATCTTGGACAGAGGATAAAATAATTAAAGAATATCAATATATTGAAGAAAAAACAGGAAGACGTTATAAAAAAGTTCCAATTCATGCACCTGGAGAAAGAAAAGGAGCAACAGGTCAACCCTGGCGTGGGATGCTTCCCCCACCAGGTAAACATTGGCAATATACTCCAGAAACCTTAGAAGAAATGGATAAAAAAGGTGAAATTTACTGGTCGTCTACTGGAAATCCTAGACGCAAAGTTTACCTAGATCAAAGTAAAGGAATTGCAGTTCAAGATATTTGGCTTGAATTCAAAGATGCTCATAACCAAAATATTAAAATTACAGGCTATCCAACAGAAAAAAACCTTGAACTTTTGAAACGAATTATTCAGGCTTCTTCTAATCCTGGAGATCTGGTATTAGATGCTTTTGTTGGTAGTGGAACGACTGTTGCAGTTGCAGAGGAATTAAAACGGCAATGGATTGGAATTGATAACTCTCTTTTAGCCATAGAAACCACTATTCAGCGTTTAGTTAAAGGAACTCAAGCAATGGGGGATTTTGTTAATGGAAATGGCAGTTTACCTAAAAAAGAGCCTTTAATCAATACAAATAGAATTCTCAAAAGTGGTTTAGAAGTATATATTGAAAGCGAATCAGATTTGGAGCAAGTTACAGACAATCAAATTGAAAACTGGAACTATTTACTTAACTTTCAAGCCAATCTCTGGTAAACCTTTCATCTAACATTTTTAGAGTGCAGACCATTACTCGTCCTTTTCCATCAGTTTCTAAAGAGGCATAATCATTCCACATTGACCCCAGAGTTAATCCAGGGCCATCATTTAAAAAGAATACTTTCAGAGGTAATTGATAGGTGTCCGCATACTTAAGAATATGAGTTACTTTCTCTCTATTTCCTGCGATCCGATCATCTTCCTGCGCTCCTCCTCGATCTGAATCATAACGAGCAAAACCAATGACTAAAGGAGTTCCATCTAAACGAGAAATTAAGATATCTGTTGGTGTTTTTTCCTGCCAATTTTCCAAAACTTTATCAAGCATTATATCTCGTCCTGCTCGAATCGGCCCTTAAATTAAATATGCTGATCCAAAGTGGGTTTCAAACCAGAGAAAAAAGGCTTCTGTTAATTCATATCCTTTCTGACCTCGATTTTTATATTCAATTAGAATTGCGATTAAAGCTTCATCAGGAGTAGAACGAGTTGCTAATTTGTGTTTGACATCTTCTATATTTCTAAACCTGTTTCCATAGTCTTCAATAATTTTCGCAATCTTTTTCTTAACTTTCAACATTTCAACAGAAGTATCTGGGGATACATACTTACGAAAAATTCTTAATAATTGGGTTCTGGAAGGATTAGGTATTTCTGTAATCCTCAACAGTAATTCAGCCGAACTGTTCGCAATATTGACTAAATTTGTAAACTGCTCTATAACACTTCCATAAATTATTGCTGCTTCATCCAAATAATCAGGATAGAATTCTGAATCTATGAAAGTGATATACTGAGAATTTATAGTTTGATATTCAGCAAACGAAACCAAAGGACATTTCTCCTGAACAATAGTTGCATAGTATTAACTTATGGCATTTCTAAGTTTTACCTAGAAACCCAGTTAACGACGAAATAAATGGGAATGTTCAGGGTTATATAACCCTGATCTTAAAGTTGAATTAGGGGGAGTTTTTGCTAAAGCCGGACTAATCACATAAAGAGTGGTTCTAATTAAATTTTCTTCCTGGGTAACTTGTGCCATTTTTTCTAAAGGAACCACCCGAATTTTCTCATCCGGCCATCCTAAACGATAACAAATTGCAATCGGCATTTCTGCGGGATAATATTTGATTAACTTTTGCTGAGTTTCCTCAACATAACGGGCACTTAAATATAAACATAAACTCGCTTTATGAGCCGCTAAACTCTCCAATTCTTCATCCGCCGGAACCGCAGTGGCTTTTCCACTGACACGGGTTAAAATAATCGTTTGTACTAATTCTGGAACCGTTAATTCCACTTTTAATTTAGCCGCCGCATCCTGAAAAGCACTAATTCCTGGGACAATTTCAAACTCAATTTCTGCTGCATCTAACTGTTGCATTTGTTCATAAATCGCCCCATACAAACTGGGGTCGCCCGAATGTAACCGGACAACAGACTTTCCTTGACGGACTCGTTCAATCATTAAGGGTAGAATTTCTTCTAAGGTTTTATTCGCTGTTCTAATTAATTCTGCATCCGCCCGAACCCCGGTTAAAATTTGTTCAGGAACCAGAGAATCAGCAAATAAAATGACATCCGCCGATGCTAATAATCTTTGAGCTTTTACGGTTAATAATTCAGGATCACCAGGGCCAGCCCCAACAATATAAACCGCAGATTTAAGCAATTTTGTCTCCTGTTGCATGATGTTTTAATTCTCCAAAATTTGTGATTGATTTTCCGTTTTTCCGGATCTGAACTGACCCACTGAGAAGACAAGAATGGTAGATGCACCCTGGTTGCAGCCCTGGCTATCGAGTCTAGGGCTTTTTCTATTTCTATTGAGAGTTAGAAGGCTGAGATTTCGGCACAACATCGGGTAAAGTTCGCTTCAATCCATATAACCAAATTAAACCCAATAACCCCAATACAATCCCACTTAAACTGACAAATTGAGCAATTCTTAACGGCCCCAACATTAAACTATCGGTGCGTAATCCTTCAATCCAAATTCGACCCGAACTATAGGCAAATAAATAGACCAGAAAGATTGTCCCTGATTTCAGGGGAGGTTTACCTTTTAATCCTCTAAAGAATAAGGTAATTAACAAACCGAATACCATTAAATTCCACAGGGATTCATACAAAAAAGTGGGGTGAAAATACTCGTAGGATTGAAATCCCAGAGGACGGTTTTGGGGGGGGATATAGAGCTTCCAAGGTACATCGGTTGGTCGTCCGAAAGCTTCCGAATTAAAAAAGTTACCCCAGCGTCCAATGGCTTGACCTAAAATTAAAGAAGGCGCGACAATATCCGCTAACTGCCAAAAGGGAATCTGCTTAATTTTGGCAAATAATAAAGTAGCAATTAAACCCCCTAAAATTGCACCATGAATGGCAATTCCTCCCTTCCAAATTGCCATAATACTAGCGGGATTATTAACGTAACTTTCCCACTCAAATGCCACATAATACAATCTAGCCGCAGGAATTGCCGCAATCACTAACCAAATTGCTAAATCCCCGATCAGTTCAGGATCAATTTGGCGACGGCTGGCTAGATATTGAGACAAGGAAACTCCAATCAAGACCGCAGAGGCAATTAACAAGCCATACCACCGAATTGATAACGGCCCGATTTCAAAAATAATGGGGCCGGGAGAAGTAAATTGAAATGCTAGAAATAAATGATTTGTATCCATAATAGCTGATTCTAAGCCAAGTTATTGTATCATCTTTCGGGGATTAGAGGTCAGGTTTAATTTTTTGCGGAAAAAGAAGGTTGATTAAAATATTAAATAAAATAAATTTTAAGTTATTTTAATCGGGAAAATAGGTACAATAGAATGAATTGCGCTTTCTGTCAACTTTTAACCCTTTTGATGAGGTCGGATTGCTGATGATTGTTTCAGCACCTGGTTTTCCGATCAACCCGCCACCGTCAATTGTCTTAATTGTGAATTTCCCCCTATGTCGTCCTCAAATTTACCTCCCAATTCATCGAATTTAGAATCAGGATTAGCGGCTTTAAAAGCTAAGGATTATCAACAGGCGATCGCTATTTTAGAACCGATTGCCCAATCAAATCATCCTGCTAAATTTAGAGCGCAAATGGGATTAGTAATCGCCTATGAACGGACGGAAAATGCTAAGTTAGCAATTACATTCTGTCGAAATCTAACCCAATGTCATCAAGAAAAAATTAAAAATTGGGCAACAGATTACTTAAAAAGTTTATTAAAACGAAATCCTCCTAAACTCAATAATTCTGAGCCCCTTGAGCCAGAAATTCCTCATACTTCCGAAGAAAATCAGCCTTCAGAATTACCGCCTTTTACAGAAACAGGTTTTATTCCCCTAAATCCCTCTTTACAACCGGCAAAAGCTAAATCCACTCTGGCGAAGACTCCTCAATCTTCTCCGCAATCAAAACCTCAAAAATCCCCCAATTCTTCGGGAGTTCAACAGACTCCTTTAAACCTCAAAAAAACCGAACAAACTCCCACAGTAACCCCAGAAAATATTGATCCTAAGCCCATAGCAGAAACTCCTGTTCTCCCCTTAAACTCAGAACCGGAAATTATGCAACCGCCTCCCCCTCCTGCTGTTCAAGAATGGCAATGGCGACAAGCTGGACGGGCAACAAATTGGAAACCGCTTAAACCATTACAATCGAGTCCTTTTAAACTAGAACAACTCTTAATAGCGGTGGGATTAATTTGGTTTATTCCGATTGTTTTGGCATTTATTAATCATACTTTAAATCAAATTTGGATTTGGCAACCGATTTTAAATCCTTGGCAACAATTATCTCGTCAACCTTGGCAAATTATTATTATTATTTTGTTTATATTTGCTGTGGGTTGGATTTGGCAAACTTCCCGATTTTTTGCCGAACTTGCATTAACTATTTTAGCGATATTCTGGTTAACTCCTCATTTGTTAGATGAGTTAATGGAAATTACTAATAATATTTTGAATTGGCTACCCCTTTTAAAACCTATTCCTTTATTTTATCAAGATCCAACTCAAGCAGTTTATATCACAATATTTATTTTATTTGTATTATCTCCTTGGCTATGGGATGGACTGCTTAAACTCAGCTATGGTTTAAAACCTTTACCTCTAACAACCTTATTTAACTATAGCCAAGAAACCAATAAAGTCTTAAGAAATTACGCTCAGAAGAAAAAATTTAAAGTCCCTGAAATTAAATTATTACCTATTGATGATCCGGTAATTTTTTCCTACGGAAGTTTACGAAGATTTGCTAGAATTGTTGTTAGTCAAGGACTATTAGACCAATTAACAGAAGATGAAATTGCTGCTATTTTTGCGCGAGAAATAGCCTCGATTGGGGAATGGGATTTTGCGGTGATGTCTGGGGTAACAATTGTCAGTCAAATTCCCTATTTAATTTATGGGTATTTAGCTGAATTCACAGAAAAATTCTCCGATTTTAATCTTCCCTTTCCGACGATCATTCGAGAAATTTTAGATCAAATCTTAAAGGCGATCGCTATTTTTACTTGTCCGTTGTGTTATGGATTGTACAAACTCTTACGGTTTCCCTCGTTGTATTTCTCCCGTCGTCGAGTTTATTATAGCGATCGCATCGCTTGTAACCTCACCGGAAATCCGAATGCTTTAAGTCGCGCCTTATTAAAAATTACCATAAATTTATCCCAAACGATTCAAAAACAAGGAAAAACCAGTTTTATCCTTGAAGCCTTTGATCGCTTAACTCCCCTCAGTTATCAACAGGCGTTAACATTAGGAAGCTTAACTTCTTACCTATCCCCAGAAACTTTATTACAATGGGATTTAACGAATTCTTATACTCTTTGGTTGACTTTAAATCAATCCCATCCCTTAATCGGAGAACGGTTGAAAATTCTCTGTTTTTATGCTAATTATTGGAAATTAGAACCGGAATTTGATCTATCCCATCTCAACCCACCCAAACCGCAAAAATTTGATCCGAACAATTCCCCCTTATTATTACAAGGTGCACCGTTTTTTGGAATTCCTGGAGGAATGGCAATTGGGGGATTAATTTGGTTAATGGGGGGACTCTGTTCGATATTAGGATTGTGGCAATTAGGATGGTTATGGGGAGACTATTGGATTATGGCGGGTGCGATTCCGATTGGTTGTAGTTTGGGAATTTTTATTCGGATTAACCCCTTTTTCCCCGAAATCAAACCCTCTAATATTTTAAAGAATTCTAACTTATCCAATTTGGTAACTAACCCCAATACTATTCCCCTCGATAGTCAACCGATTTGTTTAACGGGTCAACTGTTAGGTCGTAAAGGTTTGAGCAATACCTTTGCTCAAGATTTAATCCTACAAACCGCAACCGGAATTGTGAAACTGCATTATCTCCCCCAATGGACTCCCCTGACGAATTTCTGGCCAAGAATGCTTCAACCCCAGGAGTTGATCACTGAAAATATTAAGGTAACGGGATGGTGGCGACGAGGTGCGACGCCTTGGATTGATGTGGAAACCTTAGAAACCTCTGATTCTAGGATCACCTTGCCAGGTGGACATCCTCTTTGGTCTACTATTTTAGCGATCGGTTTTACCCTCTGGGGTGCTTACCTCGTTTCTCAAGGAGGATGGTAAACTGATTTATTAGATTTATTTATAAGTTGATACGAATTTTAAGAGATTAAGTCTGATTGCTTTTTGTACCGATCAATGTTAAATTCACTAACTAAAGATTCAAAAGAACTTCATCCTCCCCTGGATAGAGTCAGTTTCATCACCCAATCTGGAAAGTTTACAAATTTTGCAAAATTAAATGCAAAAATCTTGGCAAAACGCTAGAACTGTGTTCGAGGCTGTGCTATCTTAGAGATTGGCTCATAACGATCCGGTACTGGAATACCCATAGCAAAGGTTCTAGGTTCCATTCAATAGCCTGACTCATACGAGGCGAAACAGCAACTTAAAGAAATGACAAATTTTTTATTAAATGCTGTACTCAACTATTGGCACTCCAAAGGCAGGAAGTTAACAACCAGTGAGTTGACTTTATATCGTCTTAGCTATAGGAAGTTCAATCTATTTTTGAACACAGGAATAACAAGACTCTATAGCATCAAGTTTTGACCGATGAGAAAAAGTTTACAAAACAACCGAGCAAACCAACATTCTCTGCATGATGAATTCAATATGGAGGGAATGACCGGACTTCATCTCAATTTGAAGATGAAATCGGCTGTTGAGTTCAATTTAAGAAACCAAAGTGCTAATTGCCTTGGGGTTAATCCTCTATTTGTGTTTTTAAATCACACAAGTTGGGGATGATTTTGCCTACTCATTTTTCGTTTTATTTGGAGGTACTACTCATGTCTGTTCGTCTTTATATTGGTAATCTTCCCAAAGAATTAGAGCGCAAAGAATTACAAGATGTCTTTGCTGAGGAAGGAGATACCGTTTCTGCTAAAGTGATTACCGATCGCAAAACGGGCAAATGTCGCGGTTTTGGATTTGTAACGGTGCAAAACGATGAACTGGCGGATCAAATTGTTGAGAAATATAACGGGGTGATGTTTAGAGAAAATGCCTTAAAAATTGAAAAAGCATTACCTCGTAAAAAAGGAAAAGGTGAAGGCGCAGGCGGTAGCGAAAATGAAGGGGAAGAACAACCCCAACAACAACAACAGCAACAACCTGTTCAACAACCCGTTAAATCGTCGGGTAATATGCCTAAAAGTGGTGGCGGTAAAAACCGGAATAAAAAATCCAAACATTCCTCAGGTGGTTATAATGCTACCCCCAAAACAGGCGGTGATGAAGGCTTCCAACCCGATCCCCGTTGGGCAAATGAGTTAGAAAAACTAAAACAAATGTTAGCCGCCCAAGCTGCCAATCCTTAATTTTATAGTTTGAATTGATCCCGATATCAACCCACCTCAATCGTTATTTAGGTGGGTTTTCAATATCTCCTATTAAATTATAATTTGAGTAAAAGTTCCTGAATTTTGAAACAACGAAATCACTTGGGCGGTGGATATCCCCAAGTAAATCAAAGCAGTAATCCAATGGATCAAACCAATTAATGTGGATAAACACCATATACCCTTTTAATTGCTCAACCTCTATAACACTTTTGCCCTTAATAAGGCTACAGGTAATGCCATCATTTTTCGCCATTTGGGAACGTAAGCCCGTTTGCTAAAAACATCATATTCATTGCGTTCAATTTCATCTAAAATTTGCCGATAAAGCACTAACGCCGTCCAAACCGGCCAGCGAATCTCCTCACTTAAAACACTAATTCCCTTTTCCGCTTCTGCATAGAACTTTCGCGCCCTCTGAATTTCAAAGCGCATTAATTCCTGCCAACGCTCATCCACAACCCCCTTAAATAAATCTTCTTCTGTATAATTAAATAACGCTAAATCATCTAAAGGTAAATAAATCCGTCCTCGTCGCGCGTCTTCGCCCACATCCCGGAGAATATTCGTGAGTTGATTGGCAATTCCTAATGCGATCGCTTCTTGATTCGGAATCATAATTTCTGGGTTAGGATTCCAAGGAGTAATTACCGGAGGTTCGACACCCATCACCGCCGTTGACATTAACCCCACCGTTCCCGCCACCCGATAACAATAGAGTTCCAACTCCTCAAACGTCTGATATCGGTTGCGGTATAAATCCATGCGTTGACCCGCAATCATATCTCTAAACGGTTGAATATCCAGAGGGAAACGATGTAGGGTATCTACCAAAGCCACATCCACTTCGTCCCTAGGATGTCCAGCAAATAAAGCTTCCAGGTGTTCTTCCCAACGATCTAAGGTTTCCTCCGTTGTCGTCGCAGCCATTGGCCCATCGACCAACTCATCAGTCCGACGACACCAAACATAGATCGCCCAGATCGCCCGACGCTTGGCTTCTGGCATCAATTGAGTCCCTAAATAAAATGTCTTGGCATACTCCGCAGTAACCTGACGGCAGAGTTCATAGGAGTCTTCCAGAGATGCCAGAGTTCTCATGCAATGAGATTTAGAAAGTTGTAGCATTCGTTGTTCTGGTGACCGACGATGGATGGGCTAGGAAGGAATCGGAGTTGGGGAAGCAACGCCCGCCGATGGCGCAGACAAAGCCAAAAAACGATCCGAAGTCAAATCTTCTTGAATCGCCTGTGCTGTCAGCTTACCAGAAAGTACAGCCCCTTCCATACTGGCAAGATAACGCTGCATAGTGTAATCTCCAGTCAGATAGAAATTGGGGATCGGTGTTTTCTGGGAGGGACGATGGGCTTGTCGCCCAGGAGTCGCTTTATACACCGAAAGCGGCGTTTTCACGACGTGGGATTTCAGCAATTTAGCTTTGTGGGGGATTTCCTCTGGAAAGAGTTTTTCCAACTCCACCATCGTCGCGGCCACGATTTCCTCATCCGATTTACTAATCCAATCCTTTGCCGGAGCCAATACCAATTCCAACATAGAACGGTCAGGATTGGAATACTCTTTACAGGTATTACTCATATCCGCATAGACGCTGAGTAAGGGAGAACGGGAAAACAGCAAATGGTCAACATTTGTTAACTTGCGATCAAACCACAAATGCACGTTAATCACCGGAACCCCTTCTAAGCCCTCTAACTGTTTAAAATAGTCCAGGTCTTGCCAAGGTTGGGGTAACATCACCTTCAGGGGGTCAACGGGCATGGCAGAAACGTAGAGATCGGCCGTTAATACCTCATCAGGGATATCCTTTAACCCGCGAATTAAAAACCCTTTGACGGTTCCATCTTCGTTGAGTAAAAATTCTTTAATGGGGGCATTCAGACGTACTTCTCCCCCCCGTTCTGTAATGTAATCTACGAGGGGTTGACATAGACGTTCCGTGGGAGAACCATCTAAAAATGCCATTTTAGAGCCGTTTTTTTCTTGGAGAAAACGGTTTAAAGCCGTTAAAATTACCGTTGAGGATATTTCATCGGGGTTGATAAAATTCAAGGCTTTTGACATCGCAATAAACACTTCTTTCTCAACTCTCGGCGGAACGTTTTGGAGTTTCAGCCATTCCGAGAAAGAATATTGATCCATCTTTTCGACGTATTTTTGACCCTGGAGCATGGCAGGAATTAACCCTAAACCAAACCGAATTTTTTCCGGCCAGGTCAACATATCATTATTCCGAAGAATAGCAACAACGCCGTTAAAAGGGGCAGGAAGATCAGGAAAATCAAACCGAGAATAGGTTCCGGGTTTCTCCGGTTGGTTGAAGATCATCGAATGTTCTTTCCATTGCAGCCGATCTTCGATGTCCAGTTCTTGGAATAACTGCAACATATTGGGATAAGCCCCGAAGAAAATATGCAGCCCGGTTTCATACCAGTCGCCGTCTTCATCTTTCCAGGCTGCGACTTTCCCCCCCAAAACGTCCCGTCGTTCTAAGACGATAGGAGTGTGTCCAAGATCGGTGAGATACTTGGCACAAGCCAGTCCCGCTAAACCTGCTCCAGCGATCGCAACTCGCATCAATAACCCTTGGTAAATGTTTTCTTAATGTTTTTTCTGATTATACGTTACATCTTGTTACATTCAAACCTAACAAGATCAAAAATTCTGATGCGGGTTGGCTGTTGGGGTGGACGGTTGAACGTCGGGACGGCTTTACCGCAGGGGCGGGTTCTAATCAATCTAACCTATACTATACTTATGATGATTAGCCTTCAAGATAAGTTGTAGCTATGTACCAAAAGTTATAATTTCTATCTCTGTATGAATATGATATCAAGTAACTTAAAATCTTTTTCGGTGTACGGACTTTTCGGAACAAATGACGTACATATTCCTTTTGATAAAAATATTAAGATTTTGATTGGTGAAAATGGACTTGGCAAAACCCAAGTCTTAAATATGTTTTATTATACGCTTTGTAAAAAATTTGAAAAACTAATTGATTATTGCTTTGATAAGCTAGAGTTAGAGTTTATTGATGGCAAGACTATTTCAATCAGTAAAAGAGAAATTGAACAGACATTTTTCAAACATCCTGTGGCAGTAGACTTAATCAATAAAATTGGAATTCATAAATTTATTGACCTCAAACAAGAATTTGCTAATAAAAGCATTTCTAGTTATCAATTTAGAAATAACCCTATGGTAAGACAAATTGTAGAAGATCTCCCATTTTCAACGGGAATGATTTTAGACATTTTACGAAGATTATCTGATGAAACTGAAGACAATTTTTCTGCCAATTTACAAGAGTGCAAAAAAACAATCACAGAAAGCCTGAATCAAAGTGAAATTATGTATTTTCCTACTTATAGACGAGTTGAAGAAGATTTAAAAAATCTGGGTTATGATGAAGAACAGTTTCACAAAGAAGATAATAGATTAATTCATTTTGGAATGACAGATGTACGGAAACGGTTTGATGAAATTGAAAATACAATTGATAAGCTTTTAAAAGAAGGTTTTTCTAAAATCTCAGGAGAAATTTTAAGTCAATTAGTTAAGGGATTTACAGATACAGATACAAGCATTTTGAGCCGCATTGATCAAAAGGATATTGAAATTATTTTAGCAAGAGTAGGTGAGCAACTTTCAGAGGCAGATAAAAATGAAATCAGAAATATTGTGGTAAATCAAGAAATAAAAAATGACTCGCTATTATATTTTTTACAAAAGTTGATTGAAATCTATGAAAAACAGAAACCGTTAGATAACTTTATTAAAGTATATAGAGATATCTGTAATAAGTACCTAATTGACAAAAAAATATTTTATGATGAAAGTGCGATTAGAATTTTTGTCAAGTCAGACTTATCGGGTGAAGAAATACAATTAAGTAAACTCTCATCAGGTGAAAAGCAAATCATATCGATTCTTTCTAAAATTTACTTAGCTGAGGATAAACAAAGGTTTATCGTACTTTTTGATGAACCAGAATTATCATTAAGTATAATTTGGCAAAGGCAATTACTTCCTGATATACTCAACTCAAATAAGTGTGATTTTCTATTGGCTGTAACTCATTCACCTTTCATTTTTGATAATGAGTTAGATCGGTATGCTGTTGGCTTGAATGAATATGTTAAACCTGCAAAAACTATTACTACCGAATGTCATACATAGATAAACTTAGAAAAAGTCGTGATAAAGCCCAAGTTGCTTATCAAGAATTTGCCCTTCATACCAAACAAGGTAAAGATGGTTTATTTTGTTTTTTTGAAGGCAAAGACAATGCTTATTATGTTCCAAGAATCAAGCAGTTTGTAGAAAATTATCACCCAATTAGATGTGGTGGTAGAGAAAGAGTATTGCAGGTTTACAACCTGATTAAAAATCATAGGGAATATGATCAGTATAAAAAAGCCTTTTTCATAGATAAGGATTTTAATAGTGCTTTACCAAATCATAATCCGCCAATTTTTGAAACGCCGTGTTATTCTATTGAAAACCTATATGTTTCAGTAGATGTATTTAAGGAAATTCTGAAAAATGAATTTTCCTTATCAGAAGTGAGTGATGATGCTTATAAAGTTTGCTTAAGGCTTTTCATTGAAAGACAACAAGAGTTTCATTTGGCAGTTAAGCTGTTAAATGCTTGGTATGCTTGTTTGATAGCAATAAGAAATACAACAGGCATACAAACAGGTGTAGATTTAGACGATAAGTTACCCAAAGGCTTTATAGAGCTTACGTTAGATTCAGTTTCATCAAAGTATAATTTGGAAAAAATCCAACAGACTTTCCCAATGGCTACAGAGGTTACACAGGAATTGCTAGATCAAAAACTTGTTGATTTCTCAAACTGTGAACAACATAAAGTATTTAGAGGTAAGTATGAAATGGAATTTTTACTCATCCTTATTCAATTGATTTTACAGGATTCAAAGGCATCCCAAAAATATTTAAAACAGAAAATAAAGTTCACTTTTGGCGAAAAAATAAGTAACGAGCAAGCAATAAATACATTTTCAGGATATGCAGAGACACCTGAAAGTCTGATTGAATACTTGAAAGAAGTTACCCGAACAAGAGAATAACTTAGAATAAAAGATGCTCATAATACATATTCAAAATTAGGTCGAGAATTAACTTTAAGTCTCAGTGAGGAATTTAAGAAAAATTTTAAAGCTATTGCTGATATTAAGGTTCCAGTTTATCTTGATTTACAGGCTCAAATTGAGCAACTTAAAAAAGAAGTCTATGAGTTTACCTTGACGGTTAAAGTGGAGTTTTAGTTAATATAATGTTAGATGGTGCGTGCGCGGGGCTTACGCACCCTACTTTTGTTTTATTCTTAATAGTCCTTGGGTGGGACTGAATAAAAATGCTAATATAAATAACCCAAATGTTACTAATACAATGGCTGGGCCTGAAGGTAGATTATAAAAATAGCTGAGGTACATTCCGCTAATACTAGAAATTACTCCGATTATTACGCCTAATATCATCACTAGATGCAGACGTTCTACTAATAAATAGGCTGTGGCTGCGGGAGTAATTAATAGGGATAATACTAAGATGACTCCGACGGCTTTTAAACTGGCAACAATGGTTAAGGCAATTAATCCCATTAATCCTAAATTAAGAAGATTGACGGGTAAACCTGTGGCTTCAGCACCCAAGGGATCGAAGGTATAAAATAGCAGTTCTTTATAGATTAACATAACAACTGCTAGAATAATAATAGTAATAATAAAGGTATCTCTAACATCCCCTGCTGTTACGCCTAGAATATTGCCAAATAGAAAATGATTTAAGTCAATTTTATTATCTTTTTGAACTAACGTAATTAAGGTTATTCCTAATGCAAAAAAGGCAGAAAATACAATTCCCATCGCCGCATCTTCTTTGATTCGGGAATAGGTTCTAATAATATTCATGCAAATTGTACTCACAATTCCCGCAATAAACGCCCCGACAAAAATATTAGCGTTAAGGATGAAAGCGATCGCTAATCCCGGTAAAACCGAATGACTAATAGCATCTCCTAATAATGCTAATCGCTGCACCATTAAATAACTACCGACAACCGCACAAATAATTCCGACTAAAATAGCAATCATCAGCGATCGCTGCATGAAACTATATTGTAAAGGTTCAATTAACAGATTGATCATGTGATTTTAATTCAAAAAATTGTAGGGTGCGTAAGCACAGCGCACGCACCAAATTTAGAAGTGTCAAACACTCTCTATGCGTAGCACTATAAAACCGGGAAAAATAATTTAAGCCACTTTTTCCGCAAAGAAAAATACCCTACCCCCATAGGCTTGTTGTAAATAATCTTCTTTTAAAACCTGTTGACGATTTCCCGTCGCAATCACTTCTTGATTCAGTAAAATTAAATCATCAAAATTAACAATAGATTCCCCTAAATCATGATTAATCACAATCACAATTTTTCCTGATGTGGCTAACTCTCGAAATAAACTAAAAATCACCGCTTCTGTTTTTTGATCAATGCCAACAAAAGGTTCATCAAAGCAAAAAATCTCTGCTTCCTGTGCCAAAGATCTCGCTAAAAAAACACGCTGTTGCTGACCCCCCGACAGTTGACCAATGGGGCGATTTTTATACTCAACCATTCCCACCCGTTCTAACGCCTGAGTTGCAATGCGACGACTGACCCCGGAAAAGGGACGCAACCACCCGGTTTTCCGCACTCTCCCCATGATCACGACGTCCCAAACCGTTGCCGGATAGTCCCAGTCAATTTGCGATCGCTGCGGAACATAGGCCACCCGTTGCCGTTGCTGACTCAGGGGTTTGTTGTTATATACCACCGAACCTGTTTCTAGGTTAACTAACCCCAACATCGCCTTCATCAGGGTACTTTTTCCGGCTCCATTCGGGCCAATAATGCCCGTTAGCCGTCCCGGTTGGATGTCCAAACAAATATCTCGCAACGCTTCCACCCCTCGATAATTGACGCTAAGGTGATGGATAGTGAGATCCGCGTTGACAGGATGGGGGAATTTCAGGGTGTTCATAGCGGTTTGCTCCATTTTATCCGTAGTTTATGGCGTTTGTTCCCCGATTGACTTCCTGAGTTAGGAGGAATTTTAGGGGTAACTTTAGGAGGATTATTTTTATAGTGTACTGCAAAAATGAGATAATTATGAAATAATTAATGAAAAAATTATGAAAAATCCTAGCCTAATGATAACAAAAATTGCTCGAAACCCTCTTTCTATAAGATTTTTAGGTATTCTTCTGGGGGTAATCTTAAGCGGATTAAGTAGTTGTACTCAATTAACAACGGAGAATTCTGTTAACGGGGATCAACCGAAAGTAGTATCAACCAGTACGATTATTGCCGATTTAACAGAACAAATTGCCGGGGATGAAATTGACCATCAAGGGATCTTACAACCGGGTGCAGATCCTCATGTTTATGAACCTGTTCCTCAAGATAGTATTGCCTTGGAAAAAGCGGATTTAATTCTTTATAATGGTTATAATTTAGAACCGGGATTAATTAAGTTAATTAAAGCCGCAGGAACTCAAGGAAAAAAAGTGGCGGTGGGGGAAGTGGTTAAACCCTTAGATTTTCAATATCAAGGACAAAAGCAACCTGATCCTCATGTTTGGGGAACGGCTAAAAATGCAATTTTAATGACAAATAAAATTAGAGATGAGTTAATTGCTTTATCTCCTGAAGATCAGGCTATTTTTACAAAAAATGCGGCTAAATTGACTGAGGATTTAACTCAATTAGATGCTTGGATTCAACAACAAATTGCAACTATTCCTCCAAATCATCGCAAATTAGTCACAACCCATGATGCGTTTCAATATTATGCTCAAGACTATGGATTAGAGGTAATTGGAACCTTAATTGGGATGAGTACGGAGGAACAACCAAGTGCAAAAACCGTTAAAACCTTAGCAAATTCAATTCAAAAAGCGGGAGTTCCTGCTATTTTTGCTGAAACAACGATTAACCCTCAATTAATTACAACGGTTGCGGAAGAATCGGGGGTAAAATTAGCCCCGGAGCAATTATATTCTGATTCGATTGGTTCTCCAGGGAGTGCGGGAGAAACCTATATTAAAATGTTGGTTAAAAATACAAAAACTATTGTGGAAGCGTTAGGAGGAAAATACACGCCTTTTCAGCTAAATCAATAGGAAATAGGGAACAGGGAACAGGGAACAGTGAAATAGTTTCAGGATTTAGAAGTGTCCTAACTGTAATGCGTAGCGCTATATACTGAAATTCTTGCTACTATTGCCTATTGCCTATTGCCTATTGCCTATTCCCTGTTCCCTGTTCCCTGTTCCCTGTTCCCTATTTAATCATTAATAGCTTGATAAATATTAATTAATTGTTGACGACCATATAATTGAACACGACCGACATAACGAGTGGGAAATTTATCGTTAATTTGTTTATGGGTTTCTTCATTAATTAAGATGCGGCAAAGTCCTTCACTATAAAATGATTTATCATAACTTTCTAAACGAGCAGCAATATTAACACTATCACCTAATGTTGTATATTCCATGCGTTGAGAACTGCCTAAACTTCCGGTGACGACAATTCCAGTCGCAATCCCAATTCGCATTGAAATCATCGGTTGATTTTGTTGTTGCCATTGTTGATTTAGCGATCGCAATTTTTCCCCCATTGCTAAAGCACAGGAAACCGCCGCCGTTGCATCTTTAGCAATTTCTTGAGGAGAATTTCTAGGAATAGGAACCCCAAAAACTGCCATCACTGCATCCCCCATAAATTTATCTACAACACCATCATGTTCAAACACAATATTCGCCATTGCATTCATATATTCATTTAACCAAGTCATTAACGTAGAGGGTTCCATCCGTTCAGCAATACTACTAAATCCTTTAATATCAGTAAATAAGACAGTGGCGATCATTTTCTGCCCCATGATTTGACCTTTTTGTAACAAATCCTCTCGATTTTGCCAAATCGTTTCCGCGATTTTGGGGTTAACATAGCGTTGAAATAAAGTCATCACCATTTTCCGATCTTGACGTTCAACATTGGCAATATAAGCTGTTACAACCATCCCGGAACTCACTAATGCTAATAAGGGTGAAACTAAGGGCAACCACCATCCACTTAAAAAAGCACCATAGGAAATTATAATTAAACTACCACTGGCTAAGATTAACAAATAAACTGTCCAACGGGTTCCCCCATAAACCCATCCTAAACTACTGCCTACGGTTGACCAGACAAAAACCCAAAACCATTCCATCCGATCTGACCAAACATAAATTAATGTGCGTTCATCCAAGGCACTACTAATAATTTGACTAGCAATATTTGCATGAATAATCACCCCTGGAGTCCGATCATTAATACTAAATAAATTACTGGTATAGGGGGTAAAAAATAAATCATTTAAACTTTGAGCAAAAGGGCCAATTAATACAATTTTATCTTTAAAAAAATCGGGGGGAGTTTCATTGCTTAAAACTTGTGTCATCGAAATTTTTAGAAAATCATTCTGGGAACCTCGGTAATTTAATAAAATTTGATAGCCATTATCATCAGCACGAACATAACCTCCATCATTTTCAGTAAAGCGAGTGAATTCAGCTTTTCCTAATTTTACTTGCTGATTCGCTGTCATTTCAGGGGTAATTCCTTGAGCTTCTAAATAAATTAAAGCAACTTTCACCCCTAAATTCAGAACAGTAGGATGGTCTGGGGGTTTAATTGATAATAATGCCCGGCGAATTTTACCATCCGCGTCTAAAACTAAATCCGCCGCCCCCACTTGATCTTGATCTTTTAAGATCGGAGGCGGTTCAATAGAAGCCCGATTTTGATCTTCAACAACTTTTTCTACACCGATTAAATTGGGAGTGGTTTTAAACACCTTGAGTAAGTCTTGATGTCCTGGTTGTACAGGTAAATTTCGATAAATATCTAACCCGATCGCCATCGGTTTTTGGGCTTTGATTTTTTCAATTAATTTTGCTAAAATAGCATCAGGAATCGGCCATTGTCCGAGCTTTTTTAAATCCGGTTCGTCAATGGTAACAATTACAATTCGGGGATCGGGAGATTCAAGGGGTCGCCACCGAATAAATTGATCTAAAGTTGCCCAATCTAAAAGTTGTAAAAAACCTGTACTTTGCAGAGCAATGACTGAAACCGTTAGCACAGGACTTAACCATAAATAACGCAATGCCTTCAGCCATTGCTCAGAAAAGCGCCCGATAGAAGTATGAAGTCTGAAGACCGTTTGTTTTTGTTTCATAACTCCATACTTCATTCAATTTCAACCTTAATTAATTCTCAAGGGCATTCACAAACGGTTGATTGGCAATAGCATCTAAACCAACGGATTCCAAAAGTTGTTTCCATTGTTCAGTTAAAGTACCATCCATCGGTTGAGTTTGGCGCAATTGAGCTAAGGTTGTTAAACTTTCAAACCAAATCCCATTTTCAGCATAAATTTTAGCTTGTTCTAAGGGTTCAGCTTGTTGCAGTTGGGCTTTTAAGGTGGCATCAGGTTCTGTTCGTTTGACTTCCCCGGTCACAAACACAACTTTAGGCTCCTCGGTGTTTTCAGCGTTACAAATCACCCCAAATGACCAACGATAGGTTTGACCAATTTTTAACGGAGGGGTATCTTTGGGCAGTTTAATACTGACGATACCCGCTTGATTAGGAATTGCTAAACGAGTTTGGTAGATGTCGTTGTTGTTTTCATCTTTGAGGCTAAAAGCTGCCTCAGTTGCGGGAATTTGGGGAACGTAGAAAAAGAATGTGGGGGTAGCCGCCACCGTCAATCCTTTGATGGCCATTTCTTTTTGAGTGGCAAAAGCGGGGACTAAGGCCATTAAGGGGGGAGTTGTACCCTGAGTAACGCTAGGACATTGACCGCGAGACCCTCCTCCGGCGGTGCGAGCGGGCATTCCTTCCCCTGGAGGGGGTTCAAAAGCCATACTGATTTGAATTCCCTCGGAACTGGCAGGTTGAGCCAGAACAGACAGTTGAGGTACAAAGGCCCCTCCCACAACGGTCAGGAGAGACAGGCTAATCCAGTGCTGGTGCAAACGTTTACGAATCATAAAAGTATGAGTCTCCAAAGAATACCAAAAAATTATGGAATCAGAATCAACACGACTCGCGTGTGACCAATCTGTCAGATTTGATGCACTAATACTTTAATTTTATTAACCCTAGCTGAGAGTTACAAATTTATTGCCAATTTCCCACCAAAACAAAGGGGGCCCAGTAATAGGGATCTTGATATTCAGGCTGTTGTAATAGCTTCAACTGGGCTTGACGTAAGGCTTCGGCTTTACTGACTTGTTTCTGGGTTAATTCTTGATAAAATTCTGCCATTAGGGAAGCGGTGGAGGTATCGTTAACCTGCCATAAGGTGGCCAAGGTACTCCGCGCACCTGAACGCACGGCGACACCCGCTAACCCCAAGGCGGCTCGTTGATCTCCGGTTGCGGTTTCACAAGCACTTAAGACTAATAATTCAACGGGGTTTTGTTCACCGCGTTGGCGACTGCGGAGAAAATAATCTAAATCTTTAACATTAATGCGGCTATCCCACGTTAATAAAAATGTATCTTCCGCTTTTGAACTAAATTGTCCGTGAGTGGCTAAATGCACAATCGGAAAGGCGGTTTCTTGAATTTGTTGTTGAACAGCCTCACGGGTAAATTGTTGATTGAATAAAACTTTTGTCGGAATTTTTGCCTGGATTTGTTGAATTTCTGAAGCCACCCCAGGTAAGGCAGAAAATCCTTGGCGGGCTTCACTTAATCCGACGGTTAATGTTTGCAATTGATTCCGGTTTAAAGAACGAGAAGCCAGCAGTTGTAAACCGGGAGTTAGGGCTAGATTATAGTCTTTGATCAGATAGTTCGTGCCATCATAGAGAGCCGCCATCGGCACATTTCGCAGGGAACCATCTAATACAAAAACCAAGGTTTTAATCGAATTATTTTTGAGTTCCTGTTCGGCCGGACGGATTAGCCAGTCGTAAACCTGTTGAGATAATTGTAACCGATCTTTGGTCGAAAAAATCGGTTGAAAGGATTGTCTTAATTGACGAATTGTGGTTTCAACTTGTTCTTGGGAGATTGTGGTAAAATAGTGTTGTAAGGGTTGCCCTGGAAGGGAGAGAATAACTTCTAAGCGATTGGCTAGAATAATCGGATAAATTACGGCAGCTTGGGAATCAATTTGATCAATTTGTTGGCGTTTAATTTCTTGATCTAAACAGGCTTCTTGGAAAAAGTTATCCAGTTCAGCGACTTGCAAGGATTCGATTAGTTCACGGGCTTTTGTGAGGTTTTCTGGACTGGGAGATTGTAAAATTAAATCGACTAATTCTCGATAGACAGGTTCAACACTTTCTCGGAAGGAAAACTGCACATCTTGGTTAATAGCAACTAAGTCTTTTCTTAAGGATTTGAGGGTATTAACAGCTTCTGTATAGGCTGCGATCGCTTCGTCTTTTCGATTTTGTTGTTTCAGGAGTCTTCCCAGTTGCCATTGCCATTGATAGGCAATATCAGAGGCATTAATTGATTGAGCAATCAATAACGCTTTTTCGGTTAAATTTATAGCTTCTAAGGGTTGTTGATTTTGTTCGTAAAATTTGCCTAAACTTCCTAAAACATAAGATTCTGAACGCAGATCTTTCAGGTTTTGAGCATTTTTAATTGCTGTATTAAAAAGAGTAATAATTTCAGGATTATTAGTAGTTAAACCTGAAATCTCTTGAGCTTTAATTAAATAATTTGTAAAATTAACAATTCCATAAACTAAACTACGACTGACAGGAACTTCCGAGAGATAAGACTCAATTTCTGTGGCTATAGCTTCAGCTTCCTGACTTCGTTTTGAGTTAATGAGTAAACTATATTGATTAATTAAAGCTTGCAGTTTTTCTAAAGAATTAGTAGCTGTTTTCGCTGAATTTTGATAATAGCCTAAAGCAATATCTAAATTATTTTGAGTGCGATTTGTATTAGCCAAACTTAAATAGATTTGACTTAGAATTTGAGAATAATTTGAGGTTGTTGCTAATTCTAAACTTTGCTGTAAAACCGTTTGAGAGGTGGTTAAATCTCCCACTTGTCTTAAGGCATTTCCTAAACTTAATAAAGCTGTTGCTTTGGTTAAAGAATCCGGTTGAGATTTTAAAACTTCATTGACTTCTGTTAAAGTATTTAAAGATTGTCGATAGAGTCCTAACGTTTGTAACGCCGTTGCTTGGTTAATTTGATTCGTAATTTTTCCTAACAAATTTCCCGCTTCCGAATAGAGTTTATACGCTTCTCTCCAAGTTTTAATGGCTTGTTCAGGTTGTCCTTTCGTGAGTTCTAACTGACCTTGAATCTCTAAAATTTGAGCCAGAATCAAGGGTTTTTTAGAAAAGGATAACTCGTTAATTAATCCTAAACTTTCCTGTAAGATTTTTTCCGCTTGTTCCCATTGTCCTAATTGTTGTAAAACTAAAGAGAGGTTACTCAATGCGATCGCTTGATTAACACTATCTCCCTGTTGAGAAAACCCTAAAATAGCCTGTTGTAAAACTTCCGTCGCTTGAGCATATTGTCCTTGAGTATAATATTGTTTTCCTTGTTGAAAAAAGATGGCGGGATCAGTTATATTATTCTGAACAATAATTTCCTCGGTCAGAGGTTGAAAGTTGAGAGAAATTAAAGTAAAATTATTGAATAATAAAAGGGGTAAAATCCCTAAATTTATCAAAGCTTTATTTAACATTTTTGACCTTCCTAAATTGGAAAAGAGTTAGCTAGTGCGTGGGCTAAAAACCGCTATAAATATTGAATACCCCCCTTCTTTCTTCGTGTCTTAGCGTCTTTGTGGTTTTACCTTACCCGATAAAAACTGCGATAATAAAATGTCAGGTGGTGCGTGCGCTGCGCTTACGCACCCTACTTTATTTAATTAGACAATCTGCTTTTACCAACCGATAAAGTTGATTTTGATATATAGTACAACAATTCATGGATTGTAACAGGATCGGTTTCTGTTTTCCTTGTAATTCAGTTAAAACTTATTTTAGGGTTGCTGGCAAAATTCTATCTAAGATAATAATTAAAATAATAAAAGAATATGCTATGACATTAGTACAGTGGTCAGACTTGTCGAACCTAGATGCAATGATTCTAGCAATTCCCCATCAAACTTACCAAGACCTTTGCTTAAAACAACTTTTGGGGTATTTAGGAAACAAAGGTATCATAAGGGATGTCAAGTCTGTCCTTAACCCAAATTTAATTCCGTCTCATATTCAATACTAAAGTTTATAGGGGAAAAAATGGCTAATTTATTAGTAACAGGTGCGGCTGGGTTTATTGGATTTCATCTGTGTCAACGATTATTAGACCGAGGAGATACGATTATCGGAATTGATAATCTCAATGATTATTATGATGTCTCCCTCAAACAAGCGCGTTTAGACGAGTTAAATAACCGAGAAGGATTTATATTTAAACGCCTTGATTTTGCCGACCGAGAGGGAATGAATCAGTTATTTACAGAGGGAAATTTTGAACGAGTGGCTCATCTTGGCGCTCAAGCTGGGGTGCGCTATTCTTTAAAAAATCCCTATGCTTATCTTGATAGTAACCTAGTCGGTTTTCTGAATATTTTAGAAGGGTGTCGTCATGCCCAAATTCAACATTTAGTTTATGCTTCTTCCAGTTCGGTTTATGGTGCTAATAAGAAAATACCGTTTTCCGTGGAAGATAATGTAGACTATCCTGTCAGCTTATATGCAGCGACAAAAAAAGCTAATGAATTAATCGCCCATAGCTATAGCCATTTATACAATATTCCCTCAACGGGATTGCGATTTTTTACGGTTTATGGCCCTTGGGGTCGTCCAGATATGGCGCTGTTTATTTTTACCAAAGCCATTCTCGAAGACCAACCCATTGATGTGTTTAATTATGGCAAAATGCAACGAGATTTTACCTATATTGATGATATTGTTGAAGGCGTAATTCGTACCTTAGATAGAATTCCTCAATCGGGTGAAAATCCTCATACAACAGCCCCCTATAAAGTGTATAATATTGGCAATAATCAACCCCTTGAATTGTTGCATTTAATTGAAGTCTTAGAAGCCACATTAGGCAAAAAAGCGATTAAAAATTTTATGCCCATTCAACCGGGAGATGTCCCAATAACTTATGCGGATGTAGATGCTTTAATTCAAGATGTAGACTTTCAACCCAATACTTCAATTGAAGTCGGAGTTAAACGGTTTGTAGAGTGGTATCGTTCTTATTATCAAGTTTAGAAGCAATTAGCCCCAGAAACCGGGTTTCTCCACCTCTAATCTTGATTTCATCCCCTAAATCAGGGTCAGAAACCCGGTTTCTTAAACAATACCTTAGTGACAAGCGTGTCTTTGTGGTTGTTGATTTCCAAAGCGGAAAACCGTACCAAATAGTCTAGTATTTACAACCTGGGGCGGATTGCTCAGTTTATTTACAATTCGTTACGATAGGGTTATGCAAGACCAGAAGTTGTATTGGCTTCTGGATAAATTGAGAGGTCGCCAACATGAATGGCTCTATTCGCGTCGGTAATTTATTTGGAATCCCATTTTATATTAACGTTTCCTGGTTTATTGTTCTGGCATTAATGACGTTAAGTTATGGGGGAAGTTTGGCGGCCCAATTTCCACAATTGGGTTTAGGACTACCCTTTTTATTGGGTTTAATTGCCGCGTTATTCTTATTTGCTTCTGTTTTAGCCCATGAATTAGGCCATAGTTTTGTCGCCATCAAACAAGGAATTAACGTTAAATCCATTACCTTATTTTTGTTTGGTGGATTAGCCAGTTTAGACCAAGAAGCAAAAACACCTGCTGGAGCTTTTTGGATTGCCATTGCTGGGCCGTTAGTCAGTTTATTACTGTTTTTAGGGTTCAGTTTAATGGGCTCTTATTTAACCTTAGCAGCCCCATTAACCGCTTTAATTAATCTCTTAGCTTATGTCAATTTAGCCTTAGCAGTATTTAATTTGATTCCCGGTTTACCCCTCGATGGCGGGAATGTTCTTAAGGCTCTAATTTGGAAAATTACGGGTAATCAATATAAAGGCATTGTATTTGCTAGTCGGGTTGGTCAAGGATTAGGCTGGATTGGTATTTTATTAGGATTTCTACCTGTGTTTATATCCGGTGGCTATCCCAATTTCTGGACAATTTTAATCGGCTGGTTTCTGTTAAGTAATGCCGGAGTTTTAGCTAAGGATGCTACAATCCGTAATCAATTATCCGAATTCACCGCAGAGGATGCTCTAGTCGATGAGAATTCGATTGTTTCTCAAGATATTTCCTTACGAACCTTTGTCAACGATTATATTATTGGAAAAACGGCAAACCGTCAATTTTTAGTCACCAATGAAGTTGGCGAATTAGTCGGTCAAATTAGCGGAGATAACCTCAAACCGATTCCCACCTCTCAATGGCCGTTAATTTCAGTACAAACGGTGATGCAACCTGTGGAATTTTCAACAACTATTGATGCTCAACAACCCCTATTAGAGGTGGTGAATTTATTAGAACAACAACAATTAACTGAAGTCCCCGTTGTTCGCAATGGCGTGTTAGTTGGATTCATTGAAAAAGCATCGATTCGTCGCTTGTTAGAAAAACGTTTGCAAGCTAATCCAGCTTAAACATTCACCCATTTTTCCGTTGTAGGGGCGAGGTTTCCTCGCCCTTTAAATGGGTTTCTAAAGTAACCAAGTGCTATTGGAAAAATCCTCACCTGAAACGGGTTGAGATGGGGAAGAATAGGGACGACGGATTAATTGAGATTTGGCTTTTTCAAGGGGTTTAGATTGGGGAGGTTGGGCTAGGGGTTGGGCTGGCGGTTGTAATGCCGCTTTTAACGATTCATTTTCTTGTTTGAGGGTTTTTAATTCTTCAATTAACTTAGAATTAGCCTCAGATAACTGTAATGCAGCTTCTTGAGCTTGTTTAAATTTCCCTTTTAAATCCGCTTCTTGAATTTCTGTTTTCATCCGATCAATAAATTGATTTTTATCCTCTAATTCAGCTTGTAATTGTAAAAGTTTTTCTTGAAGGGATCGTTCTTGATTTTGAGCCGTTTCTAAAGCCATTTTTAACTCAATAATTTTATCCTCTAAGTCCAGTTTTGCACTATCAACAGATTCATGAGCAGACGAAGCAGAAGATTGAACCCCAATCACACTTTCATCCGGTACAATTTCCACTTCAGCCGTTGAACTTTTTTCAGCTTCCTGCCGTACCATATCGGAAAGACGTTTCCGCGCCATCATTCCTCCCCTTGAGTGAGCATTGATTCCCAAATCATAACGCTAATCGGCCCTGGAGATACAATCAAAAAAAAGGAATCAGAAGAGTTTTGACTCTCCTTGATTCCTGAAAATCTCGATCATCCTAAAGTAGATTAAGGTTCAACAATAACGGGAGTTCCCACTTCCACCTGTTCAAATAAAGCCACAACATCCTCATTCCGCATCCGTACACAGCCATGAGAGGCAGCTTGTCCAATAGAATTGATCGTCGGGGTGCCATGAAACCCAATCACATCTTTTCCATCTGTCCAAAAGCCAATCCAACGCAATCCTAACGCACTATTCGGCCCTGGAGAACGGACTTCTCCCGTCCAGGGATCTTGCCAAACGGGATTTTCAATCTTTTGCATGATTTTAAAACTCCCCGTTGGGGTTTCCCATCCTTCTTTACCAACCGCAACGGGATAACTGGCCACGACTTGTTCTCCTTGATACAGATAAACCCGACGTTGATTTAACCGTAGAATTAGACGTCTTGGTTGTTCTAAGGAGGGCAAAAACAAGCCAGGATCATCCAAGGGGGGAACAACCGGGTTAAGGTTTTGAGTGGGAAGGATAGGAACAACCGTAGAAGACGCAGAACTGACTGTTTCCGATGAAATAGGCGTTTGTGCCTTCAAGGGTTGTCCTAATAAGAATAAAGTGGCTAGGCTAATACCAGCAGCGATAAAAGATTGAGATAAAAATTGAGTGCTGACTCTGGCGGTCATATTGAACTCCTCACTTAGAAATATTTAAAGATAGTCGGGAACAGGAGCAAAAGAAAGGTGTGGAGAACAGACAGTCAACAGTTGTAGGGGCAAGATTTCCCCACCCGTAACAATTAACCATCTATATCCTAAGTTTAGGCAATTTTTATAATGTACCCTAAAAAATAGGACTAGGCAAACCTGAAACAGTTCCAAAAGTTTCGCAACAATCAAGAAACCGGGTTTCTCAACCTCCCCTTTTAATTTTATTTCTTATACTGGGATCAAAAATCCGGTATCTGAATGATTCAATGATCAGAAACCGGGTTTCTGCTTAGAGATTGTTGGTGAAAACCAGATATCTTGAAGAAACCCGGTTTCTCAAGTCTTATGTTTTAGGGAAATCTACTATTCCACTCCTAAAACATAACTATGGGGCAAATGAATAATTTGGTCTTGATATTCACCTTCAAAAGATACCTCTGCTAAGAAAATCAACTCATCAACATTCTGGCCTATAGTTAACTTAACATTGAGAAGAAAAATGCCTGGTATATGACGACCTTCGTTGATGTGATCTATCAAGTGGACAGGCATAGATTTACGGTTATTCGTCACTAATATAAAATTATACTCCTCGCACCAAAGTAAAATTTCTGGATCTAAAGTACCTCTAGGGGGACAGTGGGGTTCACCCACCGCCCAAACGATTAAATCAGACTCAATTTTACTTAATCCCACTTTGTAGCTCAGATCTACATTTTCATCCAGCAAATATTTTAAAGGCATTATGCTTTCTCAACAAGATCTCTTTCGGCTCTTAGTTTTCTCAAGCGAATAGCAGAAGGGGATGGGTTAAGTTCTTGTGCTTTAAGTTGCTGATGACTCCACTCCAACCAATCAGCAATGTAGTTACTAACGGCCTCTTTATTGTGTAGATAATAAAGGATAGTTGCATAAACTTGTTCCAAGTTAAGAGATGGATAAGTTTGAGCAATTTGTTCGGGAGTACGAGCGCGATGAATAAAATCATAGAGGATGGTTTCAATGCCGATTCGCGTCCCTTTGACCCGAATATCATCGGGTCGCTGAAAGTCAAAATAGTCTTCCAGTTGCATCGGTGAATACTCCTATTTTAAAGGGGTCGAAATTGACTGACTAATATTATATCATGTCAAAAGCAGAACAGCTATCAATGATTTGCAAATAGTAACGAAGGAGGAAAAATTACCGCTCGTCAAATCGAACAAATTAGAGCGATCGCCGAACAATACGACATAGGAACCTGCTTGCAATGTGCGGCTGCAATTAAATCATATTTAGTAATAACATCACAGAAAAAAAAAGGTAGTATGATTAGTTTTTCTGACCTTTTACCCGAAATCAAAAAAAGACCGACACTCTATTTAAGTCGGTACTCAATCTTTGATTTTCAATCCTTCTATTACGGCTACGATTTTGCCAGCAATCAACTCGGATTACCAAAATCGGAAAAAGACCAAGAATTTGAACAGTTTTTATCAGGGTTAAGAGAGAGATATAAAATAGAAACTACCCAATCCTGGGCAAATCTCATCCTCTTTCATTCTGTAGATGAAAGAGATGCACTGGATCGGCTGTTTGACTTGTGGGAAAAATTCCAGAAGTGCGATCACGCCAGTGTAGCGGAGCAAGATCACAACCCAATTACATCAGTAGTTAGTTGAAAAATTTGATATGACCTTGTGCGATCGCACTCTCCTAAAAACAGCTTGATTCAAAAACTCGGTTTTTAATGGAAATGCGATCGCCAATACCATCAATTTACTTTTTCTTGGGTTGCAATTGCTGTAAAGCAGCTTGGGTTTTCTTGACGCCTTCAGTATTGCCTTGTTGCTGATAAAGTTCTAAGGCTTTTTGGAAAGAAGCGATCGCTTGTTGCTCCCGATTTCCTCGCCCTTTAAGAGCCAGTCCCATATTAAAATGGGCAGAGGCATTATCGGGGTTATTTTCAATCACCCGACGATAACTAATAATCGCCCCAACATAATCTTCTTGGGTCAGTTGCAGTTCACCTAGGGCTGCATTCGCCTCCATTAGAGTTGGTTTTAAAGCTAAAGCCCGTTGATAGGCTTGACTAGCAGCATCAAAGTTCTCTTCCGCCTTAAAAATTTCAGCGATTTGGAATTGAACATCTCCATCACGGGGTGCGAGTTGGGCGGCACGTTCAAAGGCGGTTATACTCCCATTGCGATCGCCATATTTCATTAAAGCCGCCCCTAATTTAATCTGAATACTTGCCTCATTGGGAGCGATCATCGCTGCTTGTTGTAGCACTTCTAAAGCTTTCATCACATTTTCCTGCTTTAGAAATGCCATTCCCATAGAAGAATAAGCTTGCCAATTGCGCGGATCAAGGGTGAGAATCGTTTGATAAGCTCGAATTGCCCCGGCATAGTCTCCTTTGCGGAATAGGGTTGCTGCTAATCCTTGATGGGCTTGAATATTATCTCGTTTGAGCATAGTAGCCCGACGATAGGCATCCGCAGCCCCATCATACTGTTGTAAATTGGCTAAACTAAACCCTAAACCATACTGAAAATCAGCATTATTGGGGTCAAGGATTAAGGCATTTTGATAATATTGAGCCGCAACTTGGAAATTACCGCGTAAGGCTTCTAAATAGGCAATTCCAGAATAAATCTTAGCGTTTCTCGGATCTAAAGAAACCGCTTGGGTATAGGTTTTAATCGCATTTTCCAGATCTCCAGCATCCACCAACTTTCGACCCTGTTCTAACAAATCATTAAGCTGTTTGTTAGCTTGGGGGTTGGCTTGAGCTACAATTTCCGTAGCTTGAGCAATTTGTGGTGTGGTCATGGCAATTACGGCCATTAATACACGACTAACTAATAATTGAGTTCGATTTGACACGGCCTATATTGTGTGAGAAGTTGAGCGAGTCTGTCACATTTTGGTGTTGACGGTTGGCGGTTGACGATTTACTGTTGATGGCCAACTGTTAACCGTTAACCAACACCGGGTGCTGGAAATGATCCTGACATAATTCGGGCCATTTGTGAAGAGATCCGCTTATTCCTGTGTTTTTGACCCTACCTCAGCGTTATAGCAGGGAACAGGGAACAGGGAACAGGGAACACCGGAGGAAAAGACAGGTGTACGGTCTAGCTTTCAGCATCACTCTTTGTCCTAATAGGTCTGGCGACTGCTATATGACAGATGAAGAAATCGTATTAACTATCAATAAAGCGTTTTATCGAGCCTTTGAAAAACAGGATATAGAGGCTATGAGTGCAGTTTGGTCAAAGGGAACCGCTTCTATTTGCATTCACCCTGGACGGAAAGCTGTTAAGGGATGGGTGGCGATTCAAGCGTCCTGGGAGCTAATTTTTAAAGCGACTCAATATTTGGAAATTGAAACCGAGATTATATCAACTGAAATTAATGGAGATATCGCTTATGTTGTTTTAATAGAAAATGTCATGCAAATTGTCGGTCGCCGTCGCTTACAAGCAACCTCAATGGCAACGAATATTTATACTCGGATGGCGAATCAATGGTATTTAATTCATCATCACGGTAGTCCCATTATTTAATTCATCTATGCGATCGCCCCAACCTCGAAAACAATTCGCCCAACATTGGTTACGCAGCGAAAAAGCTTTAAGTAAAATTGTTAAATCTGCATTGTTAACTCCGTCGGATTGTTTGTTAGAAATTGGCCCCGGAACCGGAATTTTAACCACGCAATTGCTATCGGTGGCTAAATCTGTTGTTGCGGTTGAAATTGATACGGATTTATGCAAAAACCTGGTTAAAAGATTTGGTGATCGGGATAATTTCCTATTATTACAAGGCGATATTCTCACCTTAGATATTGACGGTCAATTAGAGGATTTTCCCAATTTCCAAAATCCGAATAAAGTCGTTGCCAATATTCCCTATAATATTACTGGGCCGATTGTTGAACAATTATTAGGAACTATTGCTGAACCTAACCCTAACCCCTTTGAATTAATTGTCCTGTTAGTCCAAAAAGAAGTCGCCCAACGCATCACCGCCCATGCGGGGTCTAAAACCTTTGGGGCGTTATCAGTTCGCGTCCAATATCTCGCCGACTGCGACTATATCTGTGATGTTGCAGCTAAAGCCTTTTATCCCCCGCCTAAAGTCGATTCTGCGGTGATTCGTTTGCGTCCCCGTGCCATTGCCCATCCTGCCTCAAACCCCCCCTATTTGGAAACGTTACTCAAATTAGGATTCTCCAGTAAACGCAAAATGTTAAGAAATAACTTACAAAGTGTGGTTAGTCGAGATCAATTAACCCAATTACTGGAACAATTAGAGATTAATCCCCAAGTTCGCGCCGAAGACCTCAGCGTTGAACAATGGGTCAATTTAACGAATCTTCTGGAAGCAACGGATTTAGTCACAGATTAAAAGAGTCTGTGTATTTCTTGTTTCCTGTCTTTTGTCTCCTGACTTCTGAATAAAAATGCGTTCCTATTCTTTAATTGCTCCGGCAAAAATTAACCTCTACTTAGAAATTATAGGCGATCGCCCCGATGGATATCACGAATTGGCGATGGTACTGCAAAGTATTAGTTTAGCCGATCAAATTGAGATTCAATCGATTGGAATTGATACCATTAGTGTCCGGTGTGCTCATGCAGAAGTTCCCAATGATCAAACCAATTTAGCTTATCGCGCAGCCGCGTTATTAGCCCAACAATTCCCCGATGCTATGGCACAATTTGGGGGTGTGGAAATTAATATCAAAAAAAATATTCCCATCGCCGCCGGGTTAGCCGGAGGTTCAACGGATGCAGCGGCGGTTTTAGTCGGTTTAGATTTAATCTGGCAATTAGGCTTAACTCAAAGTGAATTAGAAGAATTAGCTGCCCAAATTGGTTCCGATGTTCCCTTTTGTCTACAAGGAGGAACTGCCTTAGCAACGGGACGGGGTGAACAACTTTCTCCCCTAACAAATTTAGATCATTTGTATGTAGTTTTAGCCAAATATCGGAACTTGGGAATTTCGACGATTTGGGCTTATAAAAGCTATCGTCAACAGTTTAGCGATACCTACATTTCAGAAGCCAAAGATTTACAAACTCGTCAACACCGAGTCCATTCTGGGCCGATGGTTTCTGCGATTATGCACCGAGATAGTACAGAAATTGGTAAATTATTGCATAATGATTTGGAGAAAGTAGCCTTACCCGAATATCCCCAAGTCTTACAACTGCGAGAGGCTTTTGAGTCTCAAAATGTTCTGGGAACGATGATGTCCGGTTCGGGGCCAACGGTGTTCGCCTTAACCGCATCTGAAGCCGAAGCCTTACGGGTTTTAGAAGCTGTAAAAACCCAAATGGCAAGCCCGGAATTAGAGTTTTGGACAGCAAAATTTGTCTCTACTGGTATTCGTTTAATACAATCATAAACTATGACTGAACCGACTCCTAAAACGCCTCAAACTTCCTCTCAAACGGATTCCATTAAGTTATTCCGTTGTATTACCAATGGGTTAATGTATGGGGGAATTGCCTTTATTTTTTATAAAATGACCCAGAGCATGGCTGAAAAATTTGCCAACAAACCCATACAATCGGAGAATTTTACCGTTATCCAAATGTCAACAACAGTCCGTACCCTTGTTGTGGGTGTATTTACCATGGGAACGGTTTTGTTTAGTTTTCTCTCGGTGGGATTAATAATATTAGCAATATACGTTAGTATTCAACGGTTAATGAAACTCAACGCTCCCTCATCCGATGGATAGAAAATACACAATATTAACCTCGTTTCTAGGTTCTAATTAGAAATATTGATATCTTAAAAATAGTAAATCATTAAAGGCTTTTCAGGAATAAATCGGGATTGAAAGGGTTCTTTTTTCCCGAATCCTTTAAAGTTAGAAATATTTAGAGGAATTTCTAAGGGCTTGAGATCGGTTACTTCCCAAAAAATAGCCGAATCTAGGACATCATTGGCAGCCGTTGCTGGACGATATTTCATACCTTGAGGATGGCGACCTCGGCGCGAGTCTACATGACCAATATATAATGCTTGCCATGTTACTTTAGGAATAAAGGAACGATTTTCTTGCAGTGACGCATAAATAAAAACCTTCACAACTCGATCATTGCGATCTTGGTCAAGTTTACGAAAAATCTCAAATTCTTGAGTACCAAACGCTACTTTTCCTTCCTGTTCACACACATCTTGAGCCGAAAGCAAATGAATTTCTGGTACAGGAGCAAGAATTGAAAAATTACGGGTCGCCAATTTTACGGTAGAATCGTTCATCAGAATCCTGAGCAATATAGGATAATTAAATTATCTCATCTTTAGGCAGGAAAAAACAGGGAACCGGAAGTAGAAATAGTAACTTCTGGGTTTTTAGAGGTTTTAAAAAATAGAATAAAAAACAAAAAATAGCAATTTGTGAAATTTTTTGGGGGTTGAGGAGTGGATGAATCCGTCAGTTATTGTTGAAAAATGCGATCGCAAACGCCTTGCAGTTTCTTCACCTTGGAAGCCTCAAATGTTCATGGAGTGTTTAAGTGAAACCCGTTGAGATAATTCTTTCATGGCTTGGTCTGTACTTAAGAAAATGTGATCGCGTCCTAATTTATCCACAAACCCGACTTTTTCTAATTGATCAAAAACAGGGCCTTTGACTTCACAGAGATAAAATTCAATCCCCATGCCGTTTAAATCCTCAATTAGACGTTGTAGCGTTTCTAAAGCACTACCATCAATTAAGTTAATTCCACTACAAACTAATAATAAATGTTCAACTTCTTTCTGTTTAGTAACTACTTTTAATAAACAGTTTTCTAAATATCGGGTATTGACAAAGTATAAGCTTTCATCGACTCTCACTGCCACAATATGAGAGCAAGTTGTCACCGGATAGCGTAAAATATTGCGGAAGTGTTCTGTATTTCCCACTCGTCCCACAATGGCAATATGGGGTTTACTGGTACGAGCTAAATGTAATAGCAGAGAAATCAACACCCCAATAATAATTCCTTGTTGTGCACTGCTGAACAGAACAGCAACAAACGTACCGCACCAAGTAATTGCATCCAGCTTATTATATTGCCATAACCGTTTTAGGGTGGAAAAGTCGAGGAGATTGCCAACGGCTACTAAAATAATCGCGGCTAAACTGGTTTGAGGTAAATAATAGAATAACGGAGTGAAAAGCACAACTGTTAACATCAGAAATAACGCTGTAATTACTGATGCTAATCCTGTGTTTGCACCTGCTGAAAAGTTAACAACAGAACGACTTAATCCCCCAGTTATGGGATAGCCTCCGGTGAATGCGGCGGTTATATTCGAGGCTCCCAGGGCAATTAATTCTTGATTAGCTTCAACTTTTTTTCGTTTTTTACTCGCTAAAAATTGACCCACAGAAAAGGCTTCCATGAAGCCGACTAAACTAATGGCTAAGGCAGAAGTTCCTAATAATTGAATACTGTTTAAATCAAAATTAGGTAGGGTAAAAGGGGGAAATCCTTTCGGGATGTCTCCGACCACTTTCACCCCAAATAATTGATCTAAATGAAATAATCCCACGACTAGGGAACTACCAATTACCAATATTAATGGCCCACTTTTGGTAAGGGTAATAATCAAAGATTCCTGAATCTTTTTAGATTGGAGATATTCTCCTAAACCCAGATTAAAATATAATAATATTCCTAAACTGATAATTCCTAATGCCAAGGTTATCCCGTTGAGATGAGGACTTTCTTTAAAAATAGCGATAACGGTACTTACAAAAGATTCGGTTTGAGGAATTTTAATTCCTAAAAGATGCTTAACTTGGCTAAATCCAATCAGAATCGCCGCCGCACTAATAAACCCAGAAATCACCGCTTGACTGAGGAAATTTGCTACAAATCCTAACCGGAAAATCCCGATCAACAGTTCAATAATTCCTACCATTAAGGCTAAGGTTAACGCATATCCCCAATATTCCGGTGTGTTTTCTGAAGCCATCGCACTAACAGCCGTTGCCACCATCAAAGAATCGACCGCTACCGGAGCTACAGACAGCATGGAAGCGGTTCCTAAACAGGCATAAACAATCTGAGGAAAAATACTGGCATAGAGTCCCACTTCAGGGGGTAAACCTGCCAGCATTGCATAGGCCATTCCTTGGGGAATTAACAAACTAGCGACAATAATTCCGGCGGTTAAATCTCCAGCTAAATCTTCTCGTTTGTAATTGAATCCCCAGTTTAAAATTGGAAAATATTGCCTCATTGTTCCCCAGTTAAACACGCTGATTATAGGGTAATTTTGCTAATAATTGTGCCATAGCGCAAGTATTAGTAATCCCTGCAAACAGTAATCCTGCTCCCACAAATCCACTTAAAAATAGGAAATTGGGAGAAATAAATGCTCCGAGTAAGGTTCCAATTAAGACTAATGAGCCAGCAACCATTTGTACCTGGCGCATAATACTAATAGGAGCATTTTTATTAACAATTGTGGGATATCCCGCTTGTTTCCAAGCATTTAATCCGCCTTGTAGGTGCATAACTTCTTCAAACCCAGCCGCTAATAATTTTTGAGCCGCTTGACCACTGCGGTTGCTGCTTTGACAATAAAGAACAAAGGGTTTTGAGCCGTTAATGGGTAAATTAACAGGGTCAAAGGTAGATAAGGGACTTAAAATTGACCCTGGAATATTTTCTCCGGCGTGTTCAGAAGGTTCTCGAACATCAATCAATGTAATTTGGTCTTGCTCCAGCCATTGTTTTAAAGTTTGGGCATCAATAGCTTTCAATCGATCTGTGAGAGAGTTAATCATCTTTTCATAGATTGTAATGGAATCGGAAATAATCAATATTAATGTTTTTGATCATCACCTCCTGACCGGGGAGATCTAAGCCAGTTTGAAACCGAGTTTTAAACAGGAGAACAGCAGCGATCAAACTAATATTGACTGCTGCTATTTTGGGGAATCCTTTCTGACTTAAGATGGTTCATTTAAAATTTTGCTTCACCCCGACCGTAGCTTTAGGCTTTATTTCCACAAAGTTGATTAGCGGGAACCGCTTCGGCAATTTTTTTAGGATTGGGTAAATTGAGATTACTCATCATTTCAATAAAGCTATCTCGATTATACCCGACAAAACGGGGATTAAATTGTTTTTCTTCTACAATTGTCGAAACCGTTCGTCCTTTATAGTCATGACCGGGATAGACTGCGGTTTGATCGGCAAGGGTAAATAATTTTTGAGTAATATGATCGTAGAGTAATCCAGCATTTCCACTTTGGAAATCCGTGCGTCCACAACCTCGAATTAATAAAGAATCCCCAGTTAATACCCGATCGCCATTGACTAAATAAGCGACATGACTATCCGTATGTCCCAAGGTTGTGATGGCTTGAATTTTAACCGTCCCGATCTCTAAGATTTCTCCATCTTTAATAAACCGATCCGCACAATTGGCGGTGGCGTTTTCAGGAACGACCCCCAGACATCCGGTTAGTTGTCGTAGTTTCCCGGTTCCAGTGACGTGATCCGCGTGAATATGGGTTTCCAAACAATAACGCAAGGTCAGTCCTAATTCTTGCAACAAGGTGGAGTCTCGTTCCACTTGCTCTAACACAGGATCGACTAAAACCGCCTCTTGGGTGGCTTCATCGGCAATCAGATAGGTATAGGTACTGGTTTCCGGGTCGAAAAGTTGGCGAAAGAGCATGATTTTTCAATCCTTTAGCGATAGGGATCAACGATAAAACTATACTACCATATAGTTTTATAAAAATAAATAATTATAAAAAAATCGTAAAATACCTTGACAATCATATAACTAAATGGCAATATATAAATACCTGCTTATTTATTTTTCAACTTCTAGGACTTACATACGGCTTCAGCCGAGAAAGTACGTCCAGAAATTCATCTTTCGCAGGTTTCAGCACTTATAAATATGGAGAATTCATCCCATGACAACAACTGTCACCCTACCTCCAGAGGGTGTGTGGTCACGCTTTTGTAATTGGATTACCACTACAGAGAATCATCTGTATCTGGGGGGAGTTGGGATCTTAATGATGCTGCTCTTCCAGTATGCTTTCTTGAACAATGCTCATTCCTGGAATTTTGTTTTAGCCACAGATCTTGTGGTGGGAATTGGGTTTGCGGTTTTAGGTCTGAACACAATCGGATTCAACCTGAATGGGTTTCACTTCAATGGTTCTGGGGATAACAGAGGTCGCGTGATCGATACCTGGGATGATGAACCGTACTAACCTTGGCCTTGAAGTGATCTATAGAACCGAATACCCATAAGTTTCCTTCGGATTTAGCCGTCGGGTCTATGGAGTCCATTGCTTTCGTCGCAGCCGCGATTGATGGCTAAATTTTAATTGCTTCTAACGGCGTTTTATTCTCTTTTGAATTCTGGCTTTTTCCTATTTTAGAAAGTCTGTTTTTCTCTTGTAAATAAACTATAATGGGAGTAGTCTCTAACTTAAATACGATGGAAAATACCCTTCCTCTCGATAATCCGTCTTTGTCTCGTCGTCAACTGCTGAATTTTCTGACAGGTGCTGCTGTAGCTGCAACGGCTGGAAGTGCCCTTTATCCCGTTTCTAAATATTTTATCGGCCCCGATGAAAGCGGAGAAGGTGGAGCAATTTTAGCGAAGGATATCTTGGGAAATCCGATTCCTGCCAGCCAAATTTTAGCAGAAGTCCCTGGAAGCCGTGCTTTAGTTGCTGGGTTAGCAGGAGAACCAACTTATTTAACTGTGCTAGAAAATAGCAGCTTAAATCCGATCGGAATCGTCGATAATTGCACCCATTTAGGTTGTACCTTTCCTTGGAATCCGGTTGATCAAGAATTTCAATGTCCTTGCCATGGTTCTCGCTATAGTGCCGATGGTTCGGTATTGCGAGGGCCAGCACCTTTGCCTTTGAAATTAGTTCATGTTGCTATTAAAGAGAATCGGATTTGGCTTTCTCCTTGGACAGAATTAGATCCCCGTACAGAAGCAAAACCTTGGTGGGTTTAACAACAATAACAACGGTCTAAAATTATGTTTCAAAGTGTGACGGAATCCCTAGCAATTGGGAATTTGTCTTCTCCAGAAGAACTGCAAGAAATTGCTCAAAAAGGGTACAGTACCGTGATTGATTTATGTACTCCAACCGAGGACAAACAATTGAATGCGGAGGAGGTTCAAAAATTGGGATTCAATTATATTAGTATTCCGGTTTCTCCCCAAAACCTCAACCCAGAAGTGTTGAAAACCTTTAGTGAAAAGGTAAATACAGCATCTCAACCTATTTATATCCGTTGTGCATCAGGTTTACGCGCCGGAGTGTTCACCTTGCTAATCTTAGCTGATCAGCTAAATTGGACTGAAGAGGAATATTTACAACGTCACCAAGAGTTGGGATTAGAACACAAACCGAACTGTCCAATTAAAGCCTTTTCGGAAGAAAATTTCGCGGGTTGAAAATCTTAATCAACCTAGAAATAGAGGCAATTTATAAGCAACATTTTGTGGCAGCTTATCACAAATTGCCTCTAAAATGCTTAATTTTTGAGGATTTAAGCGATCTGCTGAACCGATTATTTTGATCAAAATCCGGTGATATGCAGTTGAGTCCAAATTGATATTTTACGTTGGATACTTTAGGCAAAACGATGCGAAAATTTTTATTATTATTTTTGCTAATTTGGCTGTTAATTTCTCCAGTATTACTTTTCAACCCTCTGCCAGCATTAGCAGCAAATTCTAATCCGGTGATTACTGAATTTCTGCAAGGGATTCCGCCCGGATATTACGCCCTGATGAAAATTGAGGATCTCCAAAGTCTAATGCAAGAGGATAATCCGGTCTTAATTGATGTTCGAGAACCATCGGAATATGCTTTGGGTCATATTCCCAGTGCCATCAATATTCCCTTAAGATCATTAACCCAAAATCTCGATCAGATTCCTCAAGATCGTCCTGTGATTCTTTATTGTACAACGGGTTATCGGACGGCAATGGGAGTCATGGCTTTAGAACTATTAGGATATGAGAATGTCCGGGGATTTCCGCCTAGTATTAAAGGATGGAAAGCCGCAGGACAACCCTTAGAAATAGGGCTTTAATTCAGGTCGGATAGACAATCCTTTAATCCAAAAACAATCCTTCTTACACAACAACACTAGACATGATCACTTCAACTGTAGAATCGGCTCAAACCTCGAATCCAATCACAACTCCAACTGTTACTCAAACAGTACATCATCAAATTGTGATTATCGGAGGAGGTGCAGCCGGAATTACTACGGCTTCTCTGTTATTTCATAATAATCATTCTCTCGATATTGCCATTGTTGAACCTTCCGATCAACACTATTATCAACCAGGTTGGACATTAACCGGGGGCGGTGTATTTAAAATTCAAGATACCCTGAGAAATCAACGGGATGTTATTCCTTACGGTGCTACTTGGATCAAAGATAAAGTGATTCACTTAGACCCGGATCACAATCGAGTTCTGACTCAAACAGGTATCCAAATTGAATATGATTATTTAATTGTTTGTCCGGGAATTCAGATTGATTGGCATCTGATCGAAGGACTCAAAGAATCTTTAGGAAAAGATGGCGTTACCACGAATTATTCTCCCCGTTATGCACCCTATACTTGGGAACTAATTCGCAATTTTCAAGGGGGAAATGCTTTATTTACCTTTCCGAATACCCCGATTAAATGTGGCGGTGCGCCTCAAAAAGTGATGTATATGGCGGATGATATTTTCCGCAGTAAATGGGGAGTCCGTCAACGGACAAACGTTATGTTTCTTTCCTCTTTAAATAAGCTGTTTACTGTGCCTGAATATTCTAATCTTTTAGATAATATTGTTCAGGAAAGAAATATTAAAGTTCAGTTTCGGCATAATTTAAAAGCAATTAAAGCGGAAACAAAGACAGCAATTTTTGAGATTTTAGATGACAAGTCCAACGTCATTGATCAAGTCAGCTATCCCTATGACATGATCCATGTTGCACCGCCTCAAAGTGCTCCAGACTTTATTAAACGCAGTCCTTTAGCTGTCCCTAATAATCCCTATGGTTGGGTGGATGTTGATAGTTATACCCTCCAACATAAGCGATATCCTAATATTTTTAGTTTAGGAGATGCCTCATCTCTACCCACCTCTAAAACCTCCGCCGCCATTCGCAAACAAGCCCCCATTGCCGCTAAAAATCTACTTTGTTTAATCGCATCAAAACCTTTATTGAGTCAATATGACGGTTATACTTGTTGCCCGTTAATTACAGGTTATAACCGAACGATTATGGCAGAATTTAATGGTTATAATGCTAAACCCTTATCCAGTTTCCCTCTAAATCCGCTCAAGGAACGATCAATTATGTGGACAATGAAAGTCACCGCTTTACCCTGGATTTATTGGAATCGAATGCTCAAAGGAGAACGATTTGAGGGGGAGTATATTAAATTTATGCAGTGGAAACCTTAACTTTTCCCGCAAGGGTATGTAAACCTAAGCATACACACCCTTGATTTTAATCCTCTAGATTGATCAACACGACAAATCATCCCTAAATCAGGGATAATTTGTCGTCGAAATTTTTTAAGAAAATTAGATCTAATAACGATTTTTTTTAGATAACAACCCTTGACAAAATAACGAAATTCTCATAAAATTTAATAGTCAGGTCTCAAAACCGAATTCAGTTGTCACTGATTGATCTGATTCGTCTTAAGAAGTGTTCTATTCCTAAAATTCTGGTGTAGGAGCAGGTTGATCTTAGTCCCTGGTTATGCCATATCTGATTGATATTGATAAATCTACTCCTACCTTCCTTCACTTCTGAATTAAGTACATTTACTGATTGACTTTTTGGCTTATTTATATAACCATATAATTATATAAATACAGAACCAAATTAAATAAACTCGGTACTAAAATTGGAGGGGTTGACCAATGGGCAAGTTAGTTGACGAGCTCAAACGAGATATTCAATATCAGCATGGGATGAATGCCTGCCTGAACTGTGGTATTTGTACTGCGGTTTGTCCAGCAGCAGAGTTTTATGATTACTCTCCCAGAGAGGTGATGAACATTTGCCAAACCGAAGATGAAGATTGGCTTGTGGAGTTACTTAAATCCGATAAAATCTGGTTTTGCGGACAATGTTTTTCCTGTAAACCCAGATGTCCCAGAGGTAACAGCACCGCCGACGTAATTCTCGCCTTGCGTCGTCTTTCCGTTCGTCATGGTTACTTTGCTGAGTCAGAAAAAGGCAGACAGCAATTGTTTGCCAAGCGAGTATTTGGGGAAAATATGCTCAAACGAGGTTATACCTTAGTAGCAGAAAATATTACCCCTGAACATTTCCCCGAACTCGGAGAAAACTGGGAATACTATTACGAACATAAAGAGGAAATGCGGGAATGGTGGGGTGTTCCAATGGACTTGGAAAATAGTGCAGGTTCCCATCGAGTCATTCCCGAAAAAGACATGGATGAATTGCGGGCAATTTATCAAGCAACAGGGGCAATTGAGTTAATGGATGCTGTAGAAAAAGGCATGGAAAAGAAACTCGGTAGCAAAAAAGAAGTTGAAAAGTATTGGGAAAATTGGGTAGAAACTGCTGATAGCAGAAACTACGAAATGGATGAAAATAAATAAGGATAAAGATCATGCAGATAGTTAATGATTTTAGTAGTGTAAATAGCAGTCTGGATGCCACCGAGACAGAAGGACTTATCTATATGCGCGAAGAAGAAAAACTAGCGCATGATGTCTATATTACCCTGTATGAACAGTGGGGATTGTCTATTTTTAATAACATCGCTAATAGCGAAGATCGTCATGAAAATAAGATAGAAACCCTGCTCAATAACTATCAGATTGAAGATCCAGTTGGTGATAACCCCATCGGTGTTTTTGTCAATCCAGATTTACAACAATTGTACAATAATCTGATAGCGCAAGGGAGTCAATCCCTAACGGAAGCCTTGAAGGTTGGAGTGTTGATTGAGGAGACTGATATTGCAGATTTACAAGAACGAATTGCCCAAACAGATAACGCCGACATTCAACAGGTGTACGAACAGCTTTTGAGTGGATCGAATAGTCATCTGAGTGCATTTACTTCAAACTTGACTGGCGAAACCGTTAATACTAACTCCTCTAATGATTTAACGAATCAGATTCAGGAAACAACAATAAATGACCCTCTAACTGGGGGAGGAAGTTATCAAAACTTAGCTAGTAATAGCGGGGGTACTAACTCAGGATATACCGCCAATTTTATCTTAGGTTCGTCGAGTCAAATTAACAGCACTGGGTTATCAGCAGTTGAGCAGAGTTATCTGAATATTGATAATAGTTTTACTGCTGATATAGGAGGTATCAGTAACTTATCTACAAACGACTTGCTGACGAACTTTTCTTCCACTCAAGATCCGATGGCTGCTCTTGCTCTAATGCGGACAATAGCCACAATATGAGAGGGGTAATTTTCGGGGTTAATTCCTGAATTAGCAGCAATCACAAATTCCAAATTGACATCAATAAATAAGGAAAAAACACAATGAAAGTAGCCAGAGAAAATATAGTTTGGGAAAAACACCAAAAGCACGTTCCCACCGTAGACGAACCCGGTGGTAAATTATGGGGATGCTTCCGCAGTTGTTTTCTGCAAAGTGCCGCTCCTTATACCGAAGGCATTGCTTATAAAATCTTAAAAAATGATTTAGGGATGGACTTGCGGGAATCACCTGGACATACTTCTTGTGGGGCAATTGGCTATCACGGAGATGTCACAAACATCGAAACCCAAATGGTAGTAGCCGCGCGAAATTTTTCCGTAGCTCATCATGAATTAGGGGTTGATAATCTGTTTTCATTTTGTGTGACTTCCTTTGCGAATTACACCGAAATGATTAAACTCTGGGAAGAAGAACCAGAATTGCGAGAATACACCGAAAAAACATTAAAAGAAACCACAGGTCGTGAGTTTTGGGTTCCCCATGTTTCCGGTGGCAGACCTTCTGTAGTTCATGCTTCCGATGTTTTCTATGCTAACCGATATAAATTAGCAGAAAAAGCTAAATATAGCCTCAAGGGAATTAAAGCCGTTGATCATATTGGATGCCACTATGGAAAAATCTTTCCAGGTGAGGCGATGGGTGGAACAGAATTTCCCCAAGTTTTAGTCGGGTTACTAGAAGCTTTTGGTGCGGAAATTGTTGATTATCCAGAACGTCGGCATTGCTGCGGTATGGGTTTCCGTCAATGTGCGTTTCCAGAAAACCGAGACTATACCGCCAGCAGCGTTTATAAGAAAATGAAAAGTCTTAAAGAAGCGCACCCTGATTGTAATTTAATTCTGACTAATTGTCCCGGTTGTACGGTGTTTTTAGATGCCGAACAAGGAACGATTAAAGAAGTTTTAGAAGAAGAGTTTAATGTCAGCGTTCTGGACTACGCACAATTGACCGGGTTAATGTTAGGCTATGACCCGTTTAAAGATTGCGGACTGAATGCTAAGGCGGTTGAAGTTGAGCCGTTGCTAGATAAAATCGGCATTCCCTACGATCAATCTAAAACGGCTGAACAACGCAGAAAACCGTTTTAGATTCCCCCTAACCCTGCTTAAAAAGGGGAAGAAGATCCCCCCTAACCCCCCTTAAAAAGGGGGGAAAAGACACTCAAAGTTCCCTTAAAAAGGGGGATTTAGGGGGATCTCTTAAGACTCAGGTATAACGTTTGAAAAGTAAAAATATTACAGGATAAAGAAATGAACAAAAAAGTAGTTGTAATTGGTGGTGGGCCTGCGGGACTGGCGGGAGCCGGAAAACTTCAAGACTTTGGTTATGATGTCGTTTTAATTGAGAAACAAGCGGAAATTGGCGGACATTTAAACAAGTGGTATAAAGTCTTTCCTGACTTTACCGATGCTTCAGAAATTACCGCCAATCTTAAAGCAGGTTTAGGGAATACCCGAATTTTAAATAATACTACAGTAACTGAAATTCAAGGTTCTGCCCCTAATTTTCAAGTGACGACATCGACCGGAGAAAAAATTGAGGCGGCGGCAATTTTAGTTTCCACTGGATATAAGCATTTTGATGCAACTTTGAAAGAAGAATACGGCTACGGAATTTATGATAATTGCATCAATTCAGTAGAACTCGATGCCATGCTGAAGGCAAAAACGGTGAAAACCAAAGATGGGAAACTGCCGAAAAAAGTGGCAATGATTCACTGTGTTGGTTCTCGTGATGAGAAGGTGAATAATAATTACTGTTCCCGCGTCTGCTGTACCAATGCTATTAAAGTCGCCATCGAGGTAAAAGAACAAAATCCCGATTGTGAAATTTACTGTCTTTATATGGATATTCGGGTATTTGGTCGCGGTTATGAGGAACTATACCGAACTTCTCAAGAACAGTTTGGAGTGCAGTTTCTTCGAGGACGACTTTCTGAAGCGAGCGAGAAAAAAGATGGCAGTTTATTATTGCGGTTAGAAGATACTTTAACCGCAAAACCGATGCGATTAACTGTTGATTTGTTAGTTTTAATGGTGGGAATGGAAGGGAATCCAGAATTAGCAGAAATTGCGGGTTTAAGCTTGGGTTGCGATCGCTTTTATGCCACTGCTCATCTGCAATATTCTAACAATCATTCTGCTCGATCCGGTATTTTTCTCGCCGGGGCAGCAACGGGGCCAAAAGCGATTATGGAATCGATTACCGATGGTCGATCTGCTGCGGCAGAAATTGCCAGTTTTGTAGCCAGTCATTCCGCTAATTTGGAATCAAATCTCAATGGACAATCTGTAACAGAAATGGCAGCATCCCTGAAGTAAATGAGGTAAAAACAATGGCAACAAAATCAACAAAATCAACAAAATCGAAAAAATTTGTATTTGGTCTGAAAGTTGATCGTCAACTCGATGGCGATAAAATGAACTCCGATTTTATTAAGAAAGTTCTGGCTGAAGGTGGAAATGGTGCGGCGATCGCAGCCTGTATGCAGTGTGGTACTTGTAGCGGTGGCTGTACCAATATTGACCTGATGGATATGTCCCCCCGAACTCTGATTTTAATGGTGCAAAGAGGGGAATGGGAAAAGGTACTTAAAAGCAATGCTTTATGGATGTGTAGTTCTTGCTATATCTGTACTTCTCGATGTCCCCGTGGGGTGCGTCCTTCTGATGTGATTGAAGCGGTAAAAGCACTCGCAATTCGTCAAGGAATTGAAAATGATGCGACTCGTTTTAATGAAATATTTGTCGAGTTAGTTCAGAAACGAGGCATTCTTTTTGAACCTGAATTAATGCAGAAATATGGCGGTTTACCAGCCATGATCGAACAAGCAGAATTGGGAATTAAATTAACCCTAAAAGGGAAAATGTCGCCATTTCCTGAAAAAGTAAAAGACCCTAAAAAATTTAGTGAAGCATTAGAAAAGGCAAAAAAACCATGAAGAAATATTCTTACTATCCCGGATGTAGTCTGCATACCACAGCCAAAGAGTTTGATATCTCAACGAGAGTGGTAATGCAGGAATTAGGAATTGAATTAGAAGACCTCAAAGACTGGTCTTGTTGTGGCGGTTCTATTGCGGCGAGTGTTTCTCACGATGTTGGGATGGCAATGGCGGCGAGAAATGTCGCTTTAGCTCAAAAACAAGATCTCGATTTATTAGCTTCTTGTTCGGGGTGTTACAACAAGTCAGCCAGAGCACTGAAGGCCTTAAAAGAACCCACCGAAAAAGATAAAATTATGGCGATCATGTCGGAAATGGGGATCGATGTTTCTAACTATAATATTCAGGTCAGAAATGTAGTGGATGTGTTAGTTAATGATATCGATCTTGCCCCCCGAATTAAAAAGCCATTAACGGGTTTAAAAGTTGCCTGTTATTATGGGTGTTTGTTAACTCGACCCGCAGATATAACAGGTTGGGATTCGCCAATGTTCCCGACATCAATGGATAGATTATCAGAGATTTGTGGGGCGGAAGTTGTTGATTTTCGGTCAAAAACTAAATGCTGTGGCGGCCCGATTTTAGTCTCTCAAAAAGATGTCGCTTTTGACCTCACCAAGAAACTCTTAGATGAAGCCCAATCTCTGGGTGCAGATTGCATTGTTTTAGCTTGTCCCTTATGTGATACTAACCTAGAATTGAGACAATCTGATATCGAGAAAAAATATAACGTTTCTTACAATTTGCCGATTCTCTATATCACGGAAATCATCGGACTGGCTTTGGGAATGAAACCCGGAAAATTGGGGATGAATAAGCATATTGTTTCACCTAAACCCGTTTTAGCTAAATTGGGATTGTGAAGTTGAGAGTTGACTGATTACTGATTCGCGGGTGGGGACACCCTGCCCCTACGGTTATATGAAATGCAAACGTAGAATTAACCTCAGAATTTATATGCGAGGGATTGTGGCTTTAGCACTCCTAATCAGTTGGAGTTTGGTCGCACTCACAGGTTTTATTATATGGTTTGCACCTCGTGGACAAGGGGCAGGTAGCATCGCCTTTTTGTTAGGATTGAGTCGCCACGAATGGGGTGATATCCATTTTTTTATCAGTTTATTGGCATTAGTTGTAACGGTGATTCACGTTATTCTCGACTGGCGCACTTTAAAGGGACTGATTCGGTATTTAATAGGAGTAAATCAATAATACTGTTATGAACACCTGCAAACTGCCGAAAAACAATCCTAGTACAGTTGTGAAGTGGGTTGTAGCAGCAATTCTAATCATTAGTAATGGCATTGTTTTTTCCGGCTTTTCCCCTGTAAAAGCAATGCCTCAAACGTCCTTAGATTCTAAGACCCAACAGGCAATGATTGACGCGATTAATGATGAATATAGAGCCAGAGCCTTTTATAACGCTGTCATGGAAAAATTTGGGTCAGTTCGTCCTTTTAGCAATATTGTTCAATCAGAAAATAATCATGTCAATCTTTGGGTGAATATATTTGCTAAATATGGAATGGCTGTCCCGACGGATTCTTTTGCGGGTAATGTCGAAGTTCCTGATACCTTAAAAGCAGCTTGTCAAATGGGAGTAGAAGCAGAAATTGATAACGTTGAAATGTATGATCGGTTTTTGGGTTTTGTTACCCAACCCGATTTAAAAGCTGCTTTTGCCCAACTGCGTCAAGTCTCTCAGGAAAGGCATTTACCCGCCTTTGAGCGCTGTCAAACTCAACCTAATAGAGGTCAAGGGGGCTTTTTTTAAGGTTAAACCTTGAGCAATTAGAAATAATATCTGTTGATTAAAACCCAGAGCCATTTTGAGTCTAAAGTTGACACTATCTTGAGAAATTGTGCGATCGGCTACTTAAAACCTGAAAAATATTTGGGTAAAATCAATATTAAAATACCAGACATTTCAACGCGCTGCTCGCTGAATTGAGGGAAATTTGATGAACTCTATAATCGAGTTAACAAGCATCTTCCCCTTGCCACAACCCATCGATTACGATCCAAAAGTTGCGCCGGATGAAGGGAAAATGGCAGAAGATATCCGTTGGCTAGGGAGTCAACCCATCTGGGAAAGCTTACCAGAAAGCGCGATGCTGGCAATTTCCCAATTGTTCTATCGCTTCCAAGTCGAAGCCGGAAGCCTGATTTACCTAGAAGGCCAAACTCCCATCGGCCTATATTTGCTCAAGCTGGGAAAGGTGGAAATCTTTCAACAGTCGTCCATTGGTAAATTGTCGATCCGAGATCGCCACCCTGGAGATTTATTTGGCTATACACTGGTGGCGAGTTCCGATGAAGGGACGTACCATAGCAGCGCCATCGCTCTGAAAGCCAGCGAAATCCTGTTTTTACCCCAAGACCAGTTTTTGGAACTGGTGATAGACTATCCGGCCATTCAACAAGCACTCCATTCCCTGTTGATGCGAGACTTAGATGATTTTGCTAGTCGCATTGCTTGGGAAGAAGAACGCATTCGAGGCTTGCAACCCTACATCCAAGATCTTCCCACCGGGGAAATAATTCTAGGTCATAGCAAAGCCACCCAAAAACTAGCCCAAAAAATCGATCAAGCGGCATCTGAGTTAACGCCTGTGGTGTTTCATGCTCAACCGGGTAGCGGAAAAACCTTTTTAGCGGGACTGATCCACCTGCGGTCTGAATTAGCCGACCGACCCTTTGCTGAATTAGATTGTACCGAACTCCCCCACACCGCCGATGGCCGACTTAATACCGATGTCTTGTTTGGGAGAATGGGTAAACAACCCGGTATTTTGGAATTATTAGAACAGGGAACCCTATTACTCGATAACGTTCAGGTCTTGAGCGAAGGCGATCGCACTCGGTTAATTCACTATCTGAAAACAGGGTTAATTATCCCTAATCATGGCATATTAGACCATCATCAATTATCTCACGAACCGCCTCAACCCGTTCAATCTTGGGTGCGTTTAATCTTTGCTTCTGCCAAAAAACTAATTTTTCCCGATATTGAAACGATTTCAATTAAACTATCTACCCTCCCCCAACGTAAAGCAGATATTCCCAACTTTGCCGAATATTTCCTCCATCAATTTTGTCGGGAACAAAATCGCCCCCTGCTACAACTTGATCAAGCCGATTTGCGCCGCTTGATTAGTTACGAATATCCCGGCAATTTAGCCGAATTAGCCGAAATATTGCACCGAGCGGTGATGATGACCCCCATCGGGCAATCGGTGATCCCAGAACAAGCTTTGTGGTCAGTAGAATCTAAGAAAAATGCCTTTCGGATTGATTTGCTCACCCATGTCCCTGGGTTGCGGAAATTTTTGCTGAGTCGCTGGTATCCAGAGGGGATCTGGATCGTGATGATGGCAATTTTCGTACCCGTTACAATTTTAGGCTTGATCGGTTCCCAATCACGAGATAGCAGTATTACCCTTAACCTATTTTGGGCTTGGTGGTGGCCCGGTTATTTATTTTTATTCGCCTTTGTGGGCCGATTTTGGTGTGCTGTCTGCCCGTTTATGATTGTGGGTGAATGGCTGCGCCAGATTTCTCTCTGGCTATTTCCCCGTCAACAACTCACCTGGAAAACTCAATGGTTAAATCGTTGGGGCGCGTGGATATTATTTGCCGGGTTTGTAATAATTTACCTGTGGGAAAAACTCTGGGATTTGCCCCACCATGCCTATCTTTCGGCTTGGTTATTGTTAGCAATTACGGCCGGGGCGGTGATTTTTAGTTTAATTTATGAACGTCGGCTGTGGTGTCGCTATCTCTGTCCCATTGGGGGGATGAATGGGATGTTTGCTAAATTATCAATCACGGAATTGCGATCAACTCAGCAAGTTTGTGGGAGTCAGTGTAGTACCTTTGGCTGTTATAAAGGCAGTACGGAAACTCCACTTAACTTTGTTGATGCCTTACCCAATGAAGGACAAGCCAGTAAAGGTTGTCCGCTTTACTCCCATCCCGCCCAATTGCAAGATAACCGTGATTGTATGCTTTGTATGGATTGTTTGAAAGCTTGTCCGAATCGCTCAGGACAGTTAAATTTACGCTTTCCTGCATCGGATTTATTAGATGATCATCAGGGTTTTTGGGCAGAAGTGGCGCTGTTGTTACTATTATTTGGCGGTGTCTTTATGCACCATTCCCAGACTATTTTAGGTTGGTTGGGATGGGAAAATATACCTGTAGATGCTGATCATTTTCTAACCAGTTTACCGATCACTTTAGCATTACTCAGTATTCCCGCTATTTTAACATTAGGAACTCATGCGATCGCTCGCTTTTTTGATTCCGAACAACCTGATTATTTAACGATTATTTACGCCTATCTCCCCTTCGTTTTAGCTGCCAATCTCGCCCACTACATTCCCTCTTTTATTACCGAAGCCGGACAAATTCTCCCGGTATTAGCTCGTTCTTTAGGATACAGTGGTGCAGGATTACCTACCCTAACTTGGAGTTTAGATGTCGCTCAATTTCTGCAAGGCGTAACCCTACTTTCAGCAATGGTTTTTAGCCCTTATCCTCTACTGAGAATTACTAAACAAAGTGAAGAAGCAACAGGGATACAAAGACTAATGAGTAACCTGCCTCATTTGTTATTTATGGCTGGATTAACTGTTTTATTATTTAAGTTAATGATATAAAAATAGTCTGGAATTTCTTCCAAACTGGAAAGCAAAGCAAGCAAAGAACCACAAAGAAGGGGTTCAATAATTAATTGATCCCCTTCTTTTTCTAATCAACATAGGATTTCCCTTGACGACGGCGACGGCTAAATCCAACTAAACCAGCAATACCCATCAGTGCTGCTGCGCTAGAGGGTTCTGGGACTGATACACCAGGAACATCCCGTGCATTACCTTTACCAAAGTCAATGGCAAACACCACATCGTTATAGTCTTTGTCGCCACCGCCCCATAAATCTTCATACCCAAAAATCAGCAAATCTTTGTAATAGTAAGCCATAACGTGTTGCAGTTTGTCCGGGTTTGTCGCTTCGTCAACACCGAAGACTCCTTTGACACCCTTATTATAAATACCACCGTTAATAGCGTTGGAAACTAACCGGAAGTCGAATACAGTACCCGCTTCAAAATTGCCGAGTTCAGCAAAGTCACCCACATTTAAAGGACTGTCTTGTCGGCTTTTATCCTTTAAAGGATCGTTGGGATTAGCACAGAAATCACTATAGTTGGCTAGGCTATTTTTTTCAGCCTTACTGCAAGAGGTGTCTCCAAAAATTTTAGTTTGATTTTGCAGAACATTCCCATCTTTCCAAGTAATGAAGTCTAATTGATTCCGATATCCCCCGGCTGTCTCCCCTATAAAATAAACGTTAACATTATGGTCATACTTCAGTTTGATTGAGTTTAAATCAATCGTCTGTGCTCCAATAGTTTCCGGTTTTAGCTTCCGAGCTTCTTTGCCCACAAAATCTTTCAATTCTGGCAAGATATCCTGAATGTTAGCAGGGGCTTCACTTCTGCCTTTAATGGTAAATGCAGAAGCAGATTCAGCACCTATAAATAAACCTGTAACGGCTGTTGTAGCGGTTAATAATGCCATCAAAATTCTAGTTTTCATCGCAATTCTCCTCTAATAATCTTAGAAATTACAGAATGAATAATACAAATGTAGACTGCCGGGCACCTGTAGGATTTTGATTAACGTATAAATAGGTCGATGAAATATTTATACCGTTTTTGGAGTGAGGGTTTTTTAATCTTGAGTTCATCTTTAATTTAAGATAACAGCTTAATTTGAATAAATCAATCAAGATATTGTAAAAAAAAATCCTAACTGTAAAGTAATTGTAAAAACCTTCGTATTGCTCTATTTATCGAGAATGGGAGCCAGAAGATTCGCACCTTTATGGAACGTTGGTGTTGGGAGGATTTCAACAACCAGAGGGCATTCATGCCCTCATTGCCGCACTGAATTAGATCAGGATATCAAACCCGACTCGCTTAACTCACTAACTCCGCCATCAACTCAGCCACAGGCATAATTCGTTGGCTGCGTCCGGCATTGCTCCCTGAAAACACTAAACCATTTTCCACATCCCCCCGCGCGGCTTTATCCAACGCCCGAACAATACAGTAAAGTTCTCCCGCCTCTCGGTGACGGCAAACGTGTAGACAATTCAACAGACAGCGTTTTTCAACGGTCGCAGTACCCGACATTACCTTTTCGATAAACGGGTTTCGCAGCGCTCGCCCCGGTAATCCCACTGGGCTAGAAACCACTACCACATCTTCGGGTTGGGCGTTTAGATGAAATTCTTTATAACGAATATCGGCATCACATTCATCTGTAGTAATAAACCGAGTCCCAATCTGTACCGCTTTTGCTCCTAACTCTAACATCCTGACAATATCTGAGTGATCCCAAACGCCCCCAGCCGCAATCACCGGAATCGGTTGTTTGAGTTCCGTTTCTAAATAATTCACCAATTCAGGAATCACCTGCTCTGGATTTAATACTGGGTCGTCGAGTTCTTCGTACTTAGCCCCCAGATGTCCTCCTGCGGTATTGGGATTTTCCACCACAAAGGCGTCCGGTAGGCGTTTATATTGGCGTTCCCATTTCCGGCAAATCACCTTAGCAGCACGAGCCGTGGAAATAATCGGCACCAGTGCCACTTCTGGATAGTCTGCGGTGTATTCCGGCAAATGCAGGGGCAAACCTGCACCGGAAATGATCAGGTTGACACCCTGCTCCGCCGCCGTGCGAACCAGAGTTTCATAATCTTGTGCCACCACCATCAGATTGACACCGATAATCCCATCGGGACTGAGTTGACGGGCTTTTTTAATTTCATCAATCAGTGCTAATCGATTCGCCTCGAAAAACTGTTCTCGTCGGAGTCCGGCCTTGGGTTCGGTGATGTCAAAATAGGGAGAGTTTAACCCTAAACCCACGCCGGAGATGATTCCAATTCCCCCAGCATTGGCAACGGCCGCCGCGAGATTCGCTCCAGAAATACGGATACCCATGCCTCCCTGGATAATGGGGTAACGGGCGATGTGTTGACCAATTTGTAGTGAAGGTAATGTTTCCATAGGTTCCTGCTGTTGAGAAGATTTTCCTAATTCAGGCAGCTTGAGTATAAATACTTTATATAATTTTACAACTAAATAGTCAAATAGTGATTGGTTCAGGATGAACTTGTCAGTGTTTTTGGGCTAGATCGGAAGCAAGATAAGTATAATTACTGATTGCAAAAGATTTTCAATAAGCTATACTACTAAATAGCAATATAATCATACAATCTAATTAGCCCAGAAATAGATACAGTTTCACAGAATCAATCCTGTGGAACGAGATTTAGGAGAAAACTTGATGAAACTAGCAAGAAAAAACATGGCTTGGGAAAAACACCGGAAAGCCATTCCCAGCATTGATGACCAAGGTGGAAAATTGTGGGGTTGCTTCCGTAGCTGTTTCCTCCAAAGTACCGCCCCTTACTCAGAAGGCGTGGCTTATAAAATTTTGAAAGATGATCTGGGTATAGAATTGCGGGAAGCACCCGGACATACATCCTGTGGAGCAATTGGCTATCACGGAGATGTCACAAATATCGAAACCCAAATGGTAGTAGCCGCCCGCAACTTTTCCCTGGCTCATTATGAACAAGGTGTTGATAATCTTTTCTCTTTCTGTGTTACCTCTTTTGCCAACTACACCGAAATGATCAAACTCTGGGAAGAACCAGAATTGCGAGAATACACGGAAAACACCTTAAAAGAAACCACTGGACGGGAGTTTTGGATTCCTCACGTTTCTGGTGGCCGACCTTCTATTGTCCATGCTTCTGATGTTTTCTTTGCTAATCGCCATAAATTAGCAGCTAAGGCGAAATATAGCCTCAAAGGAATCAAGGCAACCGATCACGTTGGATGTCATTATGGAAAGATTTTTCCAGGGGAAGCAATGGGGGGTACGGAATTCCCTCAAGTCTTAGTGGGGTTGCTGGAAGCCTTTGGTGCGGAAGTGGTAGACTACCCAGAGCGTAGACATTGCTGTGGTATGGGGTTTCGGCAGTGTGCTTTCCCAGAAAACCGAGATTATACGGCTAGTAGTGTCTACAAGAAATTAAAAAGTCTCAAAGAAATACACCCAGACTGCAAGCTCATGCTCACGAATTGTCCGGGATGTACGGTGTTCCTCGATGCGGAACAGGGAACCATCAAGGAGGTTATGGAAGAAGAGTTTAATGTCAGCATTCTTGACTACGCACAACTGGCCGGGTTGCTGTTAGGGTATGACCCTTTTAAAGATTGTGGCATGAATGTCAAAGCGGTTGCCATTGAGCCTTTGCTGGATCAAATTGGTATTCCTTATGACCAATCCAAAACACCGGAAGAACGCCGAAGACCCTTTTAATCTTCAGTCATCAGGAGGATTTAAACAAATCTTAAGGTCATTCATGACTAATTAGGTATATACTCATGGAGTCGGACAATTTCGACTTCCGCAACGAAATCTGTTCTTTTTCCTAGGATTAGGAGTGTTCAATGTTAAGTAATGTTGGAAATTTAGATCGAATTATTCGCTTCTTGTTAGCAGCAATTTTTCTGTATGGCGGTTTGAGTATCTACTCAGGTACAGCCTTGGGAATTGGATTAGATGTTGCTTCAGGGTTGCTAATTATCAGTGGTTTAATTGGTTTTTGCGGGATCTATCGTTTGCTAGGGATTAACACTCGCAACCCTCAAAATTAGTTGCTCTCAAACAAAAGTCAAAAATCAAGGCTACAAAAATATTTTCTCAACCGAGAAAATTCAATTAACTGTACTCTAAATCGGAAAATTTACCATGAAAATTGCTGTCACCAGTCAAAATAAAACATCCATTACTGAACATAGCGGACATTGCCGTAAGTTTTGGATTTACGATATTAACGAGGGTAAAATTCTGGGCAAGAACCTGTTAGAATTATCTGCTGAACAATCTTTTCATAATAGTTCTTGCAACGAACCCCATCCTTTAGATGATGTGCAAGTTTTGATTTCTGGAGGCATGGGACAAGGTTTAGTGCGACGGTTGGAAGGAAAAACAATTGAAGCGATTGTCACCAAAGAAACTGATTTAGACAAAGCGGTGAATGCTTATCTGGATGGTTCTTTGATCAGAGAAAAAGCCGAATGTCACGATCATGATCATGAGCATGAACATGAACATGAGCATCAACACAAACATCAACACAAACATCAAAACCAACATCAATGTGAAAATTAGAAAGTAGCAATTGAAAAGGTCAAAACCAGGGTTGTGAATTCAAACTCAAGCATTTTCTATGGCATCTATATCTTCAGTGAAACCCAGTCTAGTTAATCTATCTCCTCTGGAATTCACTCAGTTATCTCATCCGCCTTTACTGATTGATATTCGCAGTCAGTTAGAGTATGTCACAGGTCATGCTCCTAATGCCATCAATCTGAGTTTACCTCGACTATTGATGGCAAGAATTCCTGGACTTCGTAACTGGATTTTGCCTCAATGGTTTCGAGATTTATCCCCTGATCAACCGATTGCTGTTATTTGTTTAACATCTCACCGCAGTCCTATAGCGGGCGATTGTCTAATTCAGTTAGGATTTACAGACATATTCAATATTACAGGTGGGATAGTAGAATGGCAACAATGGAAACTAGAAATAGTCAAGGGTAAACCTTAAGTATTAAATTATGGGGGATATTTTATCTCCCCATAAACTCAAACTCTTTATAGAATTATGTGGACAAGTTCAATTACAGCTTATTTCCATTACTTAGGCTTTATGTTAGCGTTTGCGGCTCTCACCGTAGAGGTTTTCAACTTAAAAAAAGAAATGACCCTCGATGAAGCCCAAAAAGTTGCCTCTGCTGATGCTGTTTATGGAATAGCTGCTACGATAATTTTGATTACAGGAATATTAAGAGTAATCTACTTTGGAAAAGGCAGCGATTACTACTTAAACAATCCATTTTTTCAAGCTAAAATGGCAGTATTTATCCTTGTTAGCTTGTTTTCATTGTATCCAACATTTACGTTTATTTTGTGGTTTAAAGACTTACAAAAAGGTCTAATTCCTAGCCTAGAAATTGCCAAATTTAATCGACTTACTTGGCTGATCAAAGGGGAATTACTCTGTTTTACTGTCTTGCCACTATTAGCTGCCGTAATGGCGAGAATGAACGGATGGAGTTAAATAAAAAAAATGAAATTTTCCAACTTATCTCAAATTCAAAAACGTCTATTTGCCTGGGGAATGTCAAAAGCAAATGCCGCCGATGGTAGCGCGATAGAACTGATTAACTGCCCTGATTATTCCACCTTGGCAGAACTCAAACAAGGGCTGTTAGGATCTTTAGAAGGAAAAGTATTAGAAATTGGCCCTGGTGCTGGCTCGAACCTCTCCTATTACCCAAAAGATATTGATTGGATAGGGGTTGAACCCAATCTTTTTATGCACCAGTATCTCGAACAAGAAGCAGATAGTCAAGGATTAAAAAAGATCAGATTATCCCCAGGAAGTGCTGAAAAATTACCCGTTGAAAATAATAGTATTGATAGTGTAGTCAGTACCCATGTTCTCTGTTCCGTCAGCAATATTGATCACAGTTTACAAGAAATTAAACGCATTCTCAAACCAGGCGGAAGTTTCATTTTTTTAGAACACGTTGCCGCCAAGTGTTGCACTTGGACACGCCGAACTCAGGATAGCATTGAACCCTTATGGAAAGTTTTATTTGATAACTGCCATCCTAACCGAAACACTTGGAATGCCTTAGAAAATGCTGGATTTGAGTCAGTCAATTATCAGCAATTTAGCCTGTCAATTCCCATAGTCAGTCCTCACATTGCCGGAGTAGCTAAAAAGGCAAAAACCCTTGATTAATCAATAATTTAAACGGAGTAAAAATTATGCAGCTTTCTAAAAATAATCTCCAAGAAAAACTAGACCAAATCTACGATGTAATTTTGATTGGTGGCGGTGCCGGAGGACTTTCTGCTGGTATTTACTTACAACGCTATCGCCTTTCTAGCTTAATTATTGATAAAGGCAAAGCTCGATCTTTTTGGATGCAAGAATTACACAATTATTTGGGTTTACCACCCGATACTCCAGGGCGAGTTTTACTACAACGGGGAAAAGAACATTACGCCAGTTTAGATGGGGATTTTCTGAATGGTTTTGTTGAAGAAGTTGTAGATGAGGGAGAAACCTTTGCGGTTAAGGTTAAAGTGGGGCGACAGAATAGTATTGAGGCTGTTTTTAGAGCAAAATATTTAATGGCTGCTAGCGGAATTATCGATTATTTACCGCCTTTAGATGATATGGGGAATGTCTACGACTATGCGGGTTATAACTTGCACGTTTGTATGGTCTGTGACGGCTATGAAATGACGGATAAAAAATGCGGTTTCTTTGCAGGTAGCGAAGCCGCTATTGAAGAAATGGTGTTTAATTTAAGTTGGTTTACGCCCTATATTACGATTTTTACTCATGGCGTATTTACCGTCAGCGAATCCCTGAAAACTAAACTGCGAGAACACGGTTATCCTTTGATAGAAACACCCATTCAACAATTTCTTGGCAAAAATCACCAAATGACAGGAGTTGAATTAACAGATGGAACAATTATAGAGTTAGAAACGGGTTTAATTTCAATGGGTTCTCGTTATCATAACACCTATCTGAAAGGAATTAACCTAGAATTACAAGGTAACAATTTAGTCACGGATAAAATGTGCCGGACTTCTCATCCTAAAATTTTTGCCATTGGGGATTTAAAATTGGGGTTAAATCAAGTTATAATAGCAGCAGGAGATGGTGCTTTAGCTGCTACAGCTATTTGGCGAGAAATCCGTCGGGAAACCGGGGCAAGACCTTGGGTAGAAAATCTGCCTAATTCTGCTATTAAATGCTAATTTAGTTATTTGTTAAACTCAGAAAATTATTAGGATATTCAATGAATACATCTCAATCTTTAGCTACTCAAAACTTAGATTACAATAGCGACACTTACCGGGATAGTTTCAGCCGTATTAATGGAATTGTGATTGAAGGAGAACAGGAAGCTTATGATAATTTTATGAGTTTGGCTGAACTGTTACCCGAATTTGCTGAGGAATTAATTGAGTTAGGCAAAATGGAACGGGGTCATCGCAAAAGTTTTGAAGCTTGTGGAAAAAACCTCGATGTTATTCCTGATTTGGAGAGGGCGAGAGACTTTTTTGCTGATTTGCGTCAACTGTTTCAAACGGCTGCAACCCATCAGAAAGTTCCAACCTGTTTATTAATTCAATCCTTAGTCATTGAATGTTTTGCGATCGCAGCTTACCATAATTATATTCCTGTTGCTGATAATTTTGCTCGAAAAATTACTCAATCTGTCGTTAAAGATGAATACCATCATCTCAACTTTGGTAGTCTTTGGTTAAAACAACATTTTGCCGAAGTCAAAACCGAAATAGAAACGGCAAATCGTCAAATTCTCCCGATGATTTTACGAATGCTCAATCAAGTTGAATCTGATGTTAAAGTTCTGGGAATGAACAAACTTGAAATCGTCGAAGAATTCATGGTTCACTATGGAGAAGCCTTACATCAAATGGGCTTCAAAACAACCGAAATTCTCCGGTTATCCAGCCAAGCTTTAACCGCTTAAAACTCCATAATTTTTCTCCCTCTTCGTAGTAAGCCCTGAAGGACTCACTACAAAGTAGAAAAAATAACTATCCCCGTAGGGTGCGTAAGTTTGGAACGCACGCACCCCTTAAATAAATTATAAAACCAAACAAAGCCAATCATTTTCTTCTCATCTATTTTTGTTTATCCAATTTAGAAAAAGCACCCTTCTGATAAATCGCAATTTGTTCAGGAGTTTGCAAATCCATAAAATCCGCTAACACACTATAGGTGACACATCGGACTTCTGGTTTACCACAAACCGCCTCAGCAAAGCGAAATAGAGCATTCCAATAAGCACCTTGATTCCAAGCTGAAAAGTGATGACCGATATGCACAGGTGCACGGTTTCCCGAATAGTTACTCTGGAAATATTTTAGATAGGTTTGAAACATATCTTCCTCGTAACGCTGGGCATGACTAGAGTTAGGTTTCGCCTTAGAATGGGCATAGTAAAAGTTATAATCCATCGATAAAACATTTTTGCGAGTCATCGCCGTTGTGAGGGAAGCCAGGGGGAAATTCCAAACCCCATTTTCAAGTTTCGGCCAATAGTTTGCTGCTGCTACTTTGCTAGTATCATAACGAAACCCTTCTTTTTTCAAAGTTTTGTATAAACCTGGACTCTGACCTAACTCAGGCGCCCGAAATCCTTGAATAGCGCTGCGGTCAAACGCCAAAGATCCTTTTAAATTATTAATTTTATAGACATCAAAAATAAAGCGATCAAAATATTCAAACTCTCGCGTCCAGTCCGTCTCACTCCAGCGACTTCCATCAAAGTGACCCACCGCATGGGAGCCAATTTCATGACCTTCTTGGTAGGCTTTATTCAACTGTTCCAGGCGCGGATTAATCTCTTGCGGTGTGCCACCCCAACCAATCGCAGACCGTCCCTGACCTTTTCCGCCAGGGGGTTTATAGAGATTGCGTTTCTCATTATTTACAAAGTAAACCCCGCTTATAAAATAGGTAAAGTGAGCCAGAATATTTTTTTTCGCCAGACTTTGAGTAAAGTTACGAGATTTTTTCCACGCATCCAGGGAATAGGAGCCATCAAAGGCTAGTAGCACAAACTGAGGAGGACGACCTGTAAATAGGTTTTTAGTCTGAATCAGTTTATACAGAAAAGAGGAACCCCAGCGAGTAGACTGGCAAGCGTCCCCCCCATCAGCATCCTTACAGGTGGCGACAAGTTCTTTAGAGAAAGGCCCTAACGCCTGATTTCCCTCCACACAGTAGCCCAGAATTTGATTCAGACGGCTACCATCGGGACAACGCCCTTGTCCATAGGCTTTGAGGAACAAGGCTTCCGGCCATTGTTGGGTATTACAAACACTCCCCCCATTCAAGCCTTGACATTTTTGTACCATGCGCTGGGTAAACGGGCCGAAAGCATTTTCACCGTTAGAATAGAAATAACCTCCTAAACTATTAACAGGTTTTTCTTGGATAAGTTCGGGTGGTTTCGGTGTTGGGGAGACTTCTACATTAACGGAACTCGCGCAACCCCACAATATTAAGGATGAACTAATATAAAAAAAGCGTTGATAAAACCCTTTTGACATTTTTAACACCATGAGCCACTTCTGCAAGAAACTACCAAATTTTACCCCATTTGTAGTAAGCCCTTCAGGGCTTTGAGTCCAAGGTAGTAAGCCCTTCAGGGCTTTGAGTCCTGAAGGACTCACTATGAACTGCTTTGAGTCCTGAAGGACTCACTACGAACTGCTTTGAGTCCTGAAGGACTCACTACGAACTGTTAGAATTAATTTAAAAATAACTTTATTTTCAAAACGATGATTGCTAATCAACACGAAAATTATATTTATCCAGAAGATTATCTAGCAAGGGAAGAAATCAGCCCTATCAAACACGAATATATTGACGGACAAGTTTATGCAATGGCAGGGGCTACTGATGCTCATGTTACCATTTGCTTAAACTTAGCTTCAGCCTTAAGGAATCATGTTCGAGGGCGGGGTTGTCGTGTCTATATGTCCGATATGAAAGCCCAAATTGATACAGCTAATATTTATTATTATCCTGATATTCTAGTAACTTGCGATATCAGAGATAGAGAATTAACAAATTATAAAAAATATCCTTGTTTAATTGTTGAAGTTTTATCTCCAAAAACAGAAGCCTTTGATCGAGGTGACAAGTTTGCCGACTATCAACAATTAGAAACGTTACAAGAGTATGTTTTAATTAACCAAAAACGTCAGCGTGTGGACTGTTTTCGCCGGAATAGTGAGGGTTTTTGGGTTTTGCAATTCTACCATCCAGGGAGTGAAATTCATTTAACCAGTATTGATTTTCGTACTCCTATTGACGCTTTATATGAAGATGTCATTTTTGAAGATAATACTGAGAAATAACATTAAACTCAATGGAATCTGTTAGACTGATGTACAGCTATAGAAAGGGAGTCAAACTCAATGACAACGATTCAATCAATGGCGATCAAGTCCCTTTATGAACAGGATTTTTATGAATGGCTACAAACCAATATAAGCTTATTAAAAGAGAGAAATTTTGCTGATATAGATTTAGAAAATATCCTAGAGGAACTGGAAAGTATGGGGAGAAGTGAGAAAAATGCTTTAAAAAGTAATCTGAGAATACTTGTCATGCACTTACTCAAGTATAAATATCAGCCGCAGAAACGAACAAATAGTTGGGTGTACACTATTATAGAACATCGTCAACGCCTCCGAGATACCTTCAAAACCAGTCCAAGTTTATATCGCTTTTTTGAAGAGATTTTTAATGAATCTTATGAAGATGCAAGAAAATTAGCCGCAGGTGAAACAGGTTTATCGATTAATGAATTTCCCCCAGAGTCTCCCTTTACGGTAGAAGAAGTTCTTAATCCCGATTTTTTACCTTCTGAGAAGGATTGACCTAAAAATCATGATCAGTAGAAGTACCCTCTTATAGTAGTTCTTTGTTATATAAGATACAGATAACCCTAGAAAGCTTCTGTTAAACTGGAGTAGAACCACAAAAATCTGCCCTAAAAGAAGATACACGCTATACCCAGAACACCTGCTTTAAAACCTTTTAAAGAGCGACAAAAGAGAGATAAACACTTGTTGACAATTACACTAAAATATTTTAGTGTAGAAATTGTGTAATTATACTCAATTTAAAATAGCAAAATTATAGGTCAAATCCTTATAGGTACTTAATATGGATACAAAAGAGAGGGTCAGGATTGCCGTAACAGGACACACCAATACTGGAAAAACGACCTTAATCAGAACTTTGATGCGAACTGTTGTTGGAGAAGTTCGTGATTCATCAAATGTTACGCAGGAGGGTCAAGCTTATGATTATAGTGGTTTACAAGCAATTTTTGTAGATACCCCTGGCTTTCAGCATGGATTGAGGCTTACAGAATACCTTGATGAGAAAGAGGAAGATCCCAATTACAAATTGCCTAGAAAAACACGAGAAAAGCTTCGCTTTGACCTAAGTGCAATCGAGTCTTTGCAAACAAGCCAAGTTGCTCTTTATGTTGGAAGCCTGAGTATTGTACCAGATGACTCTTACAAAGAAGAGTTATCTGTTGTTAAAAGAGTGCAGCCTAAAGTAGTAGGAGTTCTAAACCAAACAAGAAAGCAACTAACTGCAAGCGATGAAGATACAGTTGCCCAACGTATAGCACAGTGGGAGAAAGTGTTCAAGGAGCATGATGTTGAGTATATTGTTTTTGATGCTTTCTGGGACAAGCCTGCAAAAGTAAATGAAATCTACCATGCTATCAGTTCAATTCTAGATAACGGATATCGAAGTTTGTTTATAGAGGGGCTTAATCAATTTAAAATCAGACAAGCTGAGATCCGTCAAGAAAGTTGCTCTATGTTAGCTACCTGTATTCGAGAATGCCAGGAACAGGCTATTTCAGTCAGGAAAGGAGAGTTTTTAGAAAAAGAGGCAAGAGAAAAAATTGCTAAAAAGATGTACGATGCAAACTTAGTCTTCTTAACAAAAGTTTTTGAATTATACAAGATAGCAGCCGAGTTTCCAACTGAGTCAAAAGATGAAATAAAACTCAGAATGACAGATTCAATTGATTTAGGAGCTAGGTTCAGAACAGGATCATTAGTAGCAACTGTTATTGGTACTGGTGCTGCGGCAATTGGCGCAACAATTGGTGCAGGAGTAGGAGCATTACTAGGAGGTGTATCAGTAATTGCAGGATTACAAGTCGGAGCGCAGATAGGAGGGATGCTCGGTTCTGCCCTTGGTAGTACAATAGTTTTTTCTGATAATGAAGACAATGTGCAAGTTAAGCTTGAATCAAAAGAGATTGAACAAATTGCAGTAGCTAACTTGGCAGCTATATGGGGCTTATCAAACTTAGGTTTTGGTCGAGGAACAAACCTTGCTCAAAATGAGATTTTACTCATTAAAAATAAAATTTTTGAGCTTAAAGCTTTCCCCTCTGATCTTGATTGGATAACTGTAAGTCAACAGGAAATCATAGGACATTGTGAAGCTATTCTTAAAGCATTAGAAGAGGAAGACTTATGATCAGAAAACCTTGTAAGCTATGATGACCCAGTTGAAGCCTTACCTGATGGCTAAAGCCTTTACTACAAACTTAGCGATCGCTTCTACAATGGAAATATAAAATGCTCATGGCAAGTTGACAGCATGAAATATCTGAACTTACAGGAAACGGATATCGAACTAACAGCAATTGTTGATGAAATTGCCACTACCCAGTCTGAAGTAGTCATTACCCGCAATGGTTTGCCCGTCGCTCGTATTGTTCCTTTTTCGATAGATTCTGTACCTACAAAACATTATCCACTGCGAGGAATGCCAATCACAATTGCCTCCGATTTTGATGAACCGATGTCTGAACTTTGGGACGCTTTGGGAGAATGATTTTACTCATGCGATCGCAAGTACATCTTTACCAGAAACTTTCCATAAAGATCCAGCCGATAGAATTTTAGTAGCGATCGCTAAACGATACGGTATTCCCTTAGTAACTTGTGATAGCAAAATTTTGAGCTATCCCCATGTACAGACTATCTGGTAGTTAAGATAAAAAAGGGAAATCTCATAGAGGAATATATTATGCAACTACTCGAAACTAACACAACCCAAAAACGTACTTACACCCCGGAAGAATACCTCACCCTAGAGGAAACCGCAGACTATAAAAACGAATATCACGATGGAGAAATTATACCGATGACGGGTGGCACCACCAACCATAACCAAATTGCCGGAAACTTTTACAAAAAATTCCCTTTGACCATCAAAGAACAAAAATATCGGCTATTTATCGGGGACGTTCGCCTCTGGATACCCGCCACCCGACGCTATGTTTATCCTGATGTGATGGTAATCCAGGGAAAGCCTATTTACCAAGGAAAAAATACCACCACTGTCACTAACCCTACAATTATCGTCGAGGTTTTATCAAAATCAACCGAAGGTTACGATAAAACTGATAAATTTCGCTTTTATCGCTCTATTCCCACATTTCAAGAATATCTTTTAATTGACCAAAATGCTTATTATTTGGAACACTATTCAAAAATCGGAGAAAAACAATGGAGATTTACCGAATATGACTCAGAGCAGGATGTGATCTCTCTAAGTTCCGTTGAATTCCAATTGACTTTAAGCGAACTTTATGAACAAGTAGATTTTTCGGAAATTGAAGAGACGGAACCTAAAGCATGACTTAGTAGTAAGCCCTTTAGGGCTTTGAGTCCTGAAGGACTCACTACGAAGTGTTAAATTATTATTAAATTTTCTTTTCAATCACTATATAGTTATACAATCTAAATTGCTTCGCAAGTCTGGAAAGAAACTGAGTATTTCAGGAGGAAAGCAAATGCGGATCATGTTGATTCAGCCCAATTATCATTCCGGGGGCGCTGAAATTGCCGGAAATTGGCCCCCTAGTTGGGTTCCTTATGTCGGGGGTGCGTTAAAAACCGCCGGGTTTACCGACATCGAATTTATCGATGCTATGACTAACTTTATTGAAGATGAAGAATTAGCGCAAATTCTTCAAGATCGTCAACCGGATGTGGTCTTAGCAACGGCTATTACTCCGATGATTTATAAGTCTCAAAATACCCTCAAAATCGTTAAACAAGTTTGCCCGAATGCTAAGGCAATTATGGGGGGGATTCACCCAACCTATATGTATCGGGAAGTGTTAAGTGAAGCCCCTTGGGTGGATTATATTATTCGAGGGGAAGGGGAAGAAATAACGGTTAATTTATTAACAGCGATCGCTAACGGTACGGATGAAATAGACCGTCAGACTATCTTAGGAATTGCCTTTTTAGAGGAAGGCAGAGTTGTTGCTACTCCTGCCCATCCTCCGATTAAAGATTTAAACACTCTTACTCCAGATTGGAGTTTATTAGATTGGGATACCTATATTTATACCCCTCTGAATACCAGAGTTGCGGTTCCTAATTATTCCAGAGGTTGTCCGTTTCGCTGTCGCTTTTGTTCTCAATGGAAATTCTGGCGCAAATATCGTTCCCGATCTCCCAAACATTTTGTTGATGAAATCGAAACCTTAGTTAAAGATCATAAAATCGGATTTTTCATTTTAGCCGATGAAGAACCCACGATTAATAAATCTCGATTTATCGCCTTATGTCATGAATTAGTAGATCGAAATTTAGGAGTCCATTGGGGAATTAATACTAGGGTTACGGATATTCTCAGAGATGAGCAAGAATTACCCTTATATCGCCAAGCCGGATTAGTTCATGTTTCCTTGGGGACGGAAGCTGCTGCTCAATTAAACTTGAATTTATTTCGCAAAGAAACCACCATTGCCGATAATAAAAAAGCGGTTCAATTATTGCGCGAAAATGGAATTTTGGCAGAAGTTCAGTTTATTATGGGATTACCCAATGAAACCCCAGAAACCATTTTAGAATCCTATCGCATGGCGCGGGATTGGAAAGCGGATATGACCAATTGGAATATGTACACTCCTTGGCCGTTTTCTGAACTATTCCAAGACTTAGAAGATCGAGTAGAAATCCGCGATTATTCTCATTATAATTTTGTTACCCCGATTATTAAACCCGATAATATGAGCCGGGAAGATGTTCTTAAAGGGGTGCTGCAAAATTATGCTCGGTTTTATTCTTGGAAATTTCTGGAATATTGGTTTGAAAAAGATCCGTTTAAACGCCGTTATTTACTCGGTTGTCTTTGGGCATTTGTGAAAACAACGTTTAATAAACGATTCTATAATTTGAAACGGGTGAAACAAAAAGGATTCCATACAGAGGTTGAATTTGGCTTTGATGAATCTAGGATTTTGACCCCGGAACAGATGGCAAAATCTCAACAGAAAAATTCGGCAGATATTGACTTTTTAGGAACAATTTCTGCCTGTGGCGCGGCTAATGATTTATCGGCTTGTGAAAGTTATACTAAAATTAATCCCAAACATGATATAATCCAGGTAGCTGTGATTGAAGATGATCAACAAACACGCCTAAACCTACGGACAAATTTGCGATCGCAACCCGGAATAGAAGTCGCCAGCGAAGCCACGAATGCCGAAACAGGCTTAGTGCTACTGGAATCGATTGATGTTGATGTTGCGGTTGTTGATAGCACTCTACCGGATATGGATTTGGTCAAGTTTATTCGCATGGCGCGGAAAGTTCAGCAAAATTCCTATGTGATTCCATCCAAAATTTTAATTTTGGTGACCCCTGACCAAGAATCAATATTATCAGAGGCTTTAAAAGTGGGAGCCGATGGCTTTTGTTTGAAAGATGCACCGATTCAAAAACTAGCAGATGCGGTGCAAATAATCCATAATCAAGGGAGTTATCACGATCCGGCAATAGACCCTTTAATTTTAACACCAATAACCCCAGGATAAATTTTGCTTTTAAGGTGAATTAAGGAAACAGAGTCGTTTATTATATTTCTTCAGTTGAGGAGAGGAAAATAGGTGGGTTTTTAATCTACAATTTTACGAGGGAGGGATGACAGAAATTTTTGTCATCCCACAATCAACCTTGATTCACCCGCACCGATTGATCGAAAATTATATTAGGTTGAGGAAATTTTCATGACCTTTCAAGTCGCAACTTCACCTGAAAATGAACCGAAGTTAAACGGTTTAACAGTTGCGTTTTTTAGTATTATCCATTTGCTGGCTTTATTGGCACCTTGGTTTTTTTCTTGGTCAGCAGTAGGAATCACCCTATTTCTACATTGGTTTTTTGGCAGTATTGGGATTTGTTTAGGCTACCATCGATTGTTAAGTCATCGTAGTTTTAAAGTTCCCCAATGGTTAGAATATGTGATTACTTTAATTGGGGTTTGTGCATTACAAGGAGGGCCGATTTTTTGGGTCGCCGGACACCGTTTGCACCATGCCTATACCGAAGATGAAGATAAAGATCCCTACTCCGCACGACGGGGATTTTGGTGGAGTCACATGATGTGGATTTTCTACCCTCGTCAATCCTATTTTGATGCTGAACATTACAAACGGTTTGCACCCGATTTAGCGCGAGATCCCTTTTATTGTTGGTTAGATCGTTATCATCTTTTGCTGCAAATTCCGGTTGCTCTAATACTTTATAGCATTGGGGGTTGGTCATGGGTGATTTATGGGGTATTTTTGCGGGCTGTGTTGTTATGGCATAGCACCTGGTTTATTAACTCCGTGACCCATATGTGGGGATACCGCACCTTTGAGACCAATGATAATTCGCGCAACCTCTGGTGGGCAGCGATTGTCACTTATGGCGAAGGTTGGCATAATAACCATCATGCCTATCCTAATGTTGCCAAAGCGGGCTGGAAATGGTGGGAAATTGATATGACTTGGTGGTCAATTTGGGTATTGAAAACCCTAGGTTTAGCTCAGAAAGTGATTTTACCACCGACTCAACAGGCGACAGAAACCTAAATTAACATTATCCCTAACTGTAGGGGGCGAGGTGACCCAAAGCGTGTCAACTTAACGCCAAAAACTGGTGATTACAGCCGAGATCAGATCCCCCTAAATCCCCCTTAAAAAGGGGGACTTTGATCTCCTATTCCCCCCTTGTTAAGGGGGGTTAGGGGGGATCTAGGACGCTTAACAAAAATCAAAGAACTTTCGGTAACAAGCCTACTTTTAGCGCGATTGTTGACACCGATGGAGGACACCTCGCCCCTACAATTGATCTCAAGGGGACAGATTTGGCTTAATCTGGATCAAAGAACTGATCAAGATAAATATTCAGATGTTAGAGCAAGCCAACGAGTTATTTAATCAGGGAATTTCATCCTATCAAAATGGGCAATATCAAGCCGCGTTAAAATCTTGGCAGGACGCGCTACAATCCTATATAAACCTAAAAGATCGTAAACGGGAAGGTTCAGCCTGGGGGAATTTAGGCGTTGTTCATGAAGCCCTCTTAAACCCCGAACTAGCAATTAATTGTTATCAGGAACATTTAGCCATCAGTCGTGAAATTCACGACCCCAAAGGAGAACTGAATGCCTTAGTTAATCTCAGCAATATTTACTATAATTTAAGAGATTATCCTCACGCCCTAGAATATCAACAGCAACGCTTAGAACTCACTCGTCAATTGCTTGATCCCCACACCGAAGAACAAGCCTTATCAATATTAGCAAGAATTTACCTTGCTCAAGAACAATTTGAACAAGCGGCTAACTCTTATCAACAACAATTAATCCTAGCCCAATCTAACCAAAACTATCAAAGTCAGGGTAATGCTCTCAACTCTTTAAAATCAATCTATGAACAGTTAGAACAATGGGATCAAGTTCAAGCCTATTCTCAACAACATCAGCTAATATTTCGTCAATTTTTAATCGATAACCCCGGAAATATTGTACAACAAGCCGAAAGTATGGGGCTAGATCCCTTAATCGATTTTGTCGGCATGGATTTAAGCCATCTTGATTTTAATTACACTGATTTACGAGGGATAAACTTAGAAAAAACCAACCTAAGTTATACTAATTTTACCTTAGCCGATTTGAGTGGGGCAATTTTAAAAGAAGCCGATTTGAGCCATGCTATTTTTACCAATGCCAATCTCCGCGATACCGATTTCACCCATGCTAATTTTATAGAAACCGATTTACGCACAAAAATGCCCAGGGCTAATTTGAGTTATGCCAATTTAACTCAAGCTGACTTAACGAGCGCCTATTTACCCCATGCCAATTTTACCCAAGCCAACCTCAGCAACGCCAATCTTCAATACGCCGACTTAACGGGGGTGAATTTCCAAGGCGCGAACCTAACAGGGGCGAATTTCAGTCGCGCCGAACTCAAAGATTCTCTTGTCGAAAACGTTGATTTTACCCAGGTCGTGGGAATTTCCAGTCGAATTAAATCCGAGTTAGTCAAACGTGGGGCAATTTTTGAGGAAAATGAAGATTAGGTTGGTGGCGATGAATGAATATCGGGGGCTTTATCCCTACAATTTTCAATCATAATCATTGACTAATATCAATACACACAACCATTAAAACCTATGACTGGTGTAGAAGGACTTTGGCCCCATAATCTCAGCCCAAATCGCTTGGCGGTATTGGAACGTAAACTTGTACTTTGGTTACAAGCACAACCTTTACCTGCTGATATTCACGAAATGGCACTTCATTATGATAGCCATGAAGACCTGCAATTGTTAACCCAAAAAGCAGCGACTCAAGGCTGTCATTTTTCAGTTTTACAACCAACAGTTCAAGCCGTTATCTCAGCAAAAACCGATAATTTTTTAGAATTAGCAGAAATTGCAGGTTTAAATCCTTTAGAAGATTTTGCAGATGCGAAATTATTAGGAGCTAATTTAAGCGGATTGGATTTAATCGGTGCAAAACTGCCCAATGCCTATTTACGAGGGGCAGATTTAAGCGATATTAATTTAACAAATGCTGATTTAAGAAATGTAAATTTAGGCGGGGCAGATTTAAGTGGTGCCTTATTAAGTGATACGGATTTAAGTGGTGCTGATTTGCATCGTGTGAGTCTAGTCTTAGCGAATTTAAGCGGAGCTAATTTAAGCCATGTTAATTTAGAAGAAGCCAATTTAAGTAACTGCAATTTAAGCGATGCTAATTTAAGCGGAACTTGTTTAAAAAATGCCGATTTATATCAAGCGGGATTAGCTTTAACCAATTTAGTCAACGTGGATTTTACGGGTGCTAATGTTAAAGAAGCTCGGCTATGGCATGATTCGGGAATTTCCGACGAAGTGAAAGCAGATTTAATCAAAAGGGGAGCAATTTTCGATGAAAAAATAGAAAATATAAAACGAGATTAACTAAATTCTTCTCCGCAACAATTGTAAGGGCGAGGTTACTTCGCCCCTACACAGGGATTATCGAACAATTGCGGCCCTTTCAATATTATTATAGAGAGTGATGCCCATCTGCTCCATAAAGAAATTGCTATGTTTGATGCCCTAAGCGAACGTTTTGAGTCGGCCTGGAAGAAACTCCGAGGTCAGGATAAAATTAGTGAGTCTAATATTCAAGATGCCCTAAAAGAAGTCCGTCGCGCCCTATTGGAAGCGGATGTTAACCTGCAAGTGGTTAAAGAATTTGTCGCAGAAGTGGGGGAAAAAGCCCAGGGCGCGCAGGTTGTGTCCGGTGTGCGACCGGGGGAACAGTTCGTTAAAATTGTCCATGATGAATTAGTCAATGTCATGGGGGAAAGTAATGTTCCCCTGGCTCAAGCGGACACTGCTCCAACAATTATTTTAATGGCGGGGTTACAAGGGACGGGAAAAACCACCGCCACGGCTAAATTAGCCCTGCATTTAAGAAAGGAAAATCGCACCGCTTTGTTAGTCGCAACGGATATTTATCGCCCGGCGGCTATTAATCAATTAATAACATTAGGGAAACAAATTAACGTTCCTGTGTTTGAAATGGGAACCGATTCTGACCCCGTAGAAATTGCTCGTCAAGGGGTAGAATATGCCCGAAATCAAGATATTGATACGGTGATTATTGACACCGCCGGACGTCTGCAAATAGACGAAAATATGATGGCGGAATTAGCCCAAATTAAAGAAACGATTGAACCCCATGAAACCCTGTTAGTGGTGGATGCCATGACGGGTCAAGAAGCCGCTAATTTAACTCGCACCTTTAACGACCAAATTGGGATTACCGGGGCTATTTTAACTAAGATGGATGGGGATAGTCGCGGAGGGGCGGCGTTGTCTATTCGTCGGGTATCGGGGGCTCCGATTAAATTTGTGGGGGTGGGGGAAAAAGTTGAAGCTTTACAACCCTTTTATCCTGAACGAGTTGCCTCTCGAATTTTAGGCATGGGTGATATTTTAACCTTAGTTGAAAAAGCCCAAGAGGAATTCGACTTGGCAGATGCCGAGAAAATGCAGGAAAAAATTGTGACGGCAAAATTCGATTTTACCGACTTCCTGCGTCAAACTCGGATGATGAAAAATATGGGGTCTTTGGGGGGATTAATTAAGTTAATTCCGGGGATGAATAAGATTTCCCAAGACCAATTAGACCAGGGAGAAGCGCAATTAAAACGGTCGGAAGCGATGATTAATTCTATGACCGTTGATGAACGCAAAAACCCCGATTTATTAGCGAGTTCTCCCTCCCGTCGCAAACGCATTGCGAAAGGTTCAGGAGTGCTAGAAAAAGATGTAATGAAGTTAGTTAGTGACTTCCAGAAAATGCGAGTGATGATGCAACAAATGAGTCAGGGAATGATGCCCGGAATGGGAGGTATGCCCGGAATGGGTATGCCAGGGATGGGGATGCCCGGAATGGGTGGTATGGGAGGGATGAGAGGCGGTTATCCAGGAGCACCTAAAGCCAAGAAAAAGAAAGAGAAAAAGAAAAAAGGTTTCGGTCAACTTTAACCCTTCTCCTCGTTCCAATGCTGTGTGTTGGAATGCTTAAATGATTAGGATAGTGAGTGAGTCGTATCAATCCTATCCTATTTCCTCTCCTTATATAAAATGGAATGATGAATACTAGAGATTTTGAATTTTTAATTAAATAAATAATTTACAAATTATCTGATGAAAGTCTATTTTGGGCAATATGACGAATCCCAAAAATTTGTACATCGCTATTACTAACACCAAATAGAATTCGATGTTTCTTATAAACTAACTGACGAATTTCTAATCCGATATCTTTACTTTCTGGTGCTTTTGGACAGCGATTAGGAAATTGTTCTAAGGTGAGAATTGCTTCTACTAAGCCATTATACCATTCATCTGCTTTTGAAGGAGATTCTCTTTGCATCCACAAAAAAACATCTTCTACATCGGCTAAAGCAGATGGGGAAATTTCAACGCGAAATGTCATAATTTTTCCGTAATTCCTCTAAAGCTGTTCGTGCTGGTTTTCCTTCTCCGCTTTCAAATTCTGTTATTCCCTGACGAATTGCTAAGACTGATTCTACATATTCCAAACGTTTTAAAATCTCTTGATAAGCGATCGCATCCTGAACAACAACTTCCGCTTTACCATTAACTGTTAATACTAAAGGTTGTTGAGTTTCTTTGATTTGTTTAACGTATTGTTTTGCATTTCTCTGAAACTCAGTTAGTGAATGAATATCTTTTAAGTTAATCATAGAGTTTCTTGTTCAACCTCAAACATTGAATTCCATGTTAATTCCATGATAAGCCATAATCAATTGTTTGTCAAATTCCTATAACCTTTGTAATTGAGCATAATTAGTATCTGAGTTTTGGATGTAAATTAAGGATGATATTTTATTCTATACAATCTCATCACCCTATTAGTATCTGTTGATATTGCAATGATGGACTTATTCTTCAGTTTGTTGTTGAGCATAATTCAGATTCTTTTGATATTCTATAACCTTTTTTTGAGCAATTTCATAATTAGGGTCAGATGAAGGAATTGATTTCATCATATTAATAGAACTTTCCCATTCCTTGACAACTAAATTCCACTCTTCTTTAGATTTTGCAGATTGAGCTAAAGTAGCTGCACGGGTAGCTTTATTAACAGCTTCTCGAAAATAATTAACTTGAATTGATGAATTTTCAGGTGAAGGAGAAGCTATAATAGGGCTAGACTCTTGTGGAGAATGTAAAAGTTTAACCAGACTAGCTACCAAAAAATAGAAAACCAGATATTTGAATAAATTGATAAAAATACCCCATTTTGATAAACTTGAAGTAGGATTTTTAATAACTTTATGTATACCTTTTTCGGTATTTTTTCCTAAATTTTGAATTGCCAGAAGCGTTTCAGTGGTATTGTTTTGTAATTTTTCAGTTGTTTCAATTACACTTTCAGAAATAACAGTTTGAAATTGTGAAATCTTTTGAACAGTTTTATCCAAATTTTTTGAGGTGGTTTCCTGAAGTTCATTAGAAGTATCAGTAATTTTTTCCGATAAATTTTGAGAAGCTTGAGAAACGGTAGTTGTTAGTTCATCAACTGTTTTAATTATAGATTGAGAAGCAGTTGTTTGAACTTCAGAAATCTTTTGAACAGTTTGATCCAGATTTTTTGAGGTGGTTTCCTGAATTTGATTAGAAGTATCAGTAATTTTTTCCGCTAGATTTTGGGAGGTTTGAGAAATAGTAGTTGTTAGTTCATCAACTGTTTTAATTATAGATTGAGAAGCAGTTGTTTGAACTTCAGAAATCTTTTGAACAGTTTGATCCAGATTTTTTGAGGTAGTTTCCTGAAGTTGATTAGAAGTATCAGTAATTTTTTCTGCTAAATTTTGAGAGGTTTGAGAAACAGTAGTTTTTAGTTCATCAACGCTTTGATTAATTTTTTGATTGGCTTTTTTAACTGCTTTTTTACCTATTTGTTTAAATTGTTTCAAAAGTTTTAGTTTATTCATAACAGTTAAGGGTGAGGAGATCAGAGGATATTTATATTAAAGAGATTGTAATTCTTTCTTGGCTGAATGTCAATCTGAGATTCTGTATCCCAACCCCGCCAAAACCTATCCAAAACTTGACTCGATTTTCTAATGCTCAAAAATCAAGTCAACTAAACTCTTTAAATCCGGTACTTCTAAATCCGGTTGAGCGATCGCAATTTTTGTTGCTCCTCCTCCGGGTTGTCCTTGACGACGATTCACCCAAACTGTTGTTAATCCTAAACTATTGGCTGTAACAATATCATGAAAAATACTTTGAGCAACGTGCAGGAGTTGATTAGTAGAAAACCCGGTTTTTTCTAAAGCAAATTCAAAATTATGGGCAGACGGTTTATAAGATTGAGCTTGTTGTGCGGTAATAATCTGATCAAATTCTATTTGTAGATGTTGGTTTGTTTGGGCAAATAAATCATCATCAATATTAGAAATAATCACTAATTTATATTTTTGTTTTAAGGCTTTAAGAGCTTCTACCGTATCAGGAAAAGGTTGCCAATGTTGTATCGAATTCCCTAAACTCTCTAATTCCGGGGGAGTCGGAGAAAACCCCAAACGTTCTCCGAACTTCTGTACCACTTCTCGAAGAATTGCCCGATAGGTTTTATAGTCTCCGCTTTGGGCTTCCGGTTCTAGGATAGCAAATAATTCAAGTAACTCTTGATTACTCATTTTAATATTATGAGCCTTGACTAATTGTTGTAAAACGGGAGTAATCCCGCTTTCCCAATCAATTAAAGTGCCGTAGCAGTCAAAGCTCAGGGCTGCAAATTGATTAAATTGAATCATGATATAAGGGAACAGGGAACAGGGAACAGGGAACAGAGAATACCGCAGGAAAAGATTTCTCTGCACGCGGTTTCAGCATCAGTCTATGTCCTAAATGCCAGGCGCGACTCCTATAATTTTAGGGGAATTTTCAGGGGGGAGTTAATATCGCTTTCTCAATTCTGGGGACTCATTAAAACCTAGCCGATTAACCTCTACCAATTACTGATAACCCTTCAACAATAATTGAAGGAGTATAACAAGAACCATTCCAAGCGGCATCACCTCCTAATTCTACAACTTGTTTAAGGGCAGTGTAAACATTCCCGGCTACCATTGTATTTTTCACCCGGCCTACAATTTCACCTTTTTCGATGCGATATCCTAAATCAACATTAATCGAAAAATCCCCACTAATTCCCGCACTTCCTCCTAACATTTGATCAACGATTAAAGCCCGATCTAAACCTTGGATTAACTGAGCTAAGGAACTTTTTCCGGGTTGAACTAAAAGATTAAATAAACCCGGAGTGGGATAACTGCCTAAATGAGTACGAAATCCGTTTCCGGTTGTACCACTGCCCAAAGTTCGGCCTGTGGTTAAGTCGGTATAAAACAGTTGTAAAACGCCCTTTTGAATAAAAGTAATCGGACGGGTGGGAATTCCTTCGTCATCAAAGGGACAACTGTATGGCCCGATATCAGGTTCCTGAGAAATGGTTAATACGGTTGACATCACGGGGGTACTTAAGCGATCGCTCCAAGGAGAAGCACCTTCTAAGACCTGTTTGCCGTTCAAAGCGGCGGAAAGGGTTCCCCAGAGCATATCGGCGGCTTTAGCGGTGAATAAGACCGGAATTCTGCCGCCTGGAAAAGGCACATTGTCCTTGGCCCAATTTAACCGCATTAAAATTCGTTCGGCGAGAAGGATGGGATCAAGAAAATCCCGTTGGGTTTGGCCATCGGAAACCGCTAAAAAATCATCCCCCCGAACCCATTCCGTTTCCACATAACCACTGAGGGTGGTGTCAGTATGGCTACATTCGAGTCCCCGTGAGTTGATCAAGCGAATGGATTCGACTTCACAGTCCCATTCCGCCATACATAAGACATCGGGATAGGGAGAGCGAATGAGTTCAATCGCCTGTTTTCCCCAATTAATCAATTGTTCAACGGGTACTGCTTCCCCAATATCGGGATAGTGAGATGGGGCTGTTGATTCGGTCAGTTCAATGGTTTCTGGCTGATTCAGGGTACTCAAGGCGATCGCCCGTTGGACTAATTTTTCCGGTTCCACTGGCCCATAGGCAACTGCTAAACCCGGACGTCCATCTCGCCAAAGTCGCAAGGTTGTCCCTTCCGATTGGCTACTTTCGAGTTGCTTGAGTCGATTGGCTTCAAAAAAAATCGGCTTGGATAGGGATTGAGATTGAAATACTTCCGCAGCCTCAGCGCCCGATGCGGCAGCTAACTCTAATAGCTGTTCGGCGGATTGGTCGTAGGTCATGGATGGTTGTCATGGCATAGCGTCATCGTTCATCCTACCGTGATCGGTGATTCCTATTCCCTATTTCTATTGATAGGACTGAGGTAATAAATTAGCTATTTCCCTGTGACAATAGTGGGTCAAATCCTCTACTACTTTTCGAGCTTGTTTGCCTTGATATTGACGTTGTAATCGTGGGGTAATCCAATAGGGACGGCCGATTAAGATCTGGATTCTTCGATACAGAATCACCGGATGCCAACCGGGTTGATTAAATAGGGGTTCGCTCGGATCGAATATACCTAGTAAACGCAGAGGAATTGCCGAGGGGAGGGTTTGTTCTTCTAATGTTGCGATCGCTACGGGTAAAACTGCTAAATCTGAAACCCTTGAACGTAAAGCTAAATGAGCAAATCCCCGTTGAAAAGTTCCCACAACATTAGGTTGGGTTTGTTGTAACATTGGGGTCGCGCCTTCGGGAAAAATCCCTACCATTTGTCGTTGTTTTAAAAGTTGAGTGGCTTGTTTGAAAAATTGTTGAGGTCGATGTTGAGGTTCATCAAAAGGAAAAGCACCGAACTGGGTAACAATTTCGCGCAAAAGTGGCACTTGACCCATATAATGATGGGAAGCAAAACGAAGGGTACGACCGACACCTGCGGTTAACACAATCGGATCGATGACGCTGCGATGGTTACTCACCACAATCGCAGGGCATCCTTCAGGAATTCGATCTTCATAGTCTATGAACATCTGTATTCCCAATACTGCCAATAGCCACCGACAACTCAATCCCGTTTGATCTAAGAACATGAATCACCAACACACTGCTTGAATCGGGTTAAATTTTTGACTAAAACTTAAGACATCTTTTAGAATTTTGAGAAACTTTAAACAAAGCATTATAATCCATCTAAGTTTACCTTTGTAATGAAATTGACACAGACCCATTTCAATACCTTTGCACTTACAACTCCTCTTTATTATGTCAATGATGTTCCTCATATAGGTAGTGCTTATACCACAATGGCGGCTGATGTTATCGCTCGGTTCCAACGACTTCAAGGAAAATCCGTCCTGTTGATTACAGGAACCGATGAACACGGTCAAAAAATTCAACGCACCGCCGAGGAATTAGGGCGTTCTCCCCAAATTCACTGCGATCAAATTGCTGCTAGTTTTGCCTCTCTTTGGCAACACTTGAATATTCAGTATGATCGCTTTAGTCGCACGAGCGCCCCTCGTCATGAAGCCATCGTCAAAGAGTTTTTTCAGAAGGTTTGGAATCAAGGAGATATCTATCTCAGCCAACAACAGGGTTGGTATTGTGTCGCCTGTGAAGAATACAAAGAAGAACGGGAATTAGAAGCGGGAAAATACTGCCCTATCCACGTCAATAAAGCCGTAGAATGGCGAGATGAGCAGAACTATTTTTTCCGACTCTCTAAATATCAAAACCAGCTAGAAACCTTATATCAAGAGCGTCCTGACTTTATTCAGCCCGAAAGTCGCCGTAACGAAGTCATCAATTTTGTTAAGCAAGGATTACAAGATTTTTCGATTTCTCGCGTTAATATTGACTGGGGATTTCCCGTTCCCTCTGATCCAAGTCATACGATTTATGTTTGGTTTGATGCCTTATTGGGCTATGTGACGGCTTTACTTGACCCAGAGGATGAACCAACCTTAGACAATGCTTTATCAAAATGGTGGCCGATTAATTTACACCTGATTGGTAAAGATATTTTACGATTTCACGCCATTTACTGGCCCGCCATGTTGATGTCCGCAGAGGTATCTCTTCCCGGTCGTATCTTTGGACACGGTTTTTTAACCAAAGATGGGAAGAAGATGGGCAAAAGCTTGGGAAATACCCTTGATCCCATCGCTTTAGTCAATCAATATGGTGCCGATGCTATTCGCTTTTATTTCTTGAAAGAGATAGAATTTGGACAGGATGGTGATTATAATCAAACTCGGTTTATTCACACCGTCAATGCCCACTTAGCCAATGACTTAGGAAACCTACTCAACCGCACGCTGAAAATGGCGTATAAATACTTTAACGGTTGTGTTCCTAATGTTAAAAGTGAAGAAATCCCCAAGGATGATTCCCTGAAAACCCTCGGCTTAACCCTGGCGGATACGGTCACTCAAGGTTACGAATCTCTTGCTTTTAGCGAAGTTTGTACTGCTATTTTCACCTTGGTTCAAGCTGGGAATAAATACATTGATGAAAAAGCTCCCTGGAGTCTTTATAAACAAGGAAAACAAGAAGCAGTTTCCCAAGTGCTGTACTCGGTTTTAGAGTCAGTTCGACTGGCTTCTTATCTGTTATCCCCGATTATTCCCAATATCAGCACCCGGATTTATCAACAATTGGGATATCCAATCGACTTCAATGATCAAACCCGACTAGCGACAGCACTGTCCTTTGACACCCATGCTGTTTGGGGTGCGTTACCTGCAAATCAATCCCTGGAGGAAGCGCAACCCGTCTTTAGACGTTTGGAAAATGCAGAGGAGGCATAATCCTAATTTACAAACTTAAACCCGTTTAAATGATAGCCTAGTTTAACATAAAACATCAATTTCAATCGGTTTATTTTACCCATAGTTCAGATCATTTTTTCCATAAAAAAAGAGGTATAAAAATGTTGAATAATATCAACCCTGGAGAACTGTTTACTCCTGAGCAAGTTCTGGAAAATAGAGGACGAGTTGCCATTTTTATCGATGGTTCTAATCTATTTTATGCAGCTTTACAACTCGGAATCGAAATCGATTACACTAAATTATTGTGTCGTTTAACGGCCGGATCTCGGTTGTTACGATCCTTTTTCTATACCGGAGTTGATCGCACCAACGAGAAGCAACAGGGCTTTTTATTGTGGATGCGACGCAATGGCTACCGCGTGATTGCTAAAGACTTAGTACAACTTCCCGATGGTTCCAAAAAAGCTAATTTAGATGTTGAAATCGCCGTTGATATGATGGCTTTAGTGGGCTCTTATGACACAGCAGTTTTAGTTAGTGGTGATGGGGATTTAGCCTATGCGGTGGACTCCGTAAGTTACCGAGGCGTGCGGGTGGAAGTCGTGAGTTTGCGATCAATGACCAGTGATAGTTTAATTAATGTCGCGGATCGCTATATTGATTTAGAAATGATCAAAGAAGACATCCAAAAAACTCCCCGGAGTCCCAGTTATACCTATCGTCCCTTATCAGGAATAAGTTTAATTGATGGGCAAATCATAGAAGATTCATAGGAGATTTACAGGAGTAGAGACTTGACACAAGGCAAGTTTTTACTCCCCAACTCCTGAATTTTTGAACTCCTAAACTGTTATATAGCACTACGCATTACAGTTGTAGAGGGAGGCAGCATGGCACATCTCTACTAAATCCAGCAAACTCATTCCCAATTCGTAATTCGTAATTCGTAATTCGTAATTCCCTATTCCCTGCTATAAAATTAGATGCGGTTGTTACTCCTTTGGGTAGTTATTCTCGTGGGAATTTCTGCCTGCACCCCAAAAAATATCCAACAGACCTCAACAGATTCTAAATCTAAGACTTCTGAAGAAATTGATCGGACATTAACCTTAGATGATGTCATCTTAGAACAAGCGGATGAACAGGGAAAATTATTATGGAAAATTAAAGCCAAACAAGTCAGTTATAGTAAAGATCAGAAAATGGCGACGGTTAAAGATCCCGTTGGGGAGTTATATGATCAGGGGAAACTCCTATATAAAATTAAAGCAGATCAAGGAGAATTTGAACAGAAAAGCAAACGCATTTTTTTACGCAATAATATTGTAGCAACTGATCCAAAAACAGGTTTAGTTTTGAAGGGAAAAGAATTAGAATGGATTGTTCAACAGAACATTATTGCGGTGCGAAATGGAGTGACCGGAGATCATGTTCAACTGCAAGCCGTTGCCAAAGAAGTTCAGGTTTTCTATCGTCAAAAACGAGTTGAATTTTGGGATAAAGCCACTGTGAGTTCAAAAAATCCCGTGATCAAGATCCAAAGTGATCATATTGTTTGGCTCTGGGAACAGCAACTTTTAAGCAGTAATTTAAAAACACAAATTGAACGGTATCAAAATCAAACCATTACTGACCGAGGAATTGCAGAAACCGGCGAACTCAATTTAAAAACCCAAACCGCTACTCTGAGAAAAAATGCCCAAATCGCATTATCTGAACCGCCATTGCAAATTTCTAGTCATGAACTCCAATGGAATTATGAAAAACGCACAATTAGTTCTCCGCAATTTATTACAATTATTGAACGGGAACAACAAATTACCCTAACTGCGAATCAAGGTTGGGGAGATTTAAAAGATAATATCTTTTATTTGACGGGAAATGTTGTTGGCATTGGCGCTAAACGTCAAGCACAACTTAACGCCAATTTAGTGAGTTGGTTCGTTCCTCAACAGTCTTTTTCCGCAGAAGGAAACGTGGTCTATCGTCAAATCGATCCCCCATTTAATTTAAGGGGAGAAAAAGCCGTTGGCAAGTTTGAAAATGACACCATTGTTGTTAGTGGAGGAAATACAGGAACTCCTGTGGTGACGGAAATTATTCCCGAATAAACTTAACGTTAAGAGAACTCTTTTCCTCCCTGTTCCCTGCTATATAAAAACTCATTTAGAGTTTCTATAAGTTGATCAATTTCTGAGGGCCGGGTAAAGTAATGAACGCAGGCTCTAACGCAATTGGGATCGAGGAGAGTTCTGAGGAAAATACCCCGGTTTTCTAAAGCATTGACTAAGGATTTATGGGATTTTCCATCGCTAAGTTGAAACGAAACTAAACCTGCTTCGGGAGGAGAAGTTCTTAAACATTGAATTTGCGGAATTTTAGAGAGTTTTTGCCAGAGATATTGACTATTTTGACAAATTTGTTGATAACGTTCTGTAGCAGTTCCCCATTGATGGTGAAGGGCGATCGCATCGCGTAAAGCCGCATATAAGGGAGAGGCAGAAGTGGCGACTTCATAACGTCTACCGTCGGGTGTCCAAGCGATCGGTTTTCCCAATTCATCGCTAATAATACTTCGCCATCCGATAAAGGTTGGGGATAATTCTGATAAGGATTCAGCGCTAACATATAACCCTCCTAATCCATCTGGCCCACATAACCATTTATGACCTGTAAAGGCATAAAAATCAACCCCAGTTTCTGTTAATTGAAGGGGTAAAACTCCAACGGATTGAGCCGCATCTACTAATACTTTTGTGTTATAATTCTGATGACAGAGGTTAACAATTTCGCTTAGGGGTAATAATTGACCTGTATTCCATAAAATATGACTGATAACTAATAGGCGAGTATGGGGTTTTAAATACTCAGAAATCATGACTACAGGATCACCTTGGTTTAAGGTTTCTCTGAGGGGAAAAAACGAAACTTCCAGATTAAAACGGCGTTGAAGTTCTTGAACAGTTGCTATAATCCCTGGATGTTCACAATCAGAAATTAACAGATGATCTCCCGATCGCCAATCAATTCCCCACAGAGCAATATTACAACCAACGGTAACATTTTCGGTGAACGTGAGGGTTTCAGGAGGAATTCCTAACTCAGTAGCGACCAGATGGCGAGTTAAGCTGATTTCTTGCTGTTGCCAGTGACCTATTTTCCCTGAAAAGGGGCCATGACACTGCACATAATTATACCCTTGAACAATCGCATCCATCGACACCTGGGGTAATGGCCCTTGTCCGCCATAATTAAAATAGGCTTTATTCGCTAAGGCAGGAAAATGTTGGCGATGGGTTTCTAGGGAAAGAGTTGTCATAATATTGAGAGTTCGTTATTTTTCGTCAAGGAACACTTTTAAGTTTAATGTGAAGAGGAGATCTAATTCCTAATTGACCATTGACACCCAAACAATCATGTTAATCACCGATAAACAACTTTTGCTTTATCAACGCTGTCAGAGACGTGCATTTTTAGAGCGTTATGGAGATAGTTCTCAACAAGATCCTCCCAGTGATTTTTTACTAAAACTGATGCAGGATAGTTCGGCTTATCAAAAAAGTATTTTATCACATTATCCTTATTTTAAACTCAACTCTTTTTTTGGAAATTGGGAGTTAGGTGCAAAACAAACCCTAGAGTTAATGCAGCAAGGAGTTGATCGAATTTATCAAGGGGTTTTGCTAAAATCAGAGGTGATTAATCACTCTGAAATGATCGGGAATGGATCGTCTATAGAACTTGATTTGATGATTCCGGTTACCTTAGTAAGTTCTCCTGAATTATTAGTCAAACAGCCCGGATTTTCTAAGTTTGGAGATTGGGTTTATGTTTCTCAGGATATTAAATTAGGGAAACGTCCTAAACTCGATTATCAAATTATTTCTGCTTTTCATGCCTATTTATTAGAAGATATCCAAGGAATACAGCCGGAAACAGGGTGGTTAATTTTACGAGATAAAGCCCCTTATGCGGTGAATTTAGAACAGCGTCTTCCCCAAATGCACGAGGTTTTAAAGAATTATTTAAACATGATTTTAGACCGGAAAGAACCGGAAGTTTTTATTGCTAGACAAAAATGCAATTTATGTCAATGGTATAGTTATTGTTTGGATGGGGCGCGATCGCAAAATCATCTTTCTTTAATTCCGGGTGTAACTCCGACTCGTTATTTACGGTTACAGGAACTTAATTTAACTACCGTTGAAACCTTAGCCAAGGCTACCCCTGAGCAATTGGAAGTATATCCCGAATTTGTGGAAGGAGTTGCTTTACAAATTATTAAACAAGCTGAATCCAATTTAGAGAGTAAAGCAATTAAACGTCAAGAGGAGTTTATTAGTTTTGAGGAAAACTTTAATTCTAGCCAATGGATTGATATTTTTCAGGATAATTATCAAACGAAGTTAAAACAATTTCCCGTTGAGATTTATTTTGATATTGAAGCACAACCCGAATTAAATTTTGATTATTTACATGGAATGTTAGTCGTAGATCGGCGTTCAAATCAACAAAAATTTTATCCGCTTTTAGCAGAAAATAAAGCTCAAGAGGAATTAATTTGGAAACAGTTTTTAGGGTTAGTTTGGATGTATCCGATCGCCCCTATTTTCCATTTTTGTGATTATGAACCTAAAACAATTAAACGATTAGCGACGGTTTATAATACCCCGGATTATTGGTGGAAACCCGTGTTAAAACGATTTATTGATCTTCATGCAAAAATGACAGAAACGGTGACACTTCCTGTTGAAAGTTACGCGCTGAAACCTGTGGCGAAATGGTTAGGGTTTGAATGGCGAGATCCCAAAGCAAATGGTGCTCAATCTGTTTGTTGGTATGAACAATGGTTAAAAACAGGCGATCGCTCTTTATTAGATGCTATTGTGCAGTATAATGAAGATGACTGTCTCGCTACATTTCATATTAAAGAATGGTTAACAGACTTTCTCAATGATTAACAAAAAACCCGGTTTTTCAATAATAGCTTTTAACGGATATAGACGATATGACTCAAGAACAAAAAATTGATCGTCAGCGAGAACATCAAGCCAATGAACGGACATTTTTAGCTTGGTTAAGAACGTCTATTTCATTAATTGCTTTGGGTTTTGCGATCGCTCGATTTAGTTTATTTTTACGTCAATTACAAACCTCATTCACCCAAAAAATTACCCCTAGTCATCCGATTTTCAACTCTGATAATATTGGAATTATTTTAGTAATTACGGGAATGATTATTACTATAATTGCAGCTTGGAATTATAATCAAGTTTTTTGGCAAATTGAACAAGCAAATTATAAACCCAACCGTTTATTAATTTGGATGATGACCGTGATTGTGATTATTCTAGGATTAATGAGTTTACCATTATTTTTCCGTCGAGATTTACCTCTAAAAACTGTTCCTAACTCTTTAAATCTGCAAAGCCAAAAGACTTTACCCTTTATTACTCAAGTTCTCATCAATCTTCGCTATTAGCATATAAAAAATTATCAATTTTATCCTCCTCAAAATAGGTAAATTTAATGCAAATTTTATTATCTTTTTCACTCTTAATCTTAACAGTAATTTTGTTTTTAATATTCAGCACCTCTAGTGTGGCGATTTCAACGGTGATTGATTTGATAGGACAAGGGACTTTACCGACCGAATTACTCTATAATAATACAGAAGTTGGGGGTTTATCAGGAATTACTTACAACCCGGAAAAACAGGTTTATTATGCCATATCCGATGACCCAAGCAATAAAAATAAGGCCCGATTTTATACCCTAAATATTGATTTAAGTTCCGGTTTTTTATCGGAAACCGGAGTAAGTGTGATCGGTGTTACTCCCTTATTAACAGAAACGGGAAAACCCTTTACTAAAAATAGCATTGATCCTGAAGGAATTGCCTTTTCAGGAAATAGCATTTTTATCGCTTCAGAAGGAAATTTTTATCAAAATATTCCCCCTTTTATTCAAGAGTTTTCCCTGAAGGGCGAAATATTGCAGACTTTACCCATTCCCGAAAAATTTTTTGATGGGAATGGGAATAAAAGCCGAGGAGTTCGTTCTAATTTAGCCTTTGAAAGCTTAACAATAACACCGGATAAAACCTATTTATTTACAGCGAATGAAAACGCACTCATTCAAGATGGAGAAATAGCGAATTTAGATCGGGGAACACCTGCTCGAATTTTGCGATATAATCTGCAAACCAATCAACCCGATCGAGAGTTTTTGTATATTACTGATCCTTTAGCCAATTCTTCTTTTATAGCAGAACAATATAACAGACAGGGTTTAGTCGATTTATTAGCGATTGATGAACAACATTTAATCAGTTTAGAACGATCTTTTTCCTTGGGTTTAGGATATACTATTAAATTATTTATAGTTTCTTTAGAAAAAGCGGATAATATTCAAGATTTGCCTAGTTTAAAAGCAGTAGATTTTGAGATTAGACCCGCAGAAAAAACTTTATTACTCAATTTAAGTCGTTTAAATATAGCAATTGATAATATTGAAGGATTAACGTGGGGCGCTCTCTTACCTGAAGCAGGGCGATCGCTAATTCTAATCAGTGATAACAATTTTACAACTCTACAAACAACCCAAATTATCGCATTCAGACTAAATCATCTAAAAGTAGTAAGCCCTTCAGGGCTTTGAGTCCTGAAGGACTCACTACTAAGAAAGTAGTAAGCCCTTCAGGGCTTTGAGTCCTGAAGGACTCACTACATGATAATCAAAGCTTAACCCTGAAAGACTTGACAACCGATTGGGGGGATCGGCTATCCTTAGATCAGGAACGTCCGCCATTAGCCGATCACACTCAAATGGAGTAATCCAGCCTGCGGTTGTCAGGTCTGAGGGTGAATTCACAATAAGACCTCATTGGAGGTGAAATTCTTCTTTACCTAGCGAGACAAAACCTTTTTAATCAAATGAACAGGACTTTTGTATCAGGTTTGGTGACTTTCCAAGGGCCAGTGGTCGAACTGGCAATATCCATTTAGCCTGTGCAGTAGTCCAGTAAAAGAACAAAATTTAATTAATTTATTAACCCTTTTTTATGAGTGTCTAATTGGATAAAACCTGAACATTTCTGTGTCACCCACAGGAAACAGAGTTTTATCGTCATTATTGATTTTTAACCCTATAACTATACCGATTTTAGTCGGAAAACCTGAATATTAAAGGTTTTCGGCTCAAATAGAGTTTGGTTTAGAATTCTCTGTCATCAACATTGAACAGAGAGCAAAACAAGGTTGTATTCAAGTAATATGAAATCTCGAAATGTTTGCTACAAATCCCCCCTGTAGAGACGTTGCATGCAACGTCTCTACAGGGGGTTAGAGAGGATCATCTGTAGCATCTATAATGGGATTTCATATAACAACCTCTAATTTCTCCTACAAATTTTTCAGTTCAATATTAAGTCAAAACAGTCCGAATTTTCGGAACAATTTGTTATGAATTCCTTAATGATTAAACCCTACGAAGGTCAAAAAGATTGGTCTGCAATTTTTAATTTATTTCAAGCCTGTCAAACCGTTGATCATCTCACTGAAGATGAAAGTTTAGCAGACTTAAAATTAGGATTATCTTCTCCCAATGTTAATCCCCAAAAAGATATCCGTCTTTGGACAGATGCAAAGGGTCAACTTTTAGGATTAGTTGGAATTGAACCTCAAGTATCTAAAAATGTGATAGATGGATATTTTGGGTTGTATATTCATCCCAGTGTCCGAGCCAGTAATTTAGGCAAAGAGATGATGCGGTGGTGTGAAGCTCGAATTCAAAAAATCGGACAGCAAAAACGGTGTCCCGTGCAATTAAGAACCTATACTTTAGAACAACAAACCGAACAAAATCACTTACTGGAACAACAAGGTTTTAAGGTAGATCGACAGTTTATAACAATGGCGAAATCCTTAGAATCTCCCCTATCTATTCCCGAACTTCCTTCCGGTTTTCAACTCTCTCATATCCAAAGAAAACAAGACGTTTCAGCCTGGGTTGATTTATTTAACGAATCCTTTATTGACCATTGGGATCATCACGAATTAACCCTTAAACAAGCTGAATATTGGCGAAGTCAACCCAACTATCAACCCGAATTAGATTTAGTTGCGATCGCACCCAATGGCACATTTGCGGCTTTTTGTAAATGTCAGTTAAATTCTGATCAAATCGGTTGGATTGAATGGTTGGGAACGCGGCGAACATTTCGGAAATTAGGATTAGGAAAAACCATCCTTTTGGCAGGTTTATCTCAACTGCAAAAAGCAGGTGTAACCACTGCGAAACTTAGCGTTGATGCCGATAGTTTAACAGGAGCAACAAAGCTCTATCAATCGGTTGATTTTAAACCCGTAGCCACCTGGTATTCCTGGGTAAAACCCCTATCCCGTCAAAATCTCAGCCAACTTTTTCCCCAACAAGCCACTGCTTAGAGAAGGTATACAATAGAATTGTTAACAGTTAACAGTTAACCGTCAACCGTCAACCGTCAACCGTCAACACCCCTAACCTATGGCTTCTCTGGCGCGAAAAAACCTATTTGAAGATATTCCCCGTTTTTTGGTGGCTCAAGCTGGGATCATGTTTGCTGTTAGTTTAGTCACCATTCAAAATGGGATTTTAACGGGGTTTATTCGGTCTTCCTCGATATTAATTGATCACTCGAAAGCGGATATTTGGATCGCCTCTAAAGACATGATTCACTTAGAGCTAACGATGCCGATATCTTTAGAACGGATGACCCAAGCTCAGACGGTTTCTGGCGTTGAACAAGCCGAAGCTTTTATTTTTAGAAATGCGCGTTGGCGTGATCCCCTAGAGAATAAAATTCATGCGGTTACGGTGGTTGGCTCCGATCCAGAGGGAGAATTATTTGCACCTTGGAATATTATTCAAGGAGAAGCCAATGCTTTAAAACAACCCTATACCATTATGATTGATGAGAGTAAATTAAACGCTCTCAAAATTAAAAATATCGGTGATATTGCAAAACTCGGAGGATTAGAAGCAAAATTAGGAGGAATCACTCAAGGAACTCAATCAATTGTTAGCAATAGTTTTGTGTTCACGTCTTTAAGAAATGCTAATGCGTATGTTAATAGTCCCGTAAAAACTCAAACTCTGTGCCAAGTTCAAAATGAGGATTTACAATGTACTCAAAGTTATGAGGATCAATCCTCTAATCAAAAACTTGCCAATCTTCCTCCCCCAAGAGCCTTAAATTTAGCTGATCCGATCACTTATGTTTTAATTAAGGCAAAACCAGGCGAAGATTTGACCCAACTGAAGCAAAAACTAGGTGATGCTTTACCCGATGATGTTCAGGTTTTTACCCGTGAAGAAATGTCTACGGTGATGCGAACCTTTTGGCAAAAACGCACAGGAGTTGGGTTTGTTCTCAGTTTAGGGGCGGCGGTGGGAATATTAGTTGGGATGGTGGTGGTCGGACAAATTCTTTATTCCTCCGTCACTGACCACTTAAAGGAATTTGGAACCCTGAAGGCGATGGGAGCGTCCGACTGGGTGATCTACAGTATCATTTTAGAACAGGCCCTCTGGATGGCTGTTTTAGGTTATATTCCAGGTATGGCCCTGTGTTTCGGCGTGGCATCCTGGGCGAGCGCGACCCAAGGAATTTTGATTTTAATTACCCCGTTATCTGCTTTAGGGGTATTTGGTTTAACGGTGGCGATGTGTACGGGGTCGGCATTTTTCGCCATTCAGAAAGTCACTAAGGTTGATCCGGCGATTGTGTTTAAAGCTTGATGTGATTGATGTTTTAGGGAAGGATTGAGTCTGATCACAAGCATTAGGGACTTTTGATCTTAGAATAGTAAGACTAAACTGTTCAGGATAGTTCATGTTCAGCACTCCTTCTCTGGAATTACTCGATTTTCTCAGTAAACTGACAATACTCCTGTGTAATTAGTCTATTAGACCCGTCAATTTTTGTTAGAAGCCCACATCATAATTAATTTTGAACGATGATACGCACTCAAATTAGCGAGGAAAAATCCACGATATCCCCCAATCAGGCTGCATACTATTCACCAAATGCCAAAGTTAAGCCGATTGGAATTCAAGCTTGTCGTGTGGAAATGGCTTATAAATCGGGACGACAAATGATTCAAGTCCTGCAAAATATTAATTTACAAGTCGAACAAGGTGATATTCAACTATTGATGGGGCCTAGTGGATCGGGTAAAACAACATTATTGTCTATTATTGCAGGACTTTTAACGCCAACTGCTGGACGAGTCTTTTTATTGGGTGAAGAAATTACAAAATTGTCTCGGACTCAATTAGCAGAGTTTCGTTTACATAATATTGGTTTTATTTTCCAAGGCTTTAATTTATTCCCTGCTTTAACCGCTTTAGAAAATGTAGAATTAGCTCTGCATCTCAAAGGAATGAGAAAAAGAAATGCCAGAGAAGAAGCGAAAACCCGTTTAGAACAAGTGGGTTTACAGGATAAAATTCATTTGTTACCCCAGGATTTATCAGGCGGTCAAAAACAACGGGTTGCTGTGGCGCGAGCCTTAGCGGGAGAACCTCCATTAATTATGGCGGATGAACCCACAGCGGCTTTAGATTCAAGTAGTGGTCGGGGTGTAATTGATCTGTTAAAAACCTTAGCCAAACAAGGAGAGACAACGGTATTAATGGTAACTCATGACCCCCGAATTATGGATGTTGCTGATAGCATTTTGACCTTAGAAGATGGCAGAATTAAAAATTAAAATGCAAAGTTAATATAGCAGTATTAACTTAAATTCCCCTTAGCAGATGAACTACTAAGGGGGTTTTTATAATTTGTAATAAAGGTTATAGAGGACGTTTTTGAGACTTGACACTTTTGAACAGAGGAAGGTATTATCAATAATACAGAATCCTATTCAGGTTTATTCTAAAATATAACAACTTAAAATTTAAACACAAAATCACCTGAAAATTATGAAAACTACACCTCTACCTCCAAAAGTACAAGAAGAAATTAGCAAACTTTCCCAAAAGTCTCAAAATCATCCTATCACTTCTACTGATCTTGAAAAATTGGTTTGGCTGGTGATTGAAGATTCTGACAGGATATTAAAAATAAAATCAGAAAATCTTTCAAAAAACAAACAACTTAAAATTACAGAAATTAAAGAAGCGATATATAAAAGATTTAATGTTAAAGATACTGATGAATTAAAAAAATCAGAACAATTTAAAATGGCAACTGATGGGATGGATAAATTAAATTTTAACCAAAAACAAACCTGGGAAATGTTATATCGTAAATGGATAGATATTTTACCCGATGAAACTATAGAAACCGGGTTTTTGTTATCCTCTACATCAGTCCTAGCTGAGGGGTCAGGGAACCAGTAGACGTTACACTGCGTTACAACACGATAGAATATAAGTTGATCTAGCCAGAAACCATATAGACAAGGAGATAACCAACGCATGGGCAAAGTAGTCGGCATTGACTTGGGGACAACGAACTCTGTGGTTGCGGTCATGGAGGGCGGTAAACCCGTTGTGATTGCTAACTCTGAAGGGATGCGAACCACCCCCTCCGTCGTTGGGTTTACCAAGGAAGGAGAACGCATCGTGGGACAGATGGCTAGACGACAGGCGGTTTTGAATCCCCAAAATACCTTTTATGGGGTCAAAAGACTGATGGGTTGTCGCTATTCTGACCTCACCCCCGCCTCGAAACGGGTTCCCTACACGATGCGACGGGATGAAACTGATAATATTAGAATCAAATGTCCCAGAGTTAATAAAGATTTTGCACCGGAAGAAATTTCGGCGATGATATTAAAAAAATTAGTTGAAGAAGCAACTCGTTATTTAGGGGAAGAAATTACCGGGGCTGTAATTACGGTTCCTGCCTATTTTAATGATTCTCAAAGACAAGCCACCAGAGATGCCGGACGCATTGCAGGATTAGAGGTTAAACGCATCTTAAATGAACCCACAGCCGCTTCTTTAGCTTATGGTTTGGAACGGCGAGATTATGGCACAATTTTAGTCTTTGATTTGGGTGGGGGTACCTTTGATGTCTCAATTTTAGAGGTGGGAGAAGGGGTATTTGAAGTTAAGTCTACCTGTGGAGATACCCAACTCGGAGGAACGGATTTTGATCAAAAAATTGTCGATTGGTTAGCGGAGAAATTTCTATCAGAAGAAGCGGTAGATTTAAGACGCGATCGCCAATCCTTACAACGGTTAACAGAAGCCGCTGAAAAAGCCAAAATTGAGCTTTCTGGGGTGGGGGTTACGGATATTAATTTACCCTTTATTGCCGCCACAGAAGACGGCCCTAAACACCTAGAAATTCGCCTAACGAGAGGAGAATTTGAGGGCTTATGTGGGGATTTAATTCAACGGTTACGTCGTCCGGTCAAACAAGCTTTAGCGGATGCGGGATTAACTCCTAATGATATTGATGATGTAATTTTAGTGGGCGGTTCAACTCGAATGCCAATGGTGCAACAATTAGTTAGAACTTTAATTGATTTAGAACCGAATCAAGGGGTAAATCCTGATGAAGTGGTGGCCGTTGGTGCGGCAATTCAAGCGGGAATTTTAGCCGGAGATGTGCGGGATGTGTTATTATTAGATGTGACTCCCTTATCGTTAGGATTAGAAACCATTGGGGGAGTGATGAAAAAATTAATTCCCCGCAATACAACAATTCCGGTACGTCGTTCTGACATTTTTTCAACGTCTGAAAATAACCAAACTTTGGTAGAAGTTCATATCTTACAAGGAGAACGAGAATTAGCCGTTGATAATAAATCTTTAGGACGGTTTAAATTAACGGGAATTCCCCCTGCGCCGAGGGGAGTTCCTCAAGTTCAAGTAGCGCTTGATATTGATGCGAATGGAATTCTACAAGTTACCGCTTTAGATAAAACCACTGGACGAGAACAAAGTGTTGTAATTCAAGGTGCTTCTACTTTATCTCAAGAAGAAGTTAATCACATGATTAGAGATGCGGAAAAATATGCAGAAGTTGACCGTTTACAACGAGAAAAAGTCGAAAAACGGAATCGCGCCCAAGCATTAACCTATCAAGCAGAACGACAATTAAGGGAAGTTGCTTTAGATTATGGAATGCAATTTGCTCAACGTCAACGGTCAAGAATTGAAACCTTAATTCGGTCTTTAAGAGATAGTTTAGAACGAGATGATGACCGAGGAATTGATCAAATTAGTGTAGATTTACAGGATGCTTTATATGAGTTAAGTCGGGAAGTTTCCGTATTTGCAACAGAGGACGATGAGGATGATTTATTTGGTTCAATTCGGCGAACTTTTTCCGGTGAAAAACGTCGAGTTGATCCCTACGAACCTCAAACTCGCAGTTATCCCCGGTATGACCAACGCAGTAACAATGGGAGTAGTTTAGGCGGGGGTACAACTCGTTCTCGTCGCTATTCTCAAACTGATAATTGGGATGATGATGATGATTGGTTGTAAAACTCTTAGGAACCCGGTTTCTAAAAGAAACCGGGTTTCTGCGATCGCAATCAGCAGATTAGTCCTGATAAATTCTTTGTGTCTTTGCGTCTTTGTGGTTAAATTTAGCTAGAGCCTTGTCAACCCAAGCAAGCTAACTCCTATATCTTAAAACATTAACCCGTTAACCTAATCTCAACCTATGCAAAATTTTCGTAATTATTATCAAATTTTAGGGGTTTCCCGTGAGGCGTCAGTTGATGAAATTAAGAAAGTCTATCGCAGACTCGCCAGACAATATCACCCCGACTTAAACCCAGGAGATAAGGAAGCAGAAGAAACCTTTAAAGATATTGGAGAAGCTTATAATATTTTATCTGACCCTGAAAAACGATTAGAATATGATAATTATAGTCAATTTTGGAAACAAAAAGGGTTTCAAGATTGGCAAAAAAATGCGTTTTCAGGAATCAAAAACTGGGGAAGTCGTCGGACGATTTCTCAAACTGAAGATGTAGATTATGGGGATTTTTCTGATTTTGATACCTTTGTTGATCAATTATTAGGACGGCGGCGAGAAGTGCGAACGGTTGACCCGAAAAACTCCCCTCAAATGACCTCCACTGATCCCTATGATTCTCCTCGGACAAAAGCAGTTTATAAACCCACTCCCCGTGAAACCAAACGGGATATTGAAGCACGATTAACGTTACCTTTAGAAAAAGCTTATACTGGAGGAACAGAAAGGATTCGTTTAGAAGATGGACGGTCTTTAGAAGTAGATTTACCCCCAGGAATGGTGAAGGGTCAACAAATCCGTTTGAGAAATCAAGGAATTAATGGGGGCGATTTATTCTTAAAAATTAATATTACTCCCCATCCCTTTTTTAGAGTGGAAAAATCAGAAATTTACTGTCAAATTCCAGTGACTCCCACAGAAGCAGTATTAGGGGGAGACGTTGATGTTCCTACTCTTGATGGTTTAGTTAAAATGCGTTTACCTGCGGGGGTTGTATCGGGTCAACGGTTACGATTAGCTAATAAAGGTTATCCCAATCCTCAAGGAGAAAGAGGAGATCAATTAATCGAAATTCAAGTGGTTATTCCTAAAAATATTACTCCCCAAGAACGAGAATTATATGAAAAATTACGTCAAATTGAAACCTTTAAACCCCGTCAAAACTTAAAAATATAACCCGTAGGGTGCGTAAGCAACGCGCACGCACCATAAAATTTTTAACAATAAAATAATAATGGTTTTTATATAATTAATCGCCATTGGTGTCAACTTCCGGCTAAAAATTGGGTAGTTTCTCTTAAGTCAATGATCCCCCCTAACCCCCCTTGAGAAGGGGGGAACCGGATTTCAAAGTATTTGTTTTGACAGAATCATTACAGTCTTCTCCTCCCCTCTAACCTTCCTTGAAAAGGGGGGAACCAGATTTCAAAGTCCCCCTTTTTAAGGGGGATTTAGGGGGATCTAATCTCGGCTGTAATCACCTGTTTTCCTCTGAAATTGACACCGAGGGTTAATTTCCAGCCAGCGAGGACGCTGACACTACAAAACACCCATTGCGGCACGAATTACGATTGCCTATTAATAACAAATATTCAGGGATTTCAAAACCCTCACACTTGATCGAATTCAAGTTAAAATCAATATCAGCAACCCCAGCCCAGACCCAGGAATAGTGCCATGACCCCAGAACAGAAAAAAGCTGAAGCGGAGCGCTTGTTAGATCAAGGACTTGAGGAATATTACCGTAGTCAATATCGTCAAGCGTTACAATCCTGGCAGCAAGCTTTAACCATTTATCAGGAAATCGGAGATCGTCAGGGAGAAGGCAATGCTCTCAACCGTTTGGGCCTTGCTTACGGTTCCTTGGGGCAGAATCAACAAGCCATCGACTATCATCAACAGGCTTTAACCATTTATCAGGAAATCGGAGATCGTAGCGGAGAAGCAAAAGTTCTCAATAATTTGGGCGTTGCTTACGTTTCCTTGGGGCAGAATCAACAAGCCATCGACTATCATCAGCAGGCTTTAACCATTTATCAGGAAATCGGAGATCGTAGCGGAGAAGGCCATGCTCTCAATAATTTGGGCTTTGCTTACCGTTTCTTGGGGCAATATCAACCAGCCATCGACTATTATCAGCAGGCTTTAACCATTGTACGGGAAATCGGAGATCGTAGCGGAGAAGAAGCAAAAGTTCTCAATAATTTGGGCGTTGCTTACCGTTCCTTGGTGCAGAATCAACAAGCCATCGACTATCATCAGCAGGCTTTAACGATTTCACAGGAAATCGGAAATCGTGAGGGAGAAGGCAATGCTCTCAAGTATTTGGGCGATTTTTACCTTTGCTTCAGGCAATATCAACAAGCCATCGACTATTATCAGCAGGCTTTAACCATTTATCAGGAAATCGGAGATCGTGAGGGAGAAGGCAATGCTCTGGTCAATTTGGGCAATGCTCACGATTCGGTGCAATATCAACAAGCCATCGACTATTATCAGCAGGCTTTAACCATTTATCAGGAAATCGGAAATCGTAGCGGAGAAGGCCATGCTCTGGACAAGTTGGGCAATGTTTACCTTTGCTTGCGACAATATCAACAAGCCATCAACTATCATCAGCAGGCTTTAACCATTGCACGGAAAATCGGAAATCGTAGGAGAGAAGGCATTGCTCTGGTCAATTTGGGCATTGTTTACCTTTGCTTAAGGCAGAATCAACAAGTTATCGACTATTATCACCAAGCTTTAACGATTTATCAGGAAATCAGAGATCGTGTGCAAGAAGGCAATGTTCTGGGCAATTTGGGCCTTGCTCACAATTACTTGTTGGGGCAACATCAACAAGCCATCAACTATCATCAGCAGGCTTTAACGATTTCACGGGAAATCGGAGATCGTTACGGAGAATTTTATAGTCTGAATAACTTGGCATCTACCTACAATGACCTGCTACAAATCCCCCGAGCCTTGGAAATCTGGCAATCTGCCCTAGCTTTATCTTCTCCCCTGGAGTTTCCGGTACAATATTTATTGCTCGGGCGTAATTTGGGTGATACGGCTTTTGAGGTGGAAAACTGGCAACTGGCTATTACGGGCTATGAAGCCGCCCTGGATGCTTTAGAAGAACTCTGTCACCGCGATCGCTCCGATGCCAATAAACAACAGCGACGGCGTGAGAATGTTGGGGTTTATGAGCGCCTTATCCAAGCTTATCTGCATCAGAACCAGATCGCTCAAGCCTTAGTCACCCTGGAGCGCGGCAAGTCTCGCAGTTTAATTGAACTCTTGGTTAACCGAGATTTATTGCCGAAAAATACCCCACCAGAGATTTGTCAACGGTTAGAACAGTTGCGTCGGGAACTTTCTGCTAATCAACGGTTTATCGAATCTTTAGGCGGCGATATTCCGGCTGATGGGACTGATCCAGATTCTCCTCAAAGTCGAAGTGCGGGTGCTGTTAATATTCCGATTGATTCTATTAATCAAATTCGGGAAACTTTGGTTCAGCAAAAGCAGGAATTAAATCAAGTTTTAGAACAGATTAAAACCTTTGATTCCACCTTTGAATATACCCAACGGGTGCAACGGATTAATCTATCAGAAATTCCGGCATTATTGCCAGAGAAAACGGCCTTAGTGGAATGGTTTATCGCGTCGGAAAGGATTTATGCGTTTATCGTTTGGGCAGATTCCCCTTGTCATGTTGAGCGGAACGCAGAGAAGCGAAACATCTCAGAGATTCTTCGCTGCGCTCAGAATGACAGTGAGAGTGTTGTTGAGGGTAATGCTGGGGAGCGAAACATCTTAGAGATTCTTCGCTGCGCTCAGAATGACAGGGAGAGTGGTGTTGAGGGTAATGCTGGGGAGCGAAACATCTCTGAGATTCTTCGCTTCGCTCAGAATGACAGTGAGAGTGTTGTTGAGGGTAATGCTGGGGAGCGAAACATCTCTGAGATTCTTCGCTGCGCTCAGAATGACAGTGAGAGTAATGACAGGGAGAGTGTTGTTGATGGTGAAAATTTAGTTAATGGTTTTTCGATGGATTATTGGCAATCAAAACCGGAAGCGGTGACGGCAGTGGTGGAATTGCGCGATCGCTATTTAAAAACCTATAATAGCAAAACCGACATCTGGGAAAATCAGTTAGAACCGTTTTTAGAAGAATTAGCCGAAATTCTGAATATTCAGTATATTTTGAGTAAAATTCCCGCCTTCTGTCAACGGTTAATCTTAGTTCCCTATCGAGAATTACATTTATTTCCCCTCCATGCCTTACCCGTTGCTAAAGATAACGGAAAAACCCTCTGTCTATTTGATAAATTCTCTCAGGGGGTGCAATATTTACCGAGTTTGCAAATGGGGTTAATGTCGTTAGAAAATATTGCCTTGCGGGAAGAAAATCCCGACCATGCTGTTAATAATATTCAATTATTTGCGATTCAAAATCCCACAAAAGACTTAGACTTTGCAGAATTAGAAGTGGATGCGATCGCCTCTCAATTTACCGCTAATATTTTATCGCGTGAAAAAGCGACTAAAATCGCCCTGACTCAACCTCCTAATAGTGACCTCTTTCGAGATGCTAATTATCTCCACTTTGCTTGTCACGGGTCGTTTAACTTTCAATTTCCGTTATTATCCCATTTAATTTTAGCAGGGGGAATTGTAGAAGTATTTGAATCGAGCGATCGCCAAACTCAGGAAGAATTAGATTCTCCAGAAACCAAGCGTTATCTTCCTTGGAGAAAAGGTAAACAAGTCGATACCGACCAATGTTATACCCTCCGCGAAATCTTTAGTTTAGATTTCCCAAAAGGGGAACTGGTGACATTATCCGCCTGTGAAACGGGGTTAACGCAATTTGATCAGACTTTAGAAGAATATATTAGTCTTTCCAGTGGGTTCCTGTTTGCAGGGGTTAAAAATGTGATTTGTAGTTTATGGCGAGTCAGTGATTTATCAACGGCGATTTTAATGATTAAGTTTTATGAACTGTTTCGATCTGAAAAGTCCGTGAGTTTAGCCTTAAATCAAGCCCAAAACTGGTTAAGAACCGTTGATAAAGAAAACCTGCTAAAATGGTGGAATGCGCTACAATTAAAGCCAGAATCGAAACCAAACCTCAGTCAAGAGTTAAACTTAGCGTGGCGTTTATCAACCTATCAACCTTTTAAAGAAGCCTATTATTGGGCGGGTTTTTGTGCAATTGGAAAATAGGTTAGAATTATCTTGATCTTCTATTATTGTCAATCCGTTGAGGGAATAAATGATGCAAGACTCTATTGAAACCCTAGTCTGCTTTTTAGAACTGTTAGAAATACAACCTCCCATTCTTGAAGCTCAGGATAAATCCAGTTTAACCCGATTATTAGAACAACTGGAAAATTTAAAACCTGATCAAATTCAACAAGCTGCGAATTCTATTATAGAATGGTGTGGAGATCATGAACAACGGTTAAATCTATATGATCAAGCTAAGAAGCGAAAATATCGAACAGAACTTGAAGAGATTATCGATTCTGATCCCCATAAATATCGCTTGATTATTCCGAATTGTCAACTCGCAACCTCAGAAGATTCTCCATCAGAAATTTCTAGTTCTGAAGTTAGAATTTTAATTACACCTCCCCCTCAAAGTAGCGAAGATTGTCCCGTTACAGTTCCTATTCTGGATTATGTCAAGCAAATTTTAAGCCAATGGATTAATCATTAAGATGATAGAAAAAGTTTATGCACCTAATTTACATTTATTTGCATTTCATCTGTGGAAAGCTTTAAGAGACGATGGAAACAATAGAGTTACTGACGCTAATAAACTTTGGCAAAAGTGTGATGAAATATTAGAAAATCTGCATTTTTCAAAACGGTTACATCTTGAGCAATATAACTTTGAACCTTCCGAAAACTCCAAAAGTTTACCCATTGCGGAAAAACTCCGCTATAGTGGAATTCCGATTACTGGAAAAGTTTATGCTAAATGTCTTCATGATAGTTATGCTCTAGCATTTAATTTGCGCCGTCCCGAAAAGGAGAATGGTAAAAAAACAGAAGAAGTATCTTTAAATTTTTTACGAGAAATTAATCGAAATCAGATATTTTTACCCAAATTTGTTAATAGTTCTCTCGGACAAACTTTATTAATTACTGCTTTTATTCCAGAGGAATTTAAACAAAGCTCAATTGAAGATTTAGAAATTTTAGCTCAAAAATGTTTAGAAAAATTTATCCCCAATGCTCAACAACTTCCTCCCCTAAAAAACCAAGGAGAATTATTTGGAAGCCCTATTTTTGAATATGATAATTTAAGTGAAATCAATAATTTAAGTGAAATCAATATTGATTCTTCAGATCTTCATCACTGTCATATTTTAATTTGGTTATTCAGAAAAAATCAAAGCAGTGAAGATTTTATTGATTGTTACCCTAAGTTTATTGATTTATTTTGTTATCGTAATAAAGTGATTACAGACTACCAGGGAAGCCTCAAACAATATGAAAAAGCTTTTAATTATTATAGTAAAATTCAAGGAGAAATCAAAAGTTTAAATGAATTTTTAAATCAGGAAATAACAGATGAATCTTTTTTAAATGAAGCAGACTTAAAGTTTCTTAAACAAAAACTTAAAGCTTTATCTCAGCTAGATTTTACCTATTCTCAAACCCTCCGCAATTTAAAACATTATAGAAATACAATTGTAATTAATAGTAAAAACTATCAACAAACCCTCAAAGAAATTCAACGGAAATTAAAAGAAAAATCATCGATTCATTCTGAGAAAAATTTAGATTTCTTTTCGGCTTTTATTAACGAAGATAGCCAATATTTCCAAGAGCGAATTAAATATCAACTCAACTATTTTGTTGAGGGTTCTACTTTAGTAGATCGAGCGATCGCATCTATTCGGGGAATTACAGAAATTGAACAAACCGAAAACCAATACCGTCATGAAAAACGGGAACAAGAGAATAATTATCAACTCCAAATCCAAATTTTAGCCGTCGGTACAGGAATGAGCGCGGGAGGGATTGCAGTCTCTAGTTCTGGTCTATTAGTAAAGAAATATTCGACTGATGATCCCAGCATGACCTTTATAATATCAGTAATAATCTGGTTTATAGTGGCGTTCTTCTTTTATGTAGGAATTCTGGGACTGGCTTGGATTTTTAAGAAGAAGAAACCATAGGCTTGTTAGTAGGGGTTTATGATTGTTGGTAGATTAATTAAGTTTAATTAGGGAGTGGTGCGTGCGCTGCGCTTACGCACCCTACGGGTTAGGTTGGGGGTTGGGTTAAACGTTGATAAACCGTTGCTAAACCATTGGAGTCTCCCACATTTCCAGGGAATAAAACTACTGGTAAATTGGGATAAAGAGGATGTTTAGAAGAGGTTTTGACCATTGAACATCCGGCTAATACTTGACCGAGTAACCGTGCTGTTTTTAACGCTAATCCTTTACTCAAGACATCATTAGAGGTAATTCCGCCTTTACTAATTAAAAATCCAATATCTGGGGGTAAACCTCGCACAATATCCATCAATAAATCTGAGACTTTCATCCCAAAGGCTAACCGAATATCTACCGTATCAAATTGTAATTCTTGACGACTGGTATAAATAACTGGCGTTTGACCTGCATTATGAATAGCATAAATTTGGTCTAAAATCTGTTGTAATAGTTCCTGTTTTTGAGTCTCACTTTCTTCTAATAAATGGGAAACATCGACTTCAATTCCGACTATTCCAGGTTCTTGTAATAACTGTTCTAATTGTTGAGTTGATTTTTTAACATGAGAACCCATAATCACCACACCCGGTTTTCCATTGCGGGTGTATTTTGCCATTTCTTCGGCGGGAATGGGTTGATTTCCCAGTGCTGCTAAAGAGGTTAAAATACTCGCCGCACTGCGGAATAAAAAGCGTTTTCCTTGACTAGCCGCACTAATAATATCCGAGGCGAATTGATCAAAATCGGCTTGAGTTTCACCATCAACAACTACACATTGATTATCTGTTAAACGCATTAACCGAGGTAAGGTTCCCACCCGAATATCCGATAACGAAAATCGTTCTACTTTTTCCGATGGAATCAAACCTTTGGTTTTTTCGGTGACATAATCGGGTAAATAACTATGTTGATAAGCAAAGACCGAATCCTTAGCAAATTCTGTTAAATGAACGGGGGTTTCTACACCCTCAACCATTAAATAATGAATACTATTGCGGGTAATTCTTCCGCCTTCAAAAAACGCGGGAACCAGAAAATGAGCATCAAAGGGGCCAAGTTCTTCGGCGATGACATCGGTTTCTACAGGATAGTGACCGCGTAAGGTAGAATCGGAACGACTCACCACCATAACATAGAAACCGGGTTTCTGGCCCAGATTTTGCTGATCAAATCCAGATTTTTCGTTGAGAAACCGGGTTTCTTCGGCGGCGAGGGCGAGTTTTAAATTTTGGGTGACTTCACGGGTAACGGATGCGGCTTGTTCGGGGGTTAAGGCTCTAGTATTGGTCAGAATAAAGAAAATCGGAGATTGGTCAGCGAGTCCAATTCGCAGAGTATCGACATCCCATTGAGTCAGCAATAAGCAACTATGAACGGTTTGGGAACCTGTGGGGTCATCATCGAGAACAATAATTTTAGGTCGCATTGGAGTTCCTCTCAAAATTGTGTTGAGGCCATCGGAGGATTTATAGGATATTAAGAACAGCCTACCACTTAACGGGAAGTTTGTTGAGCCTGAAGTTGTTTTAAGTGTAGATAAACTTCTGAAGCAATTTCAAAGGCTTGATAGAGGAGTCTTCCTTGTTCTGTTGTGGGTTCTTCTGTTTGTAAGACGGTTAAGGCGGTAAAATTGGGGTCAAATAGTTCTGAATGTTGCTGAATAAATTTTTGATGCTTTTTTAAGGTTCGTTCTATTTTTAATCCTCTAATTAATTCGGTTCTAATTAAGTTTAAGGCTTCAATAATTGCTGCTCTATTGTTTAATTTTCCTGGGGAATGTTCCGTTGCTTCGAGTTGATCATAAATGCTTAAGGCTTTAACCATTGCGTTATAACGATCAACTTGATTACAGAGTTTAACAAACTGGGGACGGGTTAAGGTGTTCCAAAATTTGATACTATCCTCAAGGATTAATAGAACTCCAATGATTAAATAAATCATGATAAAGATTAAGGAAATTTCAGGAAAAATCAAACTCCAAATCCAATAACTGATTAATAATAATACCGCAATGCTAAAAGTTTTTAAACCTTCTCCCATCAATTTTTTGAGTGTAGCAGGTCGATACAATAAATTCGGGCTGACACCGCTCCAATGTTTGATTTCCCCTGGAGTAATTTCTAATCCTTCTAAATCAGATGGTATTTTATTCATTTAAGCCTCCATCCCGTAGAAGTAGTTTTGGGTTGGTTTTAGGTAGATATTCAAAGGTGAACTCAAACCTGCTTCTACGGAAATCAAAAGGTGTTTAACTATGTTCAATTTGTCGATAATTCAAGAGGGAGAATTCGTCCTAAATCTATTATGACCTCCTGCCTTTTTTAGTTCATCAGGAATCAGTTTTTGGATGGCATTTTCCGTGTGAAGGGCTTGTTGATAGGCCCATTCTGGACAAGCTGGAAGGGATTTTTTACTTTCACTATATGCAGAATTAATTTGAACTAAATCATTAAGTTCTTCTTGAATGGATCGGGGTTCTAAACGACATTTGAGTAAAAAAGAATCATATTGATCTGCCATTTGTTCATAAACTCTGGAGGCGACTAAATGGGTATTTGCTTTACCATTGGGATCTAAAAAGGTTAACAAGGGTGCGAGAATAGCCACTAAAACTGGAATAATCATGGAAACTAATTGATAATTTCCTCCTAAACTGGAGATGGCTTGTACACCCGCAACGGCGGCTAAAACGGTACTCGGAATTCCAATATAAAGATGGGTTCTTGTCCAGCGAATGGAAACATAAATATGAGCTTGACTCAAAACCCGACAGACCGTTTTCCGATCAAAGGCGCGATAAATGATATCTTCTTGAGCAACATAAGGGATTGGTTTGGTAGAATTGTCTTCTAAAGGCAGGGAAGAATTCACAGGGTTATTGATAATATTATCAGAATTAGCAGATGAACTCATGGGTTTTAAATCGGGTAAATTTGCTAAGAGGAAAGGGATCAATTCTTGAACTCAGAAGCGTTTGTAATTACACCCAACACGAGTATTGGCTTGGGGATAAGTACAACATCCGTTAAGAAAGGATAATTTTATCAAATCTTGTTCAATTCTCTATTAGGGGTTACAACCTTTAACCAAACGATAAATGTTGTTCCTCTGGGAAGATTAGGGGAGGAAATGTTATCCTCCGATACCCAGGCGGGATGAACGGGAGAAAATACTTGAATCTCTCCGTGCATTTGTTCAACTAAGGCTTTTGCGATCGCTAATCCTAAACCTGTCCCTGGAATTTCCGAATTTCCTTGGACACCCCGATAGTGACGTTCAAATAAATGCTCTAAATCTGCTGGGGGAATTCCAGGGCCATTATCGCTAATCCCAATTCCGACTTGCGGGGGTTGAGGTTTCCGTTTTTGAGTGGGTTTGTTCCGTTGCACTCGAATCCAAAGTTTTCCGCCCGGTGGAGTATATTTTAAGGCGTTATCGAGGAGATTACTCAAAACTTCTCGTAAGGCTTTACGATTCCCCTGGATGGCGGGTAATTTGGGGGGGAGGTCAACTTGACACTGGAGTTGTCGTTCTTCGGCGATGGCTTGGGTGGATAAAATTAACGGTGATAACACCTCAGACAATTCTAGGGGTTCGAGTTGATCACAGGTGCTGATCAACGCTAACGCCGAAGACGGGGAAAAATTTTCTGCCGATGGGGGCGTCGAAATCGAGACAGAATCCACCGTTAGAGGTAGACTTAGGGGGGAGTCTTTGCGTTCTAAGGTTTGATCCGCTTGTTGCAACAATTCTTGGATGCGATCGCTCTCCCGCAAAATACTATTAGCAATGGGATAATTTTTATCTTCCAGCAGCAGTCGCTTTAATAATAATTTCCCAAAGGTACGAACAGCCGTGAGCGGACTTTTGAGTTGATGGAAGATATTATGAAGGGCATCAGCCTGTTGCGCTTGTAGGTGTTGCTGTTGTCCTAATTGTTGTTGCCACCATTGGCCGCGTTGATCTAAAATACAGGCAATAGCTAAAGTATGAGCGATCGCTTGCAGTTGGCGGTACTCCTCTGGATTCCAAGGTCGATCATGGCGTCCGGTGACTAAAAAGCCTAAAACCACTTCTTCTTGAATTAGAGGTAAAACCGTTTGACAGCGTTGTTGCCAGGAGGCTGTTTCCTCCATCGGTTTATCCGCGTCCGTTTCCGTCTGGGAAAAATCGTTAATCTCCTCCGTCGGTAAGAGGATGTTGGTTTTCGCCTCCAGTTCTGCGGTTAATAAGCGGGGTAAGGTCGGCATTAAGGTTTCTGGTAAAGGCATCACACCCGGAAGTTGCAAATCCTCCAGGGATGTCTCCGGGTAAGTAGCGATGGGAATCAGTTTCTTCTGTTCCTCATCCACCCAAGCCTCCGCTAAGTAGACCACACTCAACGACGCGCCTAAACTCGCCGTCAACGACAGTTGAGTGCGACATAGTTGAACAAACTCAGAACTTGCTGTGATCATCATAACGGTTGAGTGTTAATGATTGACAGAGGAGATGCTGAGGGTTAACTGATAACCAACAACCGCCAACTGTCAACCCTCTTTTGTATCAATCTATTAAAACAGCTTGAAATTTTGAACTAGAACAGATATACTTCTTTCGGATTTTGTAGCTATATTTACAACCCGCCTGCTTAAAAAGGAGGTCAACAAGTTGGCTAGAAGACGTAAGCGTAAAAGCCGTCGCAGACAAGAAGGACGTAGAATTTTAGAATGTGTGCCTCAATATAGCATTTCGAGTGGCGAAGATAAACCTGTAACGGCTGCTCGCAAGTTTATCCATGCTGAGGGGATTATTCCTCCTGCTTTGCTTCTTGTCAAGCGAAATGAGCATACCACAGACCGTTACTTCTGGGCTGAAAAGGGTCTGTTTGGGGCTCAGTATGTTGAAGAAAATCACTTTTTATTCCCCAGTCTCAAACAGCTAGTGGAAAAAGCAACACCGATGTCTTCCGCTTCCACTACTGTTAAGGGGGTTTAAAGTCCAGAAGTCCTGATGTTCTCGGCAACATTCTCCTGTTGAAATTGAAAGGGTTTTCTGAATGCGGAACTTTTCTTGAGCTATGATCCCTGATCCCTGATCCCTGATCCCTGATCCCTGATCCCTGATCCTTGATGATAGCCATCACCAACATGAGCTTCAGTCCTTAACTCCTATAAGGCAGGCGCAAGAGAAAGGAACCGGATGTGTCTGGTGGAAAGAGGTCAATCGGGGCAATTTTTCTCTTGGCGTTGAGTCGGTTAAAAGTTGATTGAATCTCTTTTTGCCAACTAACACAGGAGTCTGCGCTTCTAATCAGGGTTTGAGGGAAATTATTCGCAGGGTTTGAGGTGGAGTGCTTGTTTGAGCGTTGCTAGTTCGTCTCGGTGAGCGGTTACGGTAATTAAACTTTGAGTTTGGTTTCCCTGATCGAGAACAGCATCTAGCTTGAGAGAGACTTGTTCTGGACGCCCGGCCCCTTGCCAATAAAACCAACCCGCTAGGGGCGAAAGCAACACCAGCCCCCAAGAGAGTTTGCCCGTGTTGGGAATAGCCATCGATAGCACTAACCCTAGACATAACAGTCCCACGGCTGTTAACAGGGTTAAGAAGATGGCTAAAAACCAACTGGGGCGGACTAGCCCCTCAAAGGTAATTTGATTGTCTTCCCGATTTAACTCCGTAACACGATAGGCTCGTGACGCAAAATACTGCTGAATTTGCCTGAGCAGAGAGTCCGCCTCCTGTTCAGCAATGAGCTTCTCTTGCTCAATTCGATCTTTGATCGAAGCCCGAACAAAAAAGAATAACCCAATAGCTAGTAACAGCGTTAGCACGAAAGTCGAAGGGATTACGGGAATCATCATAGGTTAAACCAGTCTAGTCTTAGAAGTGTTACTCGTTGATTTGTAGTTTACATAAATTTACCTTGACGAGATGTATATTCAGACCAAAGCCGTGCCAACTCTTGAGCCTGATGTTTATATTCAGGGATGATTTGGTACATCCTCCGAGGACGACCTCTACCTTCAACTTTCTGCCAGTATCCCGTAATCGTTCCTTGTTTTTCGAGGAACTTCAGAGCACTATAGAGAACCGTATCGGACAATCGATAGGTGGAATATTCTTCTTCCAATCGTTCAATCAGTTCGGTTCCATAGGAGTCCCCTTGGAGAAAAACAGACAAAATGTAGCAAACCGCCAGTTCTTTATTGAGATAGATAGGCGGGGGTTCTTGGAAAAATTGATAGATCTCTTCAAAGGTCATAAGATTCTCCCGCTTGCTAGTCAAGCATGATTGACTCACCTAAATTTTAAAGAATGGTGAAAATTCTGACTTCTGACCTGACTCTATTTCTCTAATTTATCGCGCCGTGATTCAGTATTTAGTCAATGCGGTCACTATTTCTGTGGATTTTAGAGAAAATAAGTCATAGGGATTATCCTAGCTCAACTAAAAACGACAAGTTAAGTTGGTTTTAACTGGACAACTAGGTTCTGTCAAGGGATTCCCTCTTAAATCTAATCCGGTTAGGTTGGTCAAGCTTTGCAACGGGCGACTATCGGAAACTTTAGTATTATACAAATCTAATGTAATTAATTGCGTTAATTCTTGCAGAGCGGTGATATCCGACACGGGAGCATTAAACAAGCTGAGGATTTTTAGATTCCTCAAGGCTTGTAAAGGAGTTAAATCGGAAATGGGGTTATTTCCGAGGGAAAGTTCGGTTAAATTCGTTAAGGTCGCTAAAGGACGAATATCGGAAATTTGATTATCAAATAGAGTTAATTGCTTGAGATCGGTTAAAGAGGCGAGGGGGGTTAAATCAGCAATTTGATTGTTAAATAGTAGTAGTTGTTTCAGATGAGTTAAATTGCTGATCGAGGTTAAATTAGTAATTTGATTATCATATAAGGCTAAATAGCTGAGTTTTATTAAAGATTGTAGGGGCGTAATATTTTTGATTTGGTTTCCATATAAGGATAATTTTTTTAAAGCCACTAAAGATTTTAATGGGGTAATATCCTGAATTTGATTATCAAATAACACTAGATTTTTTAAGTTTTTTAAACCTCCAAGAGGTGTTAGGTCATTAATTTGATTAGTATCTAAAATCAAAGTTTCTAGTTGGGTTAGGGAAGAAATAGGCGTTAAATCTCTAATTTGATTAACATCGAGCACTAACCCTTTTAAATTTGTTAAATTAGCTAAGGGCGTTAAATCAGAGATTTGATTTCCACTTAAATACAAAATTTGCAGTTGAGAAAAATAACTTAAGGGACTTAAATCCTTAATTCCATACCCACTTAAATTTAATTGGGTTTGTAGAGATAGAATTTTATTAGCTGTTTTACAGTCTTTTGTTTGAGTTATTCCTAATAATAAATCAAAGGTTTTTTTCGTTTCTAAACTCAAATTTTCTTGATTTAAACACAAATTTTCAAAGCCATCTAAAGGCTGAGACAGACTTTCAGAGGCAAAAACAGGATTTATTTCTAATAAAAATATTGAGAAAGCGATCGCAATTTTATCTTTATTTCTTTTAATAAATTTGATCATAATATTTTTGTTAGAGTAGGGAATTGGGAATTACGAATTACGAATTACGAATTACGAATTACGAATTGTCAACAGCCAACGGTCAACAGTTAACCGTCAACATTTATAACTTGATAACACTCTTCAACAGAAGCCCGATTTTTCATGGCTTCTACTAAACGATAATAGGCAGATTTGTGAGATTCAATTAATGTTTTAGCTTGGAGAATAGCCCAGCGCTCTTTAAATTTGGCTTCACTTATCGGACGGTTTAACTGAGTCCAAATAGCGGTAATTTTTTCTCGGTCTTCCCGTCCCCCCTGCGGCTTTTTAAAGACTATCGTTTCTGCGGCTATTCCCGCCATCCACACTGTACAATAACGATCTAAAACCCGTGCTGAAAGTTGACCCTGTTGTAATTGTTCCCATAATAGTTGATCAGCAAACTGCACCCCCCCTTGAGCATTTAATCCTTGTTTAAACGCTTCCCAACCATTTAACGCATATCCCTGAATGGGAATTTCCATCAAATAGGCGACTAAAAAATGTCCGGCTTCATGGTGTAAAATTCGTTCACGAGTAGAAGCCGAAGTTCCCGCTAACCAATCTACTAATAAATTAGCACCCTGACCTTGAAATTGAAAAACATCTAACGTCGCCACACCTAATAAAAAACAGGTGATGCTCGCCGGAATAAACGGCGAAATATTCAAAACCGGACTCAATAAAGCCGATAAAGTGATGGAGAAAACAGTAATAGCAATTAAATTTAAACTGGTCGTTCTCATCAATTTTTTTTCTGATTTCTAGCTTTATAAAACATTTCCAAACTCTGGCGATCGCCAACAAACCGCCAATGCCAAGGTTCATAACTCACTCCTTGGGGATTATCTTTAGGAAAGGATAACTCAAAACTATAAAAAGCGGCATTATTTTTTAACCATTGAAAAGCCTGAGTTTGCTCAAAACTAACACTTAAATTTGTTGAGGGCATATTACCATCGCCAATATCAATGGCATAACCCGTATGATGTTCACTGTAACCCGGAGGCGCACTCACCTCAGCGCGTTTAGTGGCGACTTGTCCCCGTTGCGCTTTGACTTCAAAAAAGATCATTTCCTGATCTTTAACAGTACGAAAGCTGGAAATCGGAACTAAACTCACCCCACTGGCTAAAGCCGCTTGATCCATTTGCTGATAAGCTTGGGCGGCGGCTTTGCGTAAGCGATGACTCCCATCAGCATTAATACTTTCTAACTCGGCTGCGGGGGCTTCCGCGTAGGGGAGATGACCCAGTAAATTGTCCGGTAAGCTTGGAGAGGCTGTTGGGGAGGCGGAGGCGGTTGGTGTCGCTGAAGCGCTGGGAGTGGGAGTAGGGGAAGATGTAGCAGAACTCTTGGGTTCTACGACGGTTTCTACGATGGGGATATAAGATTTGGGAGAGAGAATTCCAAATTGATAATTAATCACCAAAGCAGTACAGAACGCGACGACTGCTAACCCCAACATTTTCCAGAAGAGTCCAGGTCTTTGGGAAGGTCGGGAGGAAGCCACGGTCACAACGGGAAGATCTCGAATCGCCTCTGGAATCTCCTCTGTTGATCCATCCGCGACAGTTTCGGCTTGTTTAGGCAGACTAGAATTCTTCAACGGCTTTACTCCTGCACATCCATCAAAGGCTGAATTTTATAATACTTCATGTTGACGGCTAACCGTCAACACCTCAACGCTCAACAGTTAATACCTAATCTTTATGTCTAATTCTGTAACTCAACTTTTTACTCTTTATCAATGGCTAATTGGTGGCGTTTTAATCGGATGGATTTTAGGTCGAAAATTACCTGCTATTGTTCCCTATTATTTAGGTCAAATTTTATATTGGGGTGTTGTTCCGATTGCGATTATTGCATTTTTAAGAAAAGCGGATTTATCCGGTTCAATTTGGATTGCTCCCTTAGTGGCTTGGGCTGCTATTTTCCTCGGTGCGGGGTTAGCTTGGATGGGGTTACACTGGCAAAGCCGTATTCCTAAATTCAATATTTTACCCCAATCTTTACCCTCTCAAGGCAGTTTTTTATTGGCTTCAATGGTTGGGAATACAGGATATATTGGTTTTCCCGTTATTTTAGCATTAGTCGGCCCTAAATATTTCGGTTGGGCAGTCTTTTATGATGGACTGGGAACGGTGATTGGTGCTTATGGATTAGGAGTGGCTTTAGCAGCAAGATTTGGCATGGGAAAACAAGACCCTTGGCAATTAGTTCGAGTATCATTAACGAATCCTGCTTTAATTAGTATGGTGATCGGTTTAATGGTAAGAAATATTCCTTTTCTCCCCCCCATTGAACAGGGGTTAAGGGGAATTGCTTGGAGTAGTGTTACTTTAACCTTAGTGTTAATGGGAATGCGTTTGAGTCAGCTTAATTCTTGGCATCATTTCCGACCTGCTTCTGTTAGTTTAGCTATTAAAATGTTAATTGTGCCTTTGGTGTTGGGTTATGGATTAACGTTATTGGGATTAACAGGATCTCCTTTATTAGTTTTAGTCTTACAAATGGCAACTCCTCCCGCTTTCGCCACATTGGTTTTAGCCGAAGCCTTTAATTTAGATCGGGAATTAGCCGTTACAAATTTAGCGATGGGTTCTACACTCTTATTATTAACCTTACCTCTGTGGTTGTTCTTATTTGGCTCATAACACTCCGTCATGATTGATTAAGAATTAACTCGGACAAGTAGGAAAGAACCCAGTTGACATCTTTTTTATTATATTATATGCTGGAATTGTATTTTTAGAAAACTAGACCCTTAAACCATAGGCATTTTAAAGATAAAACAATGACACCCATTGAATTTTTCTCACCCATCTTCTCTGCGGCTAATTTACCCCCGGTTTTAAGTCAATTAGATGCTTTTCCATCTATCTCGTCTAACTGGCTATTTCTCGTGGTTGTAGTCATTCTAGTTTTACTGGTTTATTTTTTAAATAAAAATCAAGTAAAAGCCGTCCAAAATATCTCTGAACAAGCTTTACAAATTCAAAGTAAAGTTATAGATCAGGTTCAAGACCAGACGACAGAAATGGCTGCTATCGCTCAAGAAAAAATTAATCTAATTCTTGAGGAATATCAAAAATTTCTCCCCTATGCAGAACAATTGGGATTGAAAGTAGATAGTTTTAGTATTGAAGCCGGAGTCTTACCACAAATCAAAACTTCTTTGCGAGGCTCAATTGACAACATCAAAAACGAGATGATTGAGAAGATTAAGTCAGAAAACAATAATAATAAACTGCTGATAGCTGTTCTCAATGCTATCTTATTAGCGAAAAAATGTAATGATAAACTTGAAAGCGTTTATATTTCGCTGTTTAAAGATATCATTATTGATATCAAATTAGGAATTCCTCCTGCTATTTCTGTTCGGTTTCAATAAAGGGTATATGTCTTAACTCCTCCCTATCCCCTAATTTTTTGTACTTCATCTTAGTTGATTCAAGCCCTCCTGATTATGCTATTACTACTATTTCGGAGGGCGATAGGAACGTTCTGCTGTCCAATGGCGATCAGAAGATTGATAAACTCTGATCTTCTCTAAACCCACAGACTCGATAAAATTAATGATTTCATCTAATGTATAGGCAGCTTGTAAGGACTCTCGAAATAGTTTTTTTTGATGGTCGTTACAGTCTCCAGCATACTGTTCAACTAATGTATTGAGTTCTGTTTCACTACAAGGACGAGTTAAATCTCTGAGAAATATTGCTCCCTGGGGTTTTAACACGCGCTGAAGTTCTTGAAAAAATAGCAGAGGATCTTGTAAATGGTGAACAATACTATTGGAAATTACCAGATCAAATTGATCATCGGGGTAGGGTAACTGTTTTGCATCCACTTGTTCTAATTTAATTTGTTCCTGTAACCCCGCTTGTTCAATATTTTGATTCCCGATAAATAGCATATTTGCTGATAAATCAATTCCGGTAATTTGCCATTGTGAGCGCAATTGAGCGATTAAAATTGGTATTCGGGCTGTCCCAGTTCCCGCATCTAAGATTAATCCGGTTTCTGGCCCTAATTCTATCGCCAATTCTGCAAATTCTTGATTGACTTGAGTAAAATCCATTGCATCATATTCGCTGGCTGCTTCCCAAGTGTCCATGACTTCGGCTTCTGGAATACGTTCTATCATTATTATTCAGATTAACGTGATCTCAAAATATAGTAGGGTTAATTGGGGGAAGTGGGAAGTCCTGGGAGCTAATGCACAAAATTGCTTTTTTGTCAACTCCCCTCAAAATTACCCCCTCAGTTTTTAGAAAAACTCGTGCATCGCCACGCCTAAATTACGTCAGGGTTTTGTAACTTTTCACGAATTTACTGGGTTTGAGAATAGGGTTTTGAGGTCAAGTTATACTTCCCCAGATGTTCATTTTTCCTATAATACCCCAAACCCCATGATTCCGTCAAGTAATTGCAAGTAATTAGCAATAATTTCTCGGCAAAAATCTGGATTTTGGGCTAAATCTTTTAAAATTAAAAACAAAATCCCATAATCTATAGCTTTTTCTTATTAAAACTTCCTCTTGACACCAAACCTGGAGTAATACTTTAAAAAAGATTATGATGAAAAAATGTTTGAGTAAACTATCAAAAATTATGAAAGCAATTGAAACGACAGCAACTATTAATGAGAGTGGGCAATTGACACTTGATCAATCATTAGGAATTACTAAACTACAGCGTGTTCGGGTTATTGTCTTAATTCCTGAAGACGACGAAGTTGACCCCAATGAAACGCCGACTGAAATTGTTATCGAAGGGATTCGTCAAGGTTTATACGAAGCATTAACCGGACAGACTATTCCGCTCTCAGAAATGTGGGAAGGTATTGATGCTGAGTGAACCACCACCCATCCAAATCGCGCTTACTCCCCGCTTTAAAAAGGATCTTCGAGAACTGGCTAAACGCTATCGTTCAATTCGTACCGATCTTCAACCCTTAATCGAAAAACTTCAAGCAGGTGAAATTCCTGGTGATAGAATTGTTGGTGTGAAATATACCGTTTTTAAAGTTCGTCTTAAAAATAGTAATATCCAAAAAGGAAAAAGTGGAGGCTATCGAGTTATTTATTATCTGAAAACGGCTCAAGCCATCATTCTCGCTACCATTTATTCCAAATCTGACTACTCAGATGTTAGTCATGAAACCATTGAAGAGGTGATTACTCAATATGAGAACGAAATGGGTTAATTCAATCGGAATCAGCGGCTCCCTCGCCATCTGAGGACAGAAACTGCTATAATTGATTTAAACGAAGTCGTTATGAGTTTGAAATAAGAAAAATGGGACATACAACTGTTGAAAACCTTGTAATTATTGGCTCTGGGCCTGCGGGCTATACGGCGGCGATTTATGCAGGACGGGCGAACTTGAAACCCGTTGTTTTTGAAGGCTATCAAATTGGGGGGATACCGGGGGGTCAGTTAATGACCACGACAGAAGTTGAGAATTTCCCTGGTTTTCCCGAAGGCATTACCGGGCCGGAACTGATGGATAGGATGAAAGCCCAAGCTCAACGCTGGGGGGCGGAATTGTTTACCGAGGATGTGATTTCTGTTGATTTGAGTCAACGTCCCTTTACCGTTAAATCTGAAGACCGGGAAATCAAGGCGCATACCATTGTAATTGCAACGGGGGCGACGGCGAAACGGCTGCATTTACCCCAGGAAGAAACCTTTTGGAATGCGGGAATTTCCGCCTGTGCGATTTGTGATGGGGCGAGTCCGATTTTCAAAGGCGTAGAATTAGCCGTAATTGGGGGAGGAGATACCGCCGCCGAGGAAGCCGTTTATTTAACCAAATATGCCACCCACGTTCATCTATTAGTCAGACGTAATGAACTGCGGGCGAGTAAAGCCATGCAGCAACGGGTGCTTACCCATCCTAAAATTACGATACATTGGCATACGGAAGCTATTGATGTCTATGGAAATGGGAAATTAGGGGGAATTAAAATTAAGAATAACCAGACAGGAGAACAACAGGATTTACCTGTCCAAGGGTTATTTTATGCCATTGGTCATACTCCTAATACGCAAATTTTCCAAGGACAATTAGACCTGGATGAGGTGGGATATATTATTACGAAACATGGGACTCCAGAAACTAGCGTTGAGGGAGTTTATGCGGTTGGAGATGTTCAAGATCATGAGTTTCGTCAAGCCATTACAGCCGCCGGAAGTGGTTGTATGGGGGCGATGTTAGCCGAACGTTGGTTATCAATTAATGGGTTAGCGCAGGAAGTTCAACAAACGGAAACTTCAGAACCGGAAGCGGAAACCCCAACTTCAACACCACCTCAAATTACGACTTCCGAAAATTTTGATATCCAAAATACCCGCCATACGGGGGGCTATGCCTTGCGGAAACTTTACCATGATAGCGATCGCTTAATTGTGGTAAAATATTCCTCACCCACTTGTGGGCCCTGTCATAGGCTTAAACCGATTTTAGATCAAGTCGTAAGTGAATTTGAGGGTAAGATTCACTATGTTGAAATTGACATTGAAGAAGATCCTGAAATTGCTCAAAATGCGGGGGTAGTTGGGACTCCAACCCTACAAATGTTCAAAAATAAGGATTTAATTCAAGACCTCAAAGGAGTTCAACCTAAGAGTTTGTATCGAGAGTTAATTCAGAATAATTTATAGAACTCAAAACCCGGTTTCTAAAGTCACTCCGTAGTAAGTCCTTCAGGACTTTTAACTCAATTCGGGAAAAGAAAGCCCTGAAGGGCTTACTACGTTAGGAAACCGGACTTTTAACTCAATTCGGGAAAAGAAAGCCCTGAAGGGCTTACTACGTTAGGAAACCGATTATTTCGAGTTTGGTTTTGATCTTAATATTAGAAGGAATTGCAACTAAAAAAAGCCAGATTGGGTTAAAAATTAAATTTTTAATTGCGTTGAAACTTAAATTTCTTCTGAAACTTTAGCCCGTTTTTTTCGGAAAATTCCGGTTAGATTAATTCCTGTGATTAACAGGGCAATTAAGCCTAAACCAATTAAGGCAATATAAATTGTTCTTCCGAAGGGGCCTAAATAAGTACCTTGATGAATTCCTAGTAAGAATTTAGAAACTTCACTCGGTATCCCAAACCAAGTTTTCCCAAGTCTATATAAAATTCCTGTTAACGCACTTATAAATAAGGGTAAAAATGTAATCGGTGCTAGAATTTGATGCACTTTTCTAGCATTCAAGGGAGAATTTTTAGAGGGATTTTTACGTTTTTGTTGTGCTAACTGAACCATTGCCAATCCGGTGACAATCATGGCAATTAGTCCTAAACCTACTGATAATACATAAATCGGAACTAATGGTTTTCCTAAAAATTCTCCTTGATGAATATACATCATAATTTCTCCTTTTTCTTCTGACATTCCCATCCAAGTCCTTCCCAGGCGATAGACTATTCCGGTTAAGGCAGTTAAGAATAAAGGAATAAATACAATGGGTGCTATTTTGCGATGAAATTTCCGAAATTGGATATTTTGCATATCATTAACCTCAATAATTATAGATTTGTAGAAATGTAAAAAGTTTACCTCTCTAAAGGTAGGTACATGACCCAGAAAATAGTTATTAATATAACAACAGAAAGATAATGCTCCTAACCCTTAGTTTGAGGATAAACCTAAAAAGTGACAAACTGGTGACGAATTATAATGGGGTTTTAAAGATGGGGTAAATTCGGAAAACGGACAACAAAACAGCTACCCTTTCCTAATTCACTGGTAACGGTAATTTCCCCTTGATGATGTTGAACTAAAGTTTGAGCGATCGCTAACCCTAATCCCGATCCCCCTTCTTGTCGAGTTCGAGCTTGATCCGCACGCCATAACCGATCAAAAATTAAGGGTAACTGTTCAGCAGAAATTCCCATTCCCGTGTCTTCAATTCGTACCCAAACCCATTTTTCTCGATCTTCTAGGGATACCCTAACTTTTCCGCCCGTGTCAGTATAATAAATGGCATTTTCAATTAAGTTCAAAAATAATCGCCAAAGTTGATTTCCATCTCCTTTCATTTTAATATTTGTCTTGATATCTAAGATTAATTCAATTTGCTTTTGTTCGGCTTGAAAAGAAAGAAATTCTACTAAATCTTCTAACAGTTCATGGAGAGGAATAATCAGCCAATTCGTTGTTATAGAAAGAGAATGTTGATCTGTGCGCGCCAGGAGCAATAAATCTTCTACTAAGCTCGTCATTTGATTAACACCACTAGCGATCGCTTTTAATTTATCAATATCCGCAGTATGAATTCGTTCAGGATGACTCTGCATCACTTCCACACAAGCTCTAATTCCGGCTAGAGGATTTCTCAATTCGTGAGAAGCATCGGCGGTAAATTGTTTGAGTTTTTCAAAACTTTGTTCAATGGGTTTTAAAGATTGTTTTGTTAACCACATTCCCCCAAAAGCCGTTAATGCTGACACCAAGATTCCCCCTAACATCATCCCTAACCTTAATTTTTTTAACACCATTTCAATCGGTTCTGTAGACTCACTGATCCGTACATAGCCCATAATCTGTTGGGTTGCTTCAGGTTCTTTGTTAATCTCTAAAGTTAGAGTCCGAATTTTTTTCTCATTAACTGTATAAGTCCGATGATAATGGGATAAATCCAGAGGAGGAAAAACTTTTCCAGCTTTAGTAATCAGTTGGCGATTGGCATCAAACCATTCAATTCCTTGATTCGGTTGCTGAATATTTTGCCAAGGAATATCCAGATCTTCATCATCATCTAATTTCAGAGAATCAGAGACTTTAGAAGCTTCTTTATGTTCTTTAATTTCTTCAAAATTATGAGTAGCTGCATCTGCTAATGTTAGGAGTTGACGATCTAATTGTTGATATAAACTAAAGGCAAAAAATTCATAAACTGCAATCATTGATGTCCCCGAAATTGCCATCATCACCCCTAAATAAGAAAGCAATAAGCGCCAACTTAAAGCTCGAAATTGAGGGTTAATTGCATTGCGTGTTGAGCCGATATCCCAAGCCATAAATAGTTTCAATTAATGTAGAGGATGCACCCACTGTTTTAAGTTTTTGTCTCAATCTTTTAATATGGGTTTTGACCGTATCATCACCCGGAATATCTTCAAAAGACCAGAGGTGTTCTAAAATCATTTCGCGTGAAAGCACCCGTCCGGGGTTCCGTAAAAACAACTCTAATAACTCATACTCTTTAGGCGTTACAGACAGAAGTTTTCCGGCATAAGTAACTTCACACTTGTTCGGATCAAGCTGAAGACTTCCCCATTCTAACACCGGAGGTAAAGCTAAGTTTCCTCGTCTCAATAAAGCCCGAACTCTGGCTAATAATTCCTGTAAATCAAAAGGTTTAATTACATAATCATCAGCCCCCACATCTAACCCTAAAACTTTATCTGCACTGGTATCTTTTGCCGTTAACATCAATACAGGTGTAGTATTACCCCGTTGTCTTAATCGTTGACAAAACTGAATGCCATTGAGTCGAGGTAACATCACATCTAATATAATCACATCGTAGGCGGCCGCTTCCACAAACTCCCACCCCATCTGACCATCATGAACAACATCTACTACATAATGATGATCCATGAGTGCTTCTGCTAAGGCTTTGGTAATCCGTTCATCATCTTCTACTAATAAAATCCTCATTCTCTCCTCGTTTGCCAGCGATTTAATCCAGCTTAATGTATAGCAGGGAACAGGGAACAGGGAACAGGGAACAGGAAAGAGGAAGGAAGAAAAGACAGACACAAATCTAGTTTTCAGCATCACTCTTTGTCCTAACGGGTCTGGCGACTGCTATAGTTAAATTAGGTTAACTTAAATTTTGGAAAAAATCAAATCAGGGGATGGTTTAATAATTATTTTAATAGAGGTTGGAAAAGAGCTTGTAAAAATAGTTAATATTTGCATAAATTCTCAAAATTTAAGCTAAAGTAGAGATCAATATTTTCACCCGTTAACTGTGAAATAAATCAAAGGAGAACGCGATGAAAACAGCCAACAATTTACCCCCTTCCGACCTATCCATTCCACCAGGATACCTTAATATTATGGGTTATGTCGATGAATCCGAGGTCAATGGCCCAGGATATCGCGCCGTGGTCTGGGTTCAGGGGTGTTTGCGAGAATGTCCAGGGTGTTTTAACCGTGAATCTTGGTCATTTGAACCCAACCAATTAATTGCTGTTACAGATTTAGCTGAACAAATTTTACAAAATCCTCGCAATCAAGGGGTAACATTTTCTGGCGGTGAACCCTTTTGGCAAGCTGAAGCTTTAACCCAATTAGCTAAAATTGTTAAAGCCAAAGGATTCAATGTTATGTCGTTTACTGGGTTTACATTAGCAGAATTAGAATCTCCAAAAGCCCCCCCTCATGCTCAAGATTTATTAAGGGAATTGGATATTTTAATTGATGGGCCTTATACAGAATCCTTAGCGATTAATTCTCCTGATTCTTTGGTGTCTTCTCGCAATCAACGGGTTCATGTTTTTAATCCGGCTTTACAAGATCAACTCACTTGGGCCTCAGATCAAATTGAAATTCATATTCTCAAAGATGGACGACGAATTATTACCGGATTTCAAGGTCAGATGAATTTAGGAGATTAATTGTTTACACCTATATCGATACATCTGTCTTTAAAAACTCTATTTTATATAGCATAATATCAATTTTATATTGAATTGATTTGTCCATTAAGTAATCCCCTATTGAGCATATTTTATTATCAAAATTTTTTTTGTTTTTATCTACCGACCCCCATTGCCAAATATACCAAACTGAAATTTATGTATACCTAGAGCCATTACCAGTTCCATTGGTGTTTTATATACTCCTACTACTTTTCCTTTTGTCTTGACTGTATACCCCTGAGAACTAAGTGTTACAACATACTCTTCATCTCGAAAATCAATAAATGCCTGATCAGCCCGATCAGCGGGCCTTGCATATCCCTCTCCTTTTACTAAAATAAAATTAAGCTCTTTAATAATTTTTGGTAAGGATATCCATTCATACCGATTTAATGAGTTTTGCTTTTGTTGTACCTCTCCTCCTAAATGAAAAGCTAGTTGAATAATGCTGCTATGCTCCTCAATCTCATCCTTGATAGGTTCTCCAAAATCGCACCCTTCAGCGAGAACAAAAGATTTGCCACTAAAAATAGCTAAATCAGATTCTCGAAGAACTATCTTTTCAAAAATTTTATCTTTTTCTATAAAAAATTCATGATAATCCTCTATTACTACATTACAGTCTTGATTAGACTGCTTTTTATAGTAAATTTTTTTTATAATTCGATCATCTTTTACTTTAAAATTAGATGTAGTAGATGTACAATATCTTCCCATGAGCTTCTTGAGTTTTTCAAATTGTTCATTAAGCATAAATTTATAGATATACTAAAATAGTTTGAATTAAGGCTTTTAGACAAATAGGAACTAGGTTACTAGCAAACATCTTTAAAAACAAAGTAATGTTTTTGAGAGAGCCTCAAAAATTATACTACTGTATAATCTCAAAAGCAATGCCTAAAGTATATTCATTTGTCGGCATTTTCTTTGTTTTCAGGATTTTACCTAAGAATAGTCTTTTAAAACTGGTTTTATTCATTGAGATAGTTATGGGGTGTGTTGACATCTGTATAATCATCCTGTCCAGAATCCTGTGAAGTATTCCAATCTTGAGAATCATCGGGATTGAGGAAGACCGGAGTTAGGGGAATTGGGGAAAACATAGTTAAAATTCCTTCCCTTCTAAACATTAGCTTGTTGGTCAATTGTTCATGGTTTAGTTATGTTATTTATGGAGGGACAAATTTTAATTACAGAAGAACAGTTGATAACTTTATTATCATTTATTATCAGCATTAATTGTAAATTTTTTAATCGAAGGATTGTGCAAATAGCATTTTTAATTAAATTTCTTGCCATTCCCTAGCGTCAACAAATAAAGATAAATGCTTTTTATTAGTTGTTGCAACAATCACCTCATGCCCTAAATTAGCGACTAAAATAGCTTGTGATGCTAAAATAACATCACCATCTAAGGCTTTATTATCAGAGGTTGGTTTACCTTTTTTTCTCGCTTCAGCCCATAATTCTGAGGCTTTTAACATGACTTCTGTGGTAATAGGAAGATAAATAATTTCTAATTTTAATTGATCTAATTTTCTGATCCCTGAAAGTTTATTCGCTCTTAATAATTCTCGTCTAATTTCATAATCTATAATTTCGGGTAAAATGACTTGATAACCTCTTTGAATAAGACTTAAAAACCATTGTTGACATTGTACCGCTAAAGGTGTTGCTTTGGGATTAGTAATTAATCCCACTGGTGCAGAATCTAATAAAATAACTTTACTCATTAAATTGAAACATCCTCTAAAGATTCAATAATTTTTAAAGTTTCTTTTTGTTCATTTTCATCATCTAATTCAGCCCAAGACTCAAATAATTGTTTAATTTTTTCTTGATCTTGGCTACTATTATTAATTTGATTAATAGCATTATTCCAAGCATTAATAGAGATTTGTTTTGTCAGCAAACTTTGACGAAATAAACGTACAAAATTTAATAGCTCAGGTATATATTCTTCAGGTGTTTGTTCAATTTCTGTTAATAAATCAAGCCGTTGTTTTGTTGCTGTAATCTTGTAATTATCCATCATTATTTACCTCGATTTTTCAAATTTAGTCTAAGGTAACTTCATAAAAAGCGATCTTTTTAGACTTATTCCTAAAATTATACTACTTTATTGCCATAGGAGTAATAGCTCAAGTATAGCAGGGAGTAGGAAAATAATCACAACAGATGTTACTCATTAACATAATTTCCTTCTACAAATTTAAACGAGATTTAAAATTGACAACCGAACCAATAACAGCGATCGCAGGGGCTTCAAAACCCGTTTCTGCTACTTTTTGAACAATCGTTTCTAAAGTGGCAATTAACTCTTCTTGATCCGGTCGTGTTCCCCAGCGAATTAACGCTATCGGAGTCTGGGGGGATTGTCCAGCCTGGGTTAACTGTTGAATAATATAGGGTAAATTGTGAACTCCCATATAAATTACAATGGTTTCTGAACCTTGCGCGATCGCTTCCCAATTCACTACAGGTCGATATTTTCCTGCGGTTTCATGACCCGTTACAAAGGTAACAGAAGAACTATGATCTCGATGGGTTAAAGGAATTCCCGCATAAGCTGGCGCCGCAATTCCTGAAGTAATTCCCGGTACAACTTCCACAGAAATACCCGCTTGAATTAAATCTTGCATTTCTTCCCCACCGCGACCAAAAATAAACGGATCTCCTCCTTTTAGTCGGACTACAATGGCATTAGTTTTAACTTTTTCAATTAATAATTGAGTCGTTTCTTCTTGTAATAAGGAGTGTCGTCCTCGCCGTTTTCCCGCATGAATTTTTTCAGCGTTAGGGTTAATTAAATCTAAAATTTGAGGACTAACTAACGCATCATAAATCACGACATCTGCTAATTCTAATAAAGTTTTTCCTTTAACCGTTAATAAGCCTGGATCTCCTGGCCCAGCACCGACCAGATAGACTTTACCTAAATATTGTTGAGGTTGATTCATAGTTACTTGACTCAAATCTTAGTTCGTTGGAACAGGGATCAAAACAAATTAACAGTATGTTACGAAACTGTACCAATATTGTCATGTTTCACTCATTTTAATCGATAAACTGCATGGCTTCGATCAATTGAGAACCCGCAGGACAACGAATTTCTTTAGAACCTGGGGAGGGAGGTAGAATCGGAGTGGGAGGAATAGAGGTTAGATCATTGCTTTGGCAAATTCCGCCGACCCGCACCATAGAGCCTTGTATTTTAACGATAAATAATGCACCGGAATAACTTTTAATCCGAGGAAGGTTTGCGGAAACTTCAAATAATACTTGCTCCGATCGCACGTTCATTTTATATTGATAGTTACGGGTTCCCTGAGCAATTCCTCGATATAAATTATCTAATTTAGGGGTAAACTTATTATAATGCTTTAACTGATAATTTTGGTTTTTAATGAGAGCCAATAAAATTTCTTTTGCTTCAAGTTGTTTTATGTTGCGAACTCTAGCATCAAAGGAAGGAAAAGTAATTAAGGCAAATAGTACAAAACAGATTAAGATTGGCAAACAAGTTTGACCTATCTTTTTTAAATTTTTAATTGAAAACAAGTTAGATGTAAACATTAATATTGAGTTAAGTTTCTAGCTATTTTCTAAATTTTATTTGAGAAACTTCATCGATTCAATTAATTCAGAATCAAGGGGACAGCGAACTTGATAAAAGTTTGGGAAAGGCGGTTCAATGGGAGTTGGAGCCGTAAAGGAGGAGCGAGGACTTTTACAAATTCCTCCCACCAGGATAACCGATGGATTGTGATTAATTTTAAAGATCGCTCCAGAGTAACTCACCCGTCGCCAAATCATAGGAATCGCTTCAAAAAATACTCGATCCGATTCTACCGTCATTTTAAATTGATAGGTTCCGATCCCGGTTGAAGTCCCTCGATATAAGTTTTCTAAGTTAGGGGTGAATTTACCATATTTTCTAAATTGTTGATTTTGATTTTTAATTAAACTCTTTAAAATTGATCTCCCTTGTGCTTGTTGACCTCTACGAATTTTATTGTCAAAATGAAAATAACCCAGGGTAACTAGGAGCAATAATAGACTTAAAAAAGATAAATATATCCATTTTGCTTGAGAATTTAAAAAAGTAAATTTTGACATATTTGTGAGTATAGGTTGAATAAAAAATAGCAATTTTTAATCAATGATGCTGAATTTAATATAACGGTTATAAGTTAAAAATGGATAAAAATTTACTATAATATAACTTAGTTTATTAAAGTTAACTCAACGTTTGTAGAACAACTGAAGTCTGGGGGTGAATAGCTAATAGCTTAACGAAAATGAATATTGACCAACTGGAAATTTTATTAGCAGTAGCAGAACAAGGAAGCTTTTCAGAAGCCGCATTGAGTTTAAATATATCTCAATCCGCCGTCAGTCGAGCGATCGCAGCTTTAGAAGATGAACTCGGAGTCCCCTTACTATTGCGAGGACGGTTTGGCGCACGTTCCACCCTAATTGGAGAACGGGTAATGCTACACGCGCTTAAAATCTTAGAACTGCGTGAAAAAATCGATTATGAAGTCAATTTAGAAAAAGGTTTACATCGAGGAAAAATTCGAGTTGCGTCCTTCCGCAGTGCAGCCACCCACATCCTCCCCTCAAAAGTTGCCCAGTTTCGCAACCGTTTTCCCGATGTGGAAATCACCATTACCGAAACTGACCCGTTAGGGGTTGAACAAACCTTACGCACAGGTCAAGTCGATATTGGGTTAATTCCCTTACCCCGTTCTGAAGAATTTGAAACCTGGGAAATTGCTAGAGATGAATATGTGGTTTTGGTTCCTAACTCCCTCGGTCAAATTCCCAAAACCTTAACCTGGGAAGAACTCTCGACCTACTCTTTCATTTTATTCAATTATGCCGAATGTACCTCAGCAGTGCGCGAACATTGGGCAAAATGGGGACAATCGTTAAAAGTCGCCTATCAAATTAAAGAAGATTCAACGATTGTTAGTATGGTTGCTCAGGGATTAGGGGCCGCAATTTTACCCCGTTTAGCTGCCTTACCCATTCCTCCCCAAGTCCAAGTTAGAGCCTTACCTGTTCCCCTAGAACGAGTCATCGGTGCTGCCATCTGGTCAAATGGCTTTCATGTCCCCGCCGTCTTCGCCTTTCTCGATGTCTTAAGAGGAACAGGAGTATTTTCACGCCAAGAGGACGGTTGACGGTTGACGGTTGACGGTTGACGGTTGACCGTTAACCGTCAACATCTAGCTGGCTTTACGTTTCGGGGCCATCATGCGTTCAACACTCATGGCTCCCACCCCCAAAATCACTAAAGCCATCCCATAAATTTGTTGCTGTTTAATCGATTCACCAATAATCCAAAAGGCAAACAACGCCGTTAACGCTGGCCCCGTCGTCCCGATAATCGAGGCTAAGGAAGCTCCCGCCGAGCGAATGGCAAAATTGTTTAACAAATAACTGGATAAGGTGAGAACCCCTAAAACAACACCCCCGATGATTAAACCATTCCAAACTCCGGGTTCAATACTAATCCCTAAGCTATCGGGTATTACCATTAAACTCACGGCAGAAAAGACAAAGATGGCCGCAAAATTCACCAAGCTAAACGGAATCGGATGCAGTTTTCCAGCCGCTACCTGTGTCAACAGTACATAACCTGCAAACGCAACACCTGCACAAATAGCAGCGATCACCCCCACCTGTACATTTCCCATCGCAATATTAGGATTTCGGGCAGGTAAACAGAGAATACCTCCAGCCAAAATCGTAATCATGGCAATCACTCGGATGAACGTCGGTTTATCTCCAAATAAACCCCAAGAGGCCAGCACCGTGACAATGGGATAAATAAAGAAAATCGTAATCGCAATTCCCGTTGGGATTTCACCAATCGCCACATAGATAGCGACTTGAGATACAAATAAGAAAAATCCACTGCCAATTACCGTCAGCATTAAGCGACGATCACCGGACTGGAGAAAACGTCTAAGATCCGTCCACACCGGAGGATACAGGAACGACGCCACAATCGGCATCAGTCCCATGACCACAATCATGCGGAGTAACAAAATTAATAAGGAATTTCCAATCCCCGGAGAAATAATTCCTTCTAGTGAAAATAGACCAAAGATTTCACGGGGTTGTGGCCCTTTGAGGATAATTTTCAGACAAACGTTAAACAACGATAGGGATACCGCCGAGAGTAACGCCAAAAATAGACCAAGTTGTACCGGAGAAGATGGCTTTGGCCCAGAAGGAACAGATTCCGGCTGCTTAGTTAATGCAGCCTTAGCCGGGGGCAGTGCTTCAGGACGTCCACTCGGTAGTTCCGGTCGGTCGTGATCTCCTCGAATAAAGGGCGCGACCGTCTGTTCTTGCAAACGAGCAACAATGGTTTCCAGCAAAGCTTCTACTTGCTGTTCCAGAGTTTGCATATTATTCAAGCGTCGAGACAGGTCACTTTGGTAGTGATTTAATTCCTGCTGTAACGATTGGAATGTATGGTTAAGGCTTGTTTCCAAAACCGCTTCCAACTCTCGACTATTCAAGTTTTCATTGCCGACATCGGACAGGGGAACCAGTCCACTGGGATCAGTCGCCAACAAAGGTGGATCGCTGGCTGCTTTAATTTGATTGATCCGTAGGATTAAAGCTTGTTCGACATTACGAGCAACAATTTGGGTCAGTTGTTTCAGCCAAGCTGGATTAGGAGGAATCCGATCGGACAGCGTTTGGAACTGCTGAGATTGCAGTCGCCGATATTCCGTTTGCAGACTTTCAATATCCTCAATTAGGCGAACCTTATCCTGTTGCAGTCGTTGAATGTCCTGAGACATTTGTTCCTTCATTTGGTGATGGAATGTTTCTAACTCCTGGATCACCGAACTGAGGATTTCTTCTGCTGGTGTTCTGGTTTCTCCCGATCCAAAGGGTGGCGGTTGATTGTCCTGTGTCCCCATTCGTGATTAACCTCTTATTGATCTGCTGATTCAGCTATACCGCCACTCATACCAACGCTGCCTGTGTCCGGGTTTCACAATCTGACTCCGATAAAGGCACAACGGGAAAAATGGCGGACTGGGGGAGGGTTATCCCCAAAAACCTCAAGTGAACTACCGACACCGCCCTAATCGGGTTGGTGTAGGCTTCCGAATTCACAGACCGATGCCCTGACTTGAAAAGTAAGTGGTCTTACACAGCCTCCATCGGCAAAAACGGGGTTCCCTCCGCCTTGATTTAATATTCTGATTGTAATCAATAAAGTTAACAAATTTTCCCCATCCCACATCAGATATTGATTGGGACAGCTTTCGATTCTTAACCATTCCCTTAAAGTTGAGGTTTTCAACGAAAGCTTACAGACGCGCCATGGCAGGTCTCTACGCTTTCGTTGACCAATTTTCTTGATAATTTATGTAAGAAATCTTGGCGGGAGTTGGCTATTTTCTCATGAACCTTAGCGACAATTCTTTTAGATTTCTCTGTCGATTTACTATCACGAGGATTAAAATCACGGTCGTTCAAATCCAGTTCAAAATCTTGAACAGAATAGCACTGAGAAGGGCAGCACTGGGAACTGTGATCACCCAAGCTAAGGCAATTGAACGCACGGTATCCAAACGCACAGACTTTCCGCCCTGCACCAGTCCAATTCCGACTACACCCCCAACTAAAGCATGGGAGGTGGAAACAGGTAATCCTAAACGGGAGGCTAATAATACTGTTGTTGCGGTTGCTAATTCTGCACAGAATCCTTCACTGGGAACCAGAGAAATAATATTTTCTCCTACTGTCATAATCACGTTTTTGCCCCAGATGGCTAATCCGGTTACAATCCCACTCCCCCCTAAGAGTAAAAGCCAAGTGGGGATTTCAATATCGGCTAAAGGAACTGAACCTGTTTTGATCACCGTTAAAATTGCAGCTAAGGGCGCGATCGTATTCCCCACATCATTTGACCCGTGAGCAAAAGCAACAAAACAGGCGCTAATTACCTGAAATTGTGCCATTTGTTTTTCTATCCCTGGGAATTTTTCGGGTGTGGAATTAGAAATAGAAGAATTCTGTTGTTGCTCTAATTGTCGCCAACTGATCCAAGTTAAACTCACCGCAGCTATTCCCCCAATCCCTAAAGGAATATCATGAACGGGTAGCGTCCAACCCCATTGGGTTAAGGTTTTCTGTAACGGAACACTCAAAATCGGGAAGACAATTACCCCAAAAATTCCGATTAAGAAACTACTCAACCAAGGAATCCATTCTCGAATTTGGCGATGGGGATCGGGTTGGTCTAAAATCCAACGTTTGATCAGCGTGTAGAATAAAGCCGCAATTAGGCCACTGATCAAGGGCGTGATTAACCAAGTTAGGGAAATCACACCAATGGTGCGCCAGTCTACGGCGTTGAGTCCGGCGGCGATAGAACTAAATCCAGCGATCGCACCGACCACCGCATGGGACGAAGACACGGGTAATCCGTAACGGGTAGCAATTTGTAACCACAGTCCGGCGGAAATCAATACCGATACCATCCCAATCACAAATACCCTGGGTATGGAGAGAAAGACTTCGGGATTGACAACCCCCGTTGCTAAGGTTTTAGAGACTCGTTCTCCAAATAATACCGCCCCGGTAAATTCTAAAATCCCGGCTACGATAATCGCTTGTTTGAGCGTCAGTGCTTTGGAACCCACCGATGTCCCCATTGAGTTCGCCACATCATTAGCCCCTAAATTACAGGCGACATAGAAGGCTAACCCGCATAACAGGACAATCGGCACAATTGAATCCATTGAAAGGTTTAACATTCTAAAATGGTTGACGGTTGACGATTGACGGTTGACGGTTAGCTGTTGACTGATTACTGATAGATTTTGCAATCCGTTTCGATCTATAATAGGGGCTTGTGAGTTTTGGGAAATCATCATGAAGGCGGGAGAAATTATCCGTTTTATTGAAACGGCAGAAATTGAAAACCTCCGACAACAACTGAATAGATCCGATCTCCCTGAGATTTATGTCGGGGATACGGTGAAAGTTGGAGTCAAAATTCAAGAAGGCGGTAAAGAACGGATTCAGCCCTACGAAGGAGTTGTAATTGCCAAACGTCATGGCAGTATTAATGCCACGATCACCGTGCGGAAGATTTTTCAAGGCGTGGGTGTTGAGAGAGTCTTCTTAATTCATTCTCCTAGAATTGCCAGTATTAAAGTTCTGCGTCGCGGTAAAGTCCGTCGGGCAAAACTCTACTATCTGCGCGATCGCATCGGTAAAGCCACTCGCGTTAAACAACGCTTTGATCGGAGCCTATAAATTGGCCCCCACCCGAAAATCCATGATTCCCCGGGTGACTTTCGGAAAAAATTTTAACTAAAGTCTGCAAGTTGTGTTAAGCTAGATACGGTAAAAGATCAGCCACTCCGCTATGCGCTCTTAGTTCAGTTGGTAGAACGCAGGTCTCCAAAACCTGATGTCGGGGGTTCAAGTCCTCCAGGGCGCGCTGGATACCTCCAATGCCCAGACGAAAGGAAATCTTACGTCTGGGCATTGTTCCGAAAAGCAACATTAAGGAACATTGTTTTGGGGCATTCAGTGTGATAGTTTAAGAAGTTTGGGCGGATGTATTACCCTCTTTCAGCTAAGATCAGGATCAGATACCGTAAGATCGCAAGGGGAGTTCATGGTGGTCAACAAGAAAGAAGAAGTTGGAGTTAAAGAAACAACTTCTGGCTTTAACGCTTCTACCTTCCTCAAAGAAACAAAAGAGGAATTGGACAAAGTGGTCTGGCCAAGCCGACAGCAACTATTGAGTGAGTCGGCGGGCGTATTGTTGATGGTCACGCTCTCGGCTACCTTGATCTATTTAGCAGACAACTTCCTTCGTTGGGCGTCGGGGCAAATCTTCGGATGACTTTTACATCGGACGAATCACAACATTCAGACCTCATGGCAGATGCAAGCGAACTTTCCCAGGACTTTTCACCGGGAGAGCGTCGTTGGTATGCTGTTCAGGTGGCTTCTGGCTGTGAGAAACGAGTCAAAGCGAACCTGGAGCAACGGGTACAAACCCTGGATGTTGCGGATCGAATTTTGAAGGTGGAAATTCCCCACACCCCAATGATTAAACTGCGAAAAGATGGCAGTCGTCAACATGGTGAGGAGAAAGTGTTTCCAGGTTATGTCCTCATTCAGATGAGGCTGAAATGGAATAACGAACTCAATCGCTGGGAAATTGACGATGAAGCTTGGCAGGTGGTCAAGAACACGCCACACGTAATTAACTTCGTTGGGGCGGAACAAAAACGGCATTCGGGTCGGGGTCGAGGTCACGTTAAACCTCTACCATTGAGCCATGCCGAAGTGGAGCGAATCTTCAGACAAGCGCAACAACAGGAACCCATTGTCAAGGCAGCAATGGCCGTTGGGGATCATATCATTGTGCTTTCAGGGCCGTTTAAAGACTTTGAAGGGGATGTGATTGAAGTCAGTCCAGAACGAAGTAAGCTCAAAGCTTTACTTTCAATTTTTGGACGAGATACCCCAGTAGAATTAGAGTTTAATCAGGTTGAAAAACAAGGCTAAGGAATGGCAAAGAAAGTTGTAGCAGTTATTAAGTTGGCAATTACTGCGGGCAAAGCCAACCCTGCGCCCCCAATTGGCCCAGCTTTGGGTCAACACGGGGTGAATATTATGGCGTTTTGTAAAGAATATAACGCCAAAACCGCAGATAAAGCAGGTCTTGTGGTTCCGGTGGAAATTTCGGTTTTTGAAGACCGCAGTTTCACCTTTATCCTCAAAACGCCTCCGGCTTCAGTGTTAATTCGCAAAGCCGCCGGAATTGAAAGAGGTTCAGGGGAACCCAACCGCAAGAAAGTGGGCAAAATTACGCAAGCTCAGTTACGCGAAATTGCAGAAACTAAAATGCCCGACCTGAACGCAAATGATGTCGAAGCCGCGATGAAAATTGTGGCGGGAACTGCCCGGAATATGGGAGTCACCGTTGTTGATTGAGGCTGATTTAGTTTGAGATCCAGGCCAAGGATAAACCGATCCGGTTAGACTAAGGGCTGATTGTCAACAAACTGTATTTGAGCCTCAATGACTGATCCTTGAATTCCTGCTGATGCCAGGAGATTTAAGTTAACCCTTTAGTGGGGGAGAAGTAGATCTTCGTTAACCACCCCAGGAGATATAGATAGAATGGCAAGAAAAGAATCCCGTCGATTACAAGAACTCAGAAAAAAGGTTGAAGAACGACCTTACGAACCTTTAGAGGCGATTAATCTGTTGAAGGAAACCGCTACAGCTAAGTTTCCTGAATCAGCCGAAGCCCATATTCGTTTAGGGATTGACCCTAAATATACGGATCAACAACTGCGGACAACGGTGAGCTTACCCAAAGGCACCGGTCAAGTGGTGCGAGTTGCGGTATTGGCTAAAGGGGAAAAAGTCACCGAAGCTCAAGCTGCTGGGGCTGATATCGTTGGCTCTGAAGATTTAATTAATGATATCCAGAAAGGAATGCTGGATTTTGATTGCTTAATTGCTACCCCGGATATGATGCCTCAAGTGGCAAAATTGGGGCGGTTGCTGGGGCCTAAAGGCTTAATGCCTTCACCCAAAGGCGGAACGGTGACGACGGATGTGACACAAGCGATCGCAGAATTTAAAGCCGGGAAGTTAGAATTCCGGGCAGATCGTACCGGGATCGTTCACGTTATGTTTGGCAAAACAGCTTTCGCCGCCGAGGATTTGTTGGTGAACTTATCGGCTCTGCAAGAATGTATTGACCGCAACCGTCCCTCTGGGGCTAAAGGTCGGTATTGGCGCAGTGTATTTATCACCGCCACAATGGGGCCAGCGATTGAAGTGGATATAACAGCACTGCGAGAACTGAAAATTGCAGATGTAGTTTAATTGGGGGTTGACAAATCCAACAAAATATGCAATGATTAAAAATTGCGTATTTAAACCAATAAACGACTAACTTACCGCAGACAGCAGGGGCAAAACGCTTAATGTCCTGCCGAGGCTAAACAAGTTTAAAACTAAACAATCAGGATAAGGTTACAGACCTAATTTATTCAGTCTGTCTTTAGAGTTAATGTTTGAGTTTTAAGTCTTAACCTCGGTGAAAAAACCGGGGTTTTTTATGGCGAAATCGCTGCTGTTTAATTAATCGGGTCAGGAGTCAACCATTGCAAGTTATCTTATCTCTTTCGAGGGGTAAAGATGAACGGCAATGTCACACGGAGTTTCAACAAGAATGGGAAGAACCCTAGAAAATAAACAAGAAATTGTTGCCGAACTCAAAGAAACACTCAAAGACTCACAACTGGCGATTGTGATTGACTACAACGGCTTGTCCGTTGCGGAAATCACCAATTTACGGCAACAGCTTCGGCCTTCAGGTAGTGTTTGCAAGGTGACAAAAAACACCTTAATGCGAATTGCGATTGAAGGTCAAAGCAATTGGGAGCCTCTGAATGAATTACTGAAGGGTTCTAATGCTTTTTTATTAGTCAAAGAAGATTTTGGCAGCGCTATTAAAGCCTACCAAGCCTTCCAAAAAGCTTCCAAGAAAACGGAAGTTCGCGGTGGGGTCATGGAAGGGCGTCTGCTGAGTGACAGTGACATTAAAGCATTAGGAGATTTACCCTCCAAAGAGCAACTTATGGCTCAAATTGCGGGTGCTATCAATGGTGTGGCGACCAAACTGGCCGTGGGCATCAACGAAGTTCCTGGGTCTTTGGCGCGGGCACTCAATGCCTATGTGGAAAAAGATCAAGATGGCTCAAACGACGAAGCTGCATAGTTTCTCGGATTGCTTTGGCAACGAGTCTCAAACACAAACCGTTACATTGTCTAGGAGTTTAACAAATGTCTGCAACTACTGATCAAATTCTGGAACAACTGAAGTCTTTAACTCTGTTAGAAGCCTCTGAATTAGTCAAACAAATCGAAGAAGCCTTCGGTGTGAGTGCGGCGGCTCCTGTGGGTGGTTTCATGATGGCGGCTCCGGGTGGAGCCGCGCCTGCGGAAGAAGTTGAAGAAAAAACTGAATTTGATGTCATCCTGGAAGAATATCCGGCTGACAAAAAAATCACTATTCTGAAAGTGGTGCGTGAACTGACAGGTTTAGGTCTGAAAGAAGCTAAAGATTTAGTGGAAGCAGTTCCTAAAGCTGTCAAAGAAGGGACTAACAAAGATGACGCTGAAGCTACTAAGAAAAAACTGGAAGAAGCTGGCGCTAAAGTTTCCATTAAATAATTTTAACGGGGCTTAATTTTAGTTTTTTTAGTTCATTCCTCACCTGGTTTCTGATTCAGAAATCAGGTTTTTTATATTGAATTATAGTAGGGAACAGGGAACAGGGAACAGGGAACAGGGAACAGGGAACAGGGAACAGGGAACAGGGAACAGGGAACAGGG